>JAEWOQ010000586.1 GCA_023460875.1 Pseudomonadota bacterium
GAGTACGACAACACGAAGCTCCTCGCCGACCAGAAGATCGTCTCCCAGAACGAGCTCAAGCTCTCGCTGGCCAAGCTGAAGAAGGCCCGGGCGGAGCTCTCCCTGGCGGCGGCCCACAAGGGGCTCACGGAGATCCGGGCGCCCTTCAGCGGCATCATGGGGCGCTTCCAGGTGCGCCTCGGGAGCCTGGTCGACGAGGGCGACCCGCTCACGACGCTCTCGGACAACGACTCCGTGTGGGTCTACTTCAACGTCAGTGAGGCCCAGTACCTCGACTACGCTGCCTCCGGGCGCGAGGTCGGGGACATGAAGGTGCGCCTCGTCATGGCCAACGGCCAGGTCTTCGATCAGGAGGGCACCGTCGAGACCATCGAGGCGGACTTCGACAACGAGACGGGCAACATCGCCTTCCGCGCCACCTTCCCGAACCCCAAGGGGCTCTTGCGTCACGGGCAGACCGGCAAGGTGCGCATGGTCGTCCCCCTCGAGAACGCCCTCCTCGTCCCGCAGAAGGCGACCTTCGAGGTGGTGGACAAGAAGTTCGTGTTCGTCGTCGACGATCAGGGGCTCGTGCGCTCGCGCCCGATCACCGTGGCCGCGGAGCTGCCCCAGCTCTTCGTGGTCGAGAGCGGGCTCGAGGACGGCGACCGCATCCTCGTCGATGGGCTGCGCAAGGTCCGCGACGGCAGCGTCGTCGTCACCGACTACAAGAAGCCGGCGGAGGTGTTCGCCAAGCTGGAGGTCCCGGCAGAATGACGAGCCGCTTCCTCCACCGGCCGGTGCTCGCCATCGTCCTGTCGCTCGTGGTCGTGTTCATCGGCCTGCTGGCGATGCGCTCGCGCCCGATCTCGCAGTTTCCCGAGATCTCTCCGCCGCAGGTGATCGTGACGATCGATCTCCCCGGGGCGAGCGCTGACGTGCTCGTGCAGTCCTCGCTCATCACCCTCGAGCGGGCGATCAACGGCGTGCCGGGCATGAGCTACATCACCTCCGACGCGACGAGCGCCGGCGAGGCCACGATCCAGGTCGTCTTCGAGCTCGGCACCGATCCTCACCAGGCGATGATCGACGTGAAGAACCGCGTCGATCAGGTGATGAGCCGCTTGCCGCCGCTGGTGCAGCTCGAGGGCGTGGTCGTCAACTACGTGCAGCCGAGCATGCTCATGTACGTCAACCTCTTCAGCACGGAGGAGACGGCCGACCAGAAGTTCCTGTACAACTTCGCGAACGTGAACCTGCTCCCCGAGCTGGGGCGCGTCAAAGGCATCGCCCAGACGCGGATCCTCGGCTCGCGGCAGTACGCGATGCGCATCTGGCTGAACCCGGAGCGCATGCGGGCCTACTCGGTGTCGACCGAGGAGGTCATGCACGCCATCGACGAGCAGAGCGTCATCGGGCGACCCGGTCGGCTCGGACAGGCCTCGGGCAAGCAGGCGCAGGCCCTCGAGTACGTCCTCGTGTACCAGGGGCGCTACGACCGACCCGAGCAGTACGAAGACATCATCGTGCGCGCGAGCTCGGACGGCGAGCTCTTGCGCCTGAAGGATCTGGCGACGGTCGAGCTCGGGAGCGAGTTCTTCGACATCTACTCGAACCTCGACGGGCACCCCTCGGCGGCGATCATGCTCAAGCAGACCTACGGGAGCAACGCGCGGGAGGTCATCGCCGACGTCAAGGCGAAGCTCGAGGAGCTGAAGGCGACGACGTTCCCGGCGGGGATGGACTACCAGATCAGCTACGACGTCTCGGCGTTCCTCGACGCGTCCATCGAGCAGGTCGTGCGCACCTTGGGGGAGGCGTTCGTGCTCGTGGCGCTCGTCGTCTTCGTCTTTTTGGGGGACTGGCGCTCCACGCTCATCCCGACGTTGGCGGTGCCCGTGTCGTTGATCGGCTCGTTCGCCGTCATGCAGGCCTTCGGCATCACGATCAACATGATCACGCTGTTCGCGCTGGTGTTGGCCATCGGCGTCGTGGTCGACGACGCGATCGTCGTGGTCGAAGCCGTCCACGCCAAGATGGCGGAAGCGCACCTGTCCCCCTACGCGGCGGTGCGGGCGGTGATGGGGGAGATCACGGGCGCCGTGGTGGCGATCACGCTGCTCATGACGGCCGTGTTCGTGCCCGTCGCGTTCATGACCGGACCGGTCGGCATCTTCTACCGCCAGTTCTCCATCACGATGGCCTCCTCCATCGTCCTGTCCGGGATCGTCGCGCTGACGCTCACGCCCGTGCTCTGCGCGATGATCTTGAAGAACGACCACGGAGGGCCGCGGCGTCGCTCCCCCGTCCGCGTGCTGCTCGACGCCTTCGACCGAGCCTTCGACGCAGGGACGAGACGCTACGTGCGCGCGCTCCGGGTCATCGTGAATCGACGGCTCGTGACCTTCGGCGTGCTGGTGGCCTTCGGGCTCGGCGTCGTCGGCGTGAACCGCGTCCTGCCGTCGGGGTTCGTGCCGGGGGAGGACCAGGGGATGATCTACGCGATCGTCCAGACGCCGCCCGGGACGACCCTGGAGCACACCAACGCCGTCGCCCGGCAGCTGCAAATCGTCGCCAAGGAGGTGGACGGGATCGAGTCCGTCTCTTCGCTGGCTGGCTACGAGGTGCTGACGGAGGGGCGCGGCTCCAACGCGGGGACCTGCATCATCAGCCTCACGCCCTGGTCGGAGCGCGAGCACTCCGTCCACGAGATCATCGAGGAGCTGGAGGAGAAGGCGAAGGACATCGGGGCCATCGTGGAGTTCTTCGAGCCGCCGGCGGTGCCCGGCTACGGGGCGGCGAGCGGCTTCGCCCTGCGCCTCTTGGACAAGACGAACGGCACCGATTACCAGGCCTTCGATCGGATCAACCAGGAGTTCATGAAGGCGCTGGGGCAGCGCGAGGAGCTGACGGGGCTCTTCACCTTCTACGCCGCCGACTACCCGCAATACGAGCTCGTCATCGACAACGAGCTGGCGATGCAGAAGGGGGTCTCCATCCGGACGGCGATGGACAACCTCGACATCCTGATCGGCAGCACCTACGAGCAGGGCTTCATCCGCTTCGGCAATTTCTTCAAGGTCTACACGCAGGCGGCCCCGGAGTTTCGCCGCATGCCCTCCGACGTGCTCGACCTGTACGTCCAGAACGATCGAGGGGAGATGGTGCCCTACTCGGCCTTCATGACCCTGAAGAAGACGCAGGGGCCGAACGAGATCACCCGCTACAACCTGTACAACTCGGCGGCCATCCGCGGCGGCCCCGCGCCGGGCTTCACCAGCGGTGACGCCATCGACGCCGTGCGGGAGGTCGCCGCCGCCACCCTGCCGCGGGGCTACGACATCGCCTGGGAGGGGCTGTCCTTCGACGAGGCCCGCCGGGGCAACGAGGCGCTCTACATCTTCTTGGTGGTGCTCGCCTTCGTCTACCTGGTGCTGGCGGCGCAGTACGAGAGCTTCCTCCTGCCGCTGGCCGTCGTGCTGTCGTTGCCGGCGGGCGTCTTCGGATCGTTCCTGTTCCTGAAGACGTTGGGGCTCGCCAACGACATCTACGCGCAGGTCGGGCTCGTGATGCTCGTGGGCTTGCTCGGCAAGAACGCGGTGCTCATCGTCGAGTTCGCGGTGCAGAGGCGGCGGCAGGGGGCGAGCATCTTCGAAGCGGCGCTGGAGGGGGCCCAGGTGCGCTTCCGGCCGATCCTCATGACGTCCTTCGCCTTCATGGCCGGGCTGATCCCCCTCGTGATGGCGAGCGGACCGGGGGCGATCGGGAACCGCACCATCGGCGCCTCGGCGCTGGGCGGGATGCTGTTCGGGACGGTCTTCGGGGTGATCGTGGTCCCGGGGTTGTACTTCGTGTTCGGGTCGCTCGCGGACGGCAAGGCGCTCATCCGCGACGAGGACGTCGAACCCCTCACCGAGACGATGGCCCACGATGTTTGACGCGGAGGCGTTGCGCGTGCGCGTCACGTGGCTCGTGGCGGTCGCCACGCTCGGCATGGTGGGCTGCGTCTCCTCGTTGAATGGGAACGACGCTCGCGAGCCGACCGTGACGCTGCCCGAGCGCGTCGGGCAGGGGGACGACGAGGCGGCGAGCGCCGCCGCGGAGAAGTGGCTCGAGCTGTTCGACGCGCCCGAGCTCCGGGCCCTCATCGAGCTCGCGCTCCAGAACAACCAGGAGCTCGACATCCAGCTCCAGGAGATCATCCTCGCCAGGAGCGAGGTCGACGCGAGGGAGGGCGAGTACCTACCCAGCGTGAGCGCGGAGGCCGGGGCGGGCGTCGAGAAGGTGGGGCATCACACCCGCAGCGGTGTCGTGGACGAGCACCTCGGGTTGCCGAAGCACCTCGGGGAGTTCTCCTTCGGGCTGGCGGCCTCCTGGGAGGTGGACGTCTGGAAGAAGCTGCGCAACGCGGCGAAGGCGGCGGATCTGCGGTATTTGGCGACCATCGAGGGGAGGAGGTTCGTCGTCACCCAGATCGTGGCGGAGATCGCGCGGTCCTACTTCGAGCTCATCGCGCTCGATCGGGAGATCGAGGTCCTCGAGCGGAACGTCGCCATCCAGGAGGACGCCCTCGAGGTCGTGCGCCTGCAGAAGGAGGCCGCGCGCGTCACGGAGCTCGCGGTGCGGCGCTTCGAGGCGGAGGTGCTGAAGAGCAGGAGCCGCCTCTACGACCTCGCGCAGCAGCGGGTGTTCGCGGAGAACCGGATCAACTTCCTCGTGGGGCGCTTTCCCCAGCGCGTGGCCCGGGATCCCAAGAAGCTCGACGAGCCGCTGCCCGTCCACCCTGGAGCGGGGCTCCCGTCGAAGCTGCTCGAGAATCGCCCGGACGTCCGCCGCGCCCGGCTCGAGCTCGAAGCGACGAAGCTCGACGTCGAGGCGGCGAAGGCAGACTTCTATCCGTCGCTCGGCATCGACGTCGGCGTCGGTTACGAGGCCTTCAACGCCGCGCACCTCATCGCCACCCCCGCGTCCCTCGCCTACGGTGTCCTGGGGCGGCTCTCGGCGCCGCTGCTCAACCGGAGGGCGATCGCGGCGCAGTATCGCAGCGCGAACGCGCGGCAGGTGCAGGCGGTGCTGGAGTACGAGCGCTCGCTCTTGCTGGCGTTCACCGACGTCCACAACCAGCTGCTGGCCCTCCAGAACCTCCACAAGAGCTACGATCTCCAAGAGCGGCAGGTGCAGGCGCTGACGCACTCGGTGGAGGTGTCCAACGTCCTCTTCCAATCCGCGCGGGCGGACTACCTGGAGGTCCTGCTCACCCGGCGGGACTCCCTCGACGCGGAGCTGGAGCTGATCGAGACGAAGACGCGGCAGCTCCACGCGCTGGTGTCGCTGTACCAGGCGCTCGGTGGCGGGTGGCGCGCGACGAAGTGAGCGCGAGCGGGTCGCATGGCCTCCGCCAGCCTCTCGCCGGGCTCCAGATCCAGATCTAGCGTCAGGATCGTCGCGTCGAGGGTCGCGAGCCCGAGCCCGCCCTGGGAGGGTCAATCGCAGGCGGCGGGGAGCGGGGGAACGTCGCGGTGTTGGAGCAGGGGCGCCTGCGGGGGGCGGCGTGAGGCCGAGGACGGGCGGGGGGTAGCCGTGACCCTTGGGGTGGTCGAGACACCGAAGCGGAATCGTCAGAGTTTGTGTAGCGCGGCGCCTCGGAGTCGCCTGCTGCGGGTGTTGAACTGAATGAAAAGCCTGAACCCCATGTAGTCGTACACGTGCGAGAAGGTCCCTTCGGGTGGAATCCGGGGGTTGATGTTCGTAGTGACGCGCGCTCCGTATCGACCCAAGTCCAGGTCCCCCTCGGAAGGCATTCGGTTCGCGTCGTACGTCCATGCGACGTGCCACGTGAGGTCTGTTTTGGAAAGCGCCAGGTGTACGTCTTCTATCGCTCCCGCCGGGCCTCCACCGTAGAACACAGCCGAAGGATTCTCCTTCTTCTTCGAGAGCGAGACACCCGTAGCCCGGCCTATGCCCTCCGGTGTCACGCTTCCGAGGGTGACGATTCGGTGGATCGTTTCGTGCAAGTCATTCATGGGCCTGCTCCAAGGTGGTCGTACCGGGAGCGATAGTAGTGGGGCGCTGCGCTCCGGTGCTCAAGTACCCACACTGCGCCTGCGGCGCTCCCGCGCCAGGGGCGAGGGCCGTGGGCCTCCATGCACTCCGTCCAGTGTGCTGGACTTCGTGCACCTCGGTTCCATGGGGGCTCCGCTCTGGTGCTCGCGAAAGCCTCGCCGCTGGCTACCAGGGGAGCGGCCGAGCTTGACGGGCGGCGCCTGCGCCTAAGGTATCAGCGCCAACACCTGAAGCGGCGCAGGGTTGCTTCCTTCCTGGGCGAAAAATTCCTGGGCGTGGGGAGAATTTGATCGTCTGGGACGGGGGAGACGTTCGGGTAGGGATCGAGGGCTCGGCGACGCTCGGGCTCCTCCGCGAGGGCGCGCCGGCGTGTGTCGAGCGCGGCCCGCATCCGCGTCATCCAACGGTCAGGTGTTTCGATGTCCTATTCTGCTTTTCGTCGCTCTTTCGCTCCCGTGAGGCTCGTCGCGCTCGCTCTCGCCCTTGCGGGGGGCGGCTGCTCGGGAGAGTCCGCGACCAACGGGGGCAGCGCTCCGGACAACACCGGCGGGGCCTTCGGCGGCACGGGCGGCGTCGTCACCTCCACCGGCGGCGCACCGGCTGGTGGCGGCGGGGCCACGGGGGGCTCCGAGTCGATGGCCAGCGGCGGAGAGACCAACACCGGGGGAACGGGAGGAACGGAGGAGGAGACGGATCCCAACGCTCCGATCCAGGCCGATCCTGGGGACGAGGGCGACGGCGTGTTCGAAGATCCGGGACCGTACCCTCTCTCTCCCGAAGCCTCCGGACCGATCGACGACGCGCCCAAGGGGCACCTCTCCAGCACGCAGACGTTCACCAGCCCCGCCGTCTACGCGGGGTGGACCTTCGACTACCAGATCTTCGTGCCGGCTCAGTACGAGGCGGGCAAGCCCGCGGCCCTCGCCGTGTTTCAGGATGGGGTCGGTGCGTACGGCGGCATCGGCGTGATGCAGATGTTCGAGAACCTCATCCACTCGGGGGAGATGCCGGTCACCATCGTGCTCTTCGTCAGCCCGGGCTCAGGTGGGCGGAGTGAGAACTACGACGTGGTCAGTGACCGCTACGGCAGGTTCCTCCTCGAAGAGATGATCCCCGACGTGCTCGCCGACTACGACCTCGTCGACGACCCGAACGGCTGGGCGATCGCCGGGTTCAGCTCGGGAGGCTCTGCCGCGTTCACGGTGGCGTGGTTCTTCCCGGACAACTTCCGCAAGGTGAGCACCAACTCCGGCAGCTTCGTGTCCATCCGGACGGCGCACGAGTTCCCCCAGATGATCCGGGACACCGAGCCCAAGCCCCTCCGGGTCACCCTCCGCTCCGGGACAGCCGATCTCGACAACCAGTTCGGCAGCTGGCTCGACGCGAACTTCGCCATGGCCGCTGCCCTCGAAGAGAAGGGCTATCATTACCGTTTCACCCACGGGACCGGTGGCCACGACATGAAGCACGCGGCGAAGGACATGGTCGAGGAGTGGCGCTGGCTGTGGCGCGGGTTCTCGCTCCCGTACTACGACTGAGCCCGTACCACGACTGAGCCCGTACTACGACTGAGCCCGTACCACGACTGAGCCAGTCGTCCGAGCAGCGTCAACCTCTCGACGGAGCAGGACGCCCGCTCGGGGTGACCTCGTGGTGCGGTTCGTCGCCCACGCTCGCCGGTGTCGAGGTCGGGCGGCGGCGCTCGGGCCTTCCCAGGTCGTCAGGGCCCGGCGGCTTCGATACAAGCCCCCGGGCCCATGTCCGTTCAGCGCTCCCACCAACCGCTCACCCACCGGCGGGTCTTCGCCGTCGCGGTGCCGGTCATGGTGTCGAACGTGTCGACGCCGCTGCTCGGGGTGGTCGACACGGGGGTGATGGGTCGCATCCCGGATCCGGCGTACATCGGCGCCGTCGCGCTGGGGGCGCTCATCTTCAACTTCGTGTACTGGGCCTTCAGCTTCCTGCGCATGGGCACGACGGGGCTCACGGCGCAGGCGCTCGGGGCAGGGGACGACGCCGAGCTGCGCGCGGGGCTCGGGCGCGCCTTGCTCCTGGCGGGGGGCGTGGGCGTCGTGCTCGTCGGGCTGCAGTGGCCGATCCGCGAGGCGGCCTTCGCCTTCCTCGAGGGGAGCGACAAGGTGGAGGGGCTCGCGCGCGAGTATTTCGACGTGCGGATCTGGTCGGCGCCGGCGACCTTGGCGAACTATGCCCTGCTCGGCTGGTTCATCGGGCTCGGGCGCACGGACATCGGCCTCGTGCTGCAGCTGGTGCTGAACCTCACCAACATGATCCTCGACGTGCTGTTCGTGCTCGTCTTCGGCTGGGGAGTGCAGGGGATCGCGCTCGGGACGGTGATGGCGGAGCTGGTGGCGGCGGCAGTGGGCCTCGTCGTGGCGCTGCGCTTCGTGCGGCGTCTGCCGGGGCGCTGGTCCCTGCGGAGCCTGCTGCAGGGAGACCGCCTGAGGCGCACCCTCGGCGTCAACGTCGACATCATGATCCGCACACTCGCCCTGCTCGCGGCCTTCGTCTGGTTTACGACCCAGGGCGCCCAGCAGGGTGATGTGGTGCTCGCAGCCAACGCCGTGCTGCTGCACTTCCTGTCGCTGTCGGCGTTCTTCCTCGACGGGCTCGCCTTCGCGGCGGAGGCCCTCGTGGGCCGAGCGATCGGCGCCGCGCACCGGGCGGGGCTGGTCGCGGCGGCGCGCATGACCACCGGGTGGGCCGTCGGGGTGGCGGTGCTGTTGTCCGCCGCCGCGTTCTTGCTCGGGCCGCGGCTCGTCGAGCTGCTCACGGTGGACGAGTCCGTCCGCGGCGCGGCGATGACCTATCTCCCCTGGGCGGCGCTGGCGCCTCTGCTCGGGGTGTGGGCGTTCCAGCTCGACGGCATCTTCATCGGGGCGACGCGCACCGCGGACATGCGCACCGCCATGGTCATCGCCTTCGGGATCTTCCTGGGCGCCTGGTGGCTCCTCCGCCCCTTCGGCAACCACGGCCTCTGGGCGGCCTTCCACGTCCACTACGTCGCGCGCATCGGCACCCTCGCGTACTTCTACCCGCGCCTCCTGCGCTCTGTAACGCGCAGGGGGGCTCCCCGCACGTCTCCGGCCGAGAAGCCCTCGCCTCCCTGAACCGCCGGTTGATCAGGAGACCCGGCTCCCCCCGGTGCCCCTGGCCATGGGGAGCCCCCCGGCTTTCCGCCAGGTGAAGACGCGGTCCTCGAGCTGAGGCAGAGGCCCCGGGCGAGTGGTCGCCGGGCAGGAGCCGCGCCAAAGGCGGGCGCATGTGGCGCTTCCCTTGATCGAAATATGCGCAGTCGTGTATATGCAGAGGCGTGCAGCTCGATGTCTTCCAGGCCCTCGCCGATCCGACGCGACGCCGCATCGTCGAGGCCCTTCGCGAGGGAGAGCAGCAGGTCGGCGATGTCGTCGCGAAGGCCGGCATCCACCAGTCCGGTGTCTCGCGCCACCTGCGCATCCTCTCGGAGTCGGGCTTCGTCACGATGCGGCCTGTTGGGCAACGCCGTTTGTACTCGCTGAAACCGGAGCCGTTTCGAGAGATCGACGAATGGCTCGCTCAGTACCGCGACCTCTGGGAGGCGCGGCTCGATCGCTTCGGCGCTGCACTCGAGAAGAAGCAGAAGAAGCAACGGGACGGAGTTTCTCCAAGGAGCAAGAAGCGATGAGCAAAGAGGACGAGCAGACGAAGATCGTCATCGAGCGGACCTACGAGGCGAGCATCGACGACGTGTGGGAGCTCTGGACCACCAAGGAAGGCTTCGAGTCCTGGTGGGGGCCGCAGGGATTTCGCGCCGAGGTCGAGGAGATCGACGCGCGCGTAGGGGGCACGCTCCGCTACGAGATGATCGCCGACTCACCAGAGATGATCGCGGCGATGAAGCAGATGGGCCAGCCGCCTTCACACGGGGTGCGGTCCACGTTCAGCGAGGTCGTCCCTCACCGGCGCCTCGTCCTCACGAGCGTCTTCGACTTCATCCCTGGCGTCGCGCCTTACGAGAGCCGAATTGAGGTGGACTTCGCGGTCGTCGGCGGCAGCGTACGCATGGTGATCAGCCTCCACAGGCTGCACGACGCCGAGTGGACGAAGCGCCAGCAAGAGGGCATGGCGAGCCAGATCACGAAGCTGGACGCGCGCTTCGCACAACGGGTCGGCGAGCCTCCCGTGCGCCACGAGACCTTGACGTTCCAGCGTGAGTACGCTGCGACGCCCGACGTGGTCTTCGAGACCTACGTCGACGTCGAGGCGCGCGCGCGTTGGAGCGCACCCTCGGACTCCGCGGTGGTCATCTATACGCAGGACGATTTCCGTGTGGGCGGCGCGGATCGTTATCGCTGCGGCGACAAGCGCGCCCCTCAGTACGAGGGGGAGGTCCGCTACGTGGACATCGTCGACGGCTCGCGCATCGTCTACAGCGAGGTCATCACGGCTGGGGAGAAGCGGCTCGCGGCGTCGATGGTCACCTGGGAGATCGCGCCGACGACGGATGGCTCACGGCTCACGGTCACCGTACAGGTCGCCTCGTTCGTCGGCGAGGACATGGTCGTCGGAACAACAGCCGGGATGAACGCCGCTCTCGACAACCTCGGGGCGGAGCTGGCGAAGTGAACCCCGGGGGAGCTCCACCCTGCGCCCGCCGCGCGTCCGCTGCCGCGGGGCGGCTCTCCCGAGAGCCCGGACTTGACCGAACCCATCGGGCTCCCTGCGATGAGGAACGGAGGGGAGCCAGGAACGCGGGGCGTCCTGGGCCCTCTCCGTCCTGGGCCCTCTCCGTCCTGGGCCCTCTCCGTCGGGCCCTCCGTTAAGCCCGCGGGTTGCCCGCCAATGCCCGCCGGTTGCCCGCACTGCCGGGCTGAAGCATTCTCCGAGCCCCATGACCGACGCTTCAGTGAAGGCCGCCTCCGAGCCCGGAGAGCGGCTTCGCGACGATTCCGCCGCCCCCAACTTCATCGCCGACATCGTCGACGAGGATCTCCGCGCGGGGAAGAACGGCGGGCGCCTGCAGACGCGGTTCCCGCCGGAGCCCAACGGCTACCTGCACGTCGGCCACGCCAAGGCCATCTGCCTCAACTTCGGCATCGCAGAGAAGGCCCCCGGGGGCGCCTGCAACCTGCGCATGGACGACACCAACCCCCTCGCCGAGGAGGCGCACTTCGTGGAGGTCATCCAGGAGGACGTGCGCTGGCTCGGCTTCGACTGGGAGGATCGGCTCTTCTTCGCCTCCGACTACTTCGAGCGGCTCTACGAGTGCGCGGTCACGCTGGTGAAGAAGGGGCTCGCCTACGTCGACAGCCAGACCCCCGAGCAGATCCGCGAGAACCGCGGGAACTACTACAAGGTCGGCGTCGACAGCCCCTTCCGCGATCGCAGCGTCGAGGAGAACCTGGCGCTGCTCGAGAAGATGCGGGGCGGTGAGCTGAAGGAGGGCGAGGCGGTGCTGCGGGCCAAGATCGACATGGCCCACAAGAACCTGAACCTCCGCGATCCGCTCATCTATCGGGTCCGTCACGCGGCCCACCACAGGACGGGCGACACATGGCGCATCTACCCGATGTACGACTTCGCCCACCCGCTCTCGGACGCCTTCGAGGGGATCACCCACTCCCTGTGCACCCTGGAGTTCGAGAACCACCGGCCGCTCTACGAGTGGTTCCTCGAGCACGTGGGCGGCTTCGATCCGGTGCCGCGTCAGATCGAGTTCGCGCGGCTGAACCTCACCTACACGGTGCTCAGCAAGCGCAAGCTGCAGCTGCTGGTGAACGAGGAGCACGTTTCCGGCTGGGACGATCCGCGCATGCCGACCATCGCCGGCATGCGCCGCCGGGGCTACCTGCCCGAGTCGATCCGCGCCTTCTGTGAGCGCATCGGGGTGGCCAAGCGGGACAACCAGGTGGACGTCGCGCTCCTCGAGCACAAGCTGCGCGAGGATCTGAACGCCCACTGCCCCCGCATGATGGCCGTGCTCCGCCCCCTGAAGGTGGTCATCGAGAACTACCCCGAGGGCGAGGTGGAGTACTTCGAGGCCCAGAACCACCCCGAGTACCCCGAGCGCGGCACCCGCAAGATCCCCTTCACCCGGGAGCTCTACATCGAGCGGGACGACTTCATGGAGAACCCCCCGAAGAAGTTCTTCCGCCTGTCGCCGGGGCAAGAGGTGCGCCTGCGCAGCGCGTGCCTCATCACCTGCCGCGAGGTCATCAAGAACGACGCGGGGGAGGTGGTGGAGCTGCGCTGCACCTGGGATCCCGACTCGAGGGGCGGCTCCCCGAAGGACGGGCGCAAGGTGAAGGGCACCCTGCACTGGGTGTCCGCCGCCCACGCGGTGCAGGCGGAGGTCCGCCTCTACGATCGGCTGTTCAACGCGGAGGACCCCGAGGGCGACGAGGACAAACACTTCCTGGAGCACCTGAACCCGACCTCCCTGGAGGTCCTCTCCGAGTGCTACGTGGAGCCCACGTTGGCAGAGGCCTCCGCGGGCGAACGCTTCCAGTTCGAGCGACTGGGTTACTTCGTGGTCGATCCAGACGGCGCCGCCGCGCGACCCGTCTTCAACCGTACGATTGGGCTCCGCGATAGCTGGGCCAAGGTCGCCGCGAGAGCGTGAGCGGCGCCGAGCACATGGAGACCCTGTTCACGGCCCTCAAGGAGGCCGCCCTGTCGGCGATCTGGGCGAAGGGTGTGAAGCTCGCGCGCGCCGACGCGGTGTCCCTGCAGGACGGCTCCGACAACGAGCAGGTCTACCGGGTGAAGGCGCCGGGGCGCGCGATCGCCCCGAGCGCGGTGCTGTATCCCCTCGACGCGGAGTGGGCCTGTGACTGCGGGAGCGCCCAGGACCCCTGTGAGCACGTCGTCGCCGCGGCGATCGCCGCCAAGCAGGCCGAGGCGAAGGGGGAGGGGCTCCCCAAGGCCGAGGAGCTCACACCTCACCTCGGCTACCGCCTCCTGCGCCGGCCGGGCCCGAGCCTCGCCATCGAGCGGGTGGTCGTCTCTCCCGACGGTCAGGAGCGACCCTTGGCGGCGCAGCTCTCGACCCTGGTGGCGCGGCGGCAGTGCCCCTTCGAGCCGACTCACGATGATCTCACCGCGGATCGGTTCCTCTCCGCGGCCCAGCGCACGGACGCGAGCGGTCGCCGTGGCCCAGCTCAGGGGCTGGCGCCCCAGGCCATGGAGAAGGTGCTCCGCGCCCTGTGTGGGGCCCGCGACGTGCGCCTCGATGGGCGCTCCGTGACGATGTCCCAGGAGGTGCTGCTCCCCGAGGGGCGCATCTTCGACGAGGGGGAGATGATCGCGGTGGTCGTCCAGAAGAACCCGCGGGTGGACGAGGTGCTGGACCGCGGCGTCGCCCGCTCGGAGACGACGCTGCACCCGCTGGGCGCCGTGGAGCTCACGGGCCCGCGCCTGGAGCGGCTGCCCCTGCGGCGGGCGGTCAAGCCACACCACGTCGGCGAGCTGGTGACGACGATCTTGCCCGAGCTCGAGAAGCAGATCCCGGTGGCGGTCGAGAGCCGGCGCTTGCCTGAGCGGGGCGGCATGGAGAAGCCGCGGATCTTCTTCGACCTGACGCCCCAGGGACACTCCCTGAGCGTGCTGCCCACGGTGGTCTACGGGGATCCGCCCCAAGCCAGACTGGACGGCGACGAGCTCGTGCACCTGCAGGGGCCGATGCCACGGCGCGACATCGCGGCGGAGCGGATCATCGTCAGCCGGCTCCGAGAGGAGCTGAACCTGTTGCCGGGCAGGGCGGTGCACTTCGACGGGCATGACGCGGCGCGCTTCGCGGCGCGGCTGCGCGCCTTCCAGGAGAGCGCGCGGACCCAGCTCGATCGGGAGGTGGTCAGCGCGAGCCCCTTGGTGGCCCGGCTGGATCTGGATCCGGCGGCGTTCTCGGTCACCTTCGTGCAGACGGACGGCGACCAAGAGCGCACCGCCAATGTGGGCGCGGTGTACCAGGCCTGGCGCCACGGGTTGGATCTGGTCCCCCTCGAGGACGGCGGCTGGGCGCCGTTGCCCCTCGACTGGCTGAACCGTTACGGGGATCGCATCGCGGATCTCCTGGCCGCGCGGCGCAAGGACGGCGAGCTGCCGCCCTACGTCTTGGGGCGCCTCGCGCCGCTCTGCGAGGAGCTCGGACAGCCGCCCCCCGCGGCCTTCGATGCTCTGCGGCCCCTCTTCGAGTCCTTCGAGCGTCTCCCCACCGCCGAGCTCCCCGCAGATCTCAGCGCCGACCTGCGCCCGTACCAACGGCAGGGCGTCGACTGGCTGTCGTTCCTGCGGGACGCGAAGCTCGGGGCGGTGCTGGCCGATGACATGGGGCTCGGCAAGACGCTGCAGACCCTCTGCGCGGCGCAGGGGCACGTCCTCGTGGTGTGCCCTCGCAGCGTCGTGTTCAACTGGGCTCGAGAGGTGGAGCGGTTCCGCCCGAGCCTCCGGGTGAACACCTACCACGGCCCCAAGCGGGCTCTGGGCGACGCGGACGTGACCATCACCACCTACGCGGTGCTGCGCCTCGACCTCGAGGCGCTGGCGGAGCGCCCCTGGGACACGATCGTGTTGGACGAAGCCCAGGCCATCAAGAACCCCCAGAGCCAGGGCGCCGCGGCGGCCTTCCAGCTCGCGGATCGACAACCAGATGCGTTCCGGGTGGCCCTCAGCGGCACGCCCGTCGAGAACCGCCTCGAGGAGCTCTGGAGCGTCTTCCGCTTTACGCATCCGGGCCTCCTCGGCACCCGCGGTGACTTCGACGAGCGCTACTCCAAGCCGATCAGCGGCGGCTCCGAGGCCGCGCTGGAGCGCCTGCGCTCCCTCACCAAGCCCTTCCTGCTGCGGCGCTTGAAGCGCGACGTCGCCCGGGATCTGCCGCCCCGCAGCGACGTGGTGCTCACGGTGGAGCTCGACGAGCGGGAGCGCGAGCTGTACGGCGCGATCCACGCGGCCAAGAGCAAGGATGTCATCGAGGCGCTCCAGGCGGGCGGCAGCGTGATGGCCGCCCTCGAGGCGCTCCTCCGGCTGCGCCAAGCCGCCTGTCACCCGTCGCTGGTGCCCGGGCAGCAGGCGCCCACGTCGTCGAAGCTCGAGGCGCTCCTCGACGCCCTCGGCGACGCCGCCGCCGACGGTCACAAGGCGATCGTCTTCTCCCAGTGGACCTCCCTCCTCGACCTGATCGAGCCGCAGCTCGCCCAGGCGGACATCCCGTTCCTGCGCCTGGACGGCTCGACCCGGGATCGGGGCGCGGTGGTGGAGAGCTTTCAGGCCGACGAGGGCCCCCCGGTCTTGCTCTCGTCCCTCAAGGCGGGAGGGACCGGCCTCAACCTCACCGCCGCCGATCACGTGTTCTTGATGGACCCCTGGTGGAACCCCGCGGCGGAAGATCAGGCCGCTGATCGCGCCCACCGCATCGGCCAGCAGCGCCCCGTCACCGTCTACCGCCTCATCGCCAAGGACACGATCGAGGAGGGTATGCTCCAGCTCCAGGGACGTAAGCGCGCCCTCCAAGAGGCCGCCCTCGCCGAAGGCGGCGCCGCCTCCGGCCTCACCCGGGACGACCTCCTCGAGCTGCTCCGCTGAGAGGCGGCGCACGGCGCAGCCTGCCCGCAGGGGGGAGTAAGGCGCTGGCGCTGGCCCCTCCGGCAGCGGGCGCTAGCCCCTCCAGCAGCGGGCGCTGGCCTTTCAGCCGCGGGCCGCGTGGCGTTGGTACCACGCGTAGGTGGTGCGGAGCCCCTCGCTCAGGGGGATGCGCGCGCGCCAGCCGAGCTCCGCGAGGCCCGAGACGTCGAGGAGCTTGCGCGGCGTCCCGTCGGGCATGTCCGCGTTCCAGGTGATCTCGCCGGTGTAGCCGACGAAGTCGCGGACCGTCTCCGCGAGCGCGCGGATCGTCAGGTCGGTGCCTGTGCCCACATTCAGGAAGTAGCGGCCCGGCGCGGCCTCGAAGTGGTCCATCAGGAAGAGGCAGGCGTCGGCGAGATCGTCCACGTGGAGGAACTCCCGTCGCGGGCGCCCCGTCCCCCACAGCTCCACCGCTGGTTTCCCCTGCTCCTTCGCCTCGTGGAACCTGCGGATCAGCGCCGCCAGCACGTGCCCCGACTCGAGATCGAAGTTGTCGCCGGGGCCGTAGAGGTTGGTGGGCATCGCGGCGATGAAGCTGGTGCCGTGCTGGCGGTTCATGCTCTCGCACATCACCATGCCCGCGATCTTGGCGATGGCGTAGGGCTCGTTGGTGGGCTCCAGGGGGCCGGTGAGCAGGTGCTCCTCCCGCATCGGCTGCGGAGCGTGCTTCGGGTAGATGCACGAGCTGCCCAAGAACAGGAGCTTGTCGACCCCGTGGCGCTGCGCGGCCTCGAGCACGTTGCACTGGATGCGTAGGTTCTCGCCGATGAAGTCCGCGGGGCGGCTCCGGTTGGCGTGGATGCCCCCCACCTTGGCGGCCGCCAAGAACACGTAGCGCGGTCGCGCGTCGGCGAAGAACGTCTCCACGGCGCGGGCGTCCGTGAGATCGAGCTCACCGCGCGTCCGGGTGAGCACGTCGTTGGCCCCCTCCTGCTCCAAACGACGGACCAGGGCGGAGCCGACGAGGCCGCGATGTCCTGCGACGTAGATGCGCGCGCTACGATCGAACATGGTGCTGACCTAACCGTGAGGGGAGTGGCTGTCCAACGGGGAGGCGATGGCGGGGTGCCCGTCGCTTCGAGCGGCCGGGGGAGGCGGTCGCCAGCCGAGCAGGCGGGCAAAGGGGCGGAGGGGGCGCGTGGCGTAGCGCAGGTAGAGGACGGGGCTCTCCGGGCGGTCGTAGATCACCGCGAGCTTGGAGAGCGGGGGCAGGACGTCCTTCTGCAGCTGCGCGAAGACGCGGTCGGGCTCCCAGAGCAGGAGCGTCGCCAAACCGCGCTTGTAGAACTCCGCTCCGTAGGGCGCGGCCGGCTCGAGGAGGCGCGACGGGGGCAGGAGCTTGGCGAGGCGACGCGCGCGGGGGGAGCCCAGGAGAGGGGCCGGCGTCCTCAGCTCCCCGAGCTCGGCCGCCGCGGTGAGCATGAAGTCGAGCACGTGCCACAGACCGAGCCGCGCGGCGAGCCCGAGGAGGCGCGCCTCATCGATGCCAGCGCCAGCGCCAGCGCCTCCGTCGCTCGTGGGCCCCACGGTCCACGTGTTCCACGCGGCGATGACGTCCCTGAGGATGCGCGGCTCACAGAAGCGGTGCTGCTCTGCGTGGGCGACCAGATGCAGGAGCGTGAGCTCGGGGGAGAAGACGCGCAGGGCTACGTCGTCGAGCCAGAACGTCTCCGTGCGCTCCCAGAACGGCTCCTCCTCGGCGCGATGAATCGTCGGCACGAGGGGGCGCGTGTGGACGTCGATCCACAGGGGGCGGCCGTGATGGTGGCGCTCGAGGACGTATTTCGCGTCCCCCGCGAGCGCGTCCGGCAGCGCCTGCTGCACCTTCGGCGCGTAGCCGAGCTCGCCGAGGACGGCGAGCGCGCGCGGGAGATCGGCGTCGCGAAACAACAGATCGTTGTCGGAGACGGGGCGCGCATCAAGGCGCCCGTAGACGCGCTGGAGCAGTACGACACCCTTGAGCACCACGAAGTCGATATCCGCGTCCGTCAAGCGCCGCGCGACCCGCAGCAGCTCCCCCTGCAAGAGCAAATTGTGAGCGAGGACGGGGGGCAAGCGCATGGATGGATCACCCGGGCCAGGGCCCGCGGGCAGGGGCGAAGGCGACGATGCGCTCGAGCAGGTGGGGGGGGCAGCGGCGCTGGAGGATCGCGCGCACCTCGCCGGGGGAGTAGATCTGGCTGAAGTGCATCAGCACCAGCCGCTCGTTCTGGAAGGCGTCGGCCCGCTCGAGGATCTCGTCGAGGTGGATGTGGCAGCGGGAGCGGGCCTCCGCGCGCTCCTTGCGTTCGTCCAGGAACGTGCACTCGAGCACTAAGACCCGCGAGGTGAGCAGGGAGGGGACGTGATCGACCACGTCGATGAGCGTGTCCGTCGCGTAGGCGAGCTCCAGGCGCTCGTGCCACTCGAAGATGTCGTCGCCCGCCGCGCGGCGCCGCGCGATCTCCGGGCCCGGCAGCCCTCGAAACGCGCTGCGCAGCTTGCGGACCCGGCGGAGCAGCTGATACCCGACGGACGGGACGGGGTGGTACGTCTTGAACACCCGCGCGTGGAGATCCCCGTGCACCTCGTGGAGCTCCCCCGGGCGCACGCCGATGAGCTCCGGCTGGAGCTCGTAGCGCTGGATGCGGCTGAGGGCGGCGAGGGCCTCCCGCACGTCGTCGACGATCTGGGCGGGGAGGAAGGTCTTGGGCGAGCCCTTGCGGCTGAGCCCGCGCACGCCCATGAGGGCGGGCAGGGCGCCGATGTGGTCCGCGTGTCCATGGCTGATGAACAGGTGATCCAGCCCGACGAAGGAGCGCGGCGCGATGCCCACGTCGAACAGCGCGTCGAGCTCGGGGACGCACAGCGAGGTGTACACGCCACCTACGGACACGCCCCGGATGGTGTAGGGCCCTGCTTCGACCTGGGTCAGCATGCTCGGCTCTCCGTGGGTTCTCGGCTTCTCTCGGGGTGCCCGCGATCCGGGCGCGCCTCCACGACGAGCACCCGCGTGCCGGCGTCGGGCCTGCGCCTCGTGAAGTCTCCGCGCATGCGCACCTCGTAGAACCCGTTGTAGTGCAGGAGCATCTCGAGCTCCCGCGGATGAAACTGCCGCTCGGCGAGCGTCACGCCGTCCTCCACGTCGCGATAGCGCACCTGCGCCAGAGGATCGTAGCCCTCCGTGAGCTCCGCCCCCCGAGGCAGCACCACGTCGAACACGAAGCGCCCGCCGGGAGCCAGGTGATGTCGTACCCCCTCGAAGAGCGCCTCCAGGTCGCGCCGACTGTAGAGGTGCGCGAGGGTGTTCTCCGGCGCCACGACCAGGGGAAAGCGCCTGCGCAGGCGCAGGCTGCGGATGTCGGCCTGGCGCGCGGACACCCGCCGGGCGACCTCCCGCGGGAGCGTGCGCCCGTGAGCGACCAGATCCGCGAGCAACACGCCGGAGAGGTCGACGGCCACCACCCGCGCCCCCGCCGCCGCCATGGCCCAGGACACGGCGCCTCTACCGGCTCCGTACTCGAGCACGCACGGAGCCGAGCGCGCGAGGCGTCCGTAGAACGCTGGCACTTCCGAGACGATCGAGTGGGCCGCCCGGAGGCGCCCTCCCGCCACGTCGCGTAGGCGCTCGTAGGGAGACACAGCGCCAGGATGCACGGCGAAGCCGGTCATACGGCTCGTTTACCACGAGTAGGTGCGGAAGAGAGTCGCCCTAGAGTGAAACGACCTTGGGCTCCAGCTGGACCTTCGCGTCCGTAGTCGGTTCCGGCGCAGGCGCCCAGGCGCTACCCAGACGCTTCAGAGCGGCTTCGACCGCATCAACCACGAGCTGCAGCAGAATGTCGTGCTCCGGCGTGGGATCTGGGATTATCCCCGACCAGCCGAAACGCACGACCAGACGCGCCGCGCCCTCCCGCCCCACGAAGAACCGGGCACGAGCCAGATCCCGATGCTTCGAGGTCTCTGAGGTGCTCCACCGTGCTACTGACACTCCGTCGACCCCGGCACACTCGACGTATGCGAACTGTGCCGCCTCCGCAAGTCGAGCGAGCTCGCGATATAGCTTCTCTTCGTCACGAATCTCGGTCGTGTGGGCCAGGAACGATGGCACGAGCCGGCGGAGGCGTTCGGTATGAGGATCGCGCAAACCGCTTCGCTGTCGCCGCCGGGCGTGGAGGTACTCGAAATAGCCGACGAAACGGGTGAGGCCGACCATGACGATCACTGACCCCAGCAGCGCAAGCCCGGTCTCCCAGCGACGATCGAGGGAGATGGCGATCCCGGCTGCTGTGAGCACGATGCTCACCCCGTAGAGAATCAGTACCGCCTTGCGGTGAGTAAGACCCAGATCCAGCAGACGGTGGTGGATGTGACCCCGGTCAGGGGAAAAGAGTGGCCGTCGTTCGAGTGCGCGCCGGAGGATCGAGAACAGCGTATCGAAGATGGGCAGCCCTAGCGCCACCATCGGCCCCAGGAGTGCCACCGTGGTGGAGGCCTTCTGGGACGTTCCGGCGATCGCTGTGGTCGCGAGCATGAAGCCGAGAAAGTAACTCCCCGAATCCCCCATGAAGATTCGGGCTGGGTTGAAGTTGTAGAAGAGGAACCCGATGAGAGCCCCCATCACCGATGCCATGCCCGCGGCAAGGACCACGGTGCCGGAGACCACGGCGATGACGAAGTTGGTCACCGACGCGCAGAACACCACGCCGGCCGCCAGGCCATCGAGCCCGTCGATCAGGTTGACCGCATTGGTGATGCCCACGATCCACAACACCGTCACCGGGACTGCGAAGACGCCCATCGGTAGAGAGCCGACCAGAGGCAAGTACAACTCGTCGATCTGAAGACCCGACGCGTAAGCGATGAGGGCTGCCAGGACCTGGAGACCGAGCTTGTGAAGGGCTCGGAGCCCGCGTACGTCGTCGACGGCTCCGACGACGCAGAGGAGGCCACCGCCGAGAAGAAGTCCCAGTACTGGCGAGGCGTTCGCGCGGACCTCAACGGCAGCGCCGGAGTCGACGATGAACAGCGAGACCAGCGGGGCGCACACCGCCAGCGCGATGGCAACCCCCCCGAGGCGCGGGATGGCCCGTGTATGCACGTGCCGCCCCCCCGCCTGGGACACGGCCCCGAGCCTGAGCGCAAGATGTCGAACCATGGGCGTCAGCAGCGCGCAGACGCACATGGCGAGAAAAAAAGCAGCGACGTAACCCTTCATGCGCTCCTGACCGAAGCCATCATACCCGGGTTACGATTTCCAGCCATGGTAACATTTTCGAGATCGGAACCGCTGGAGCTGGACGTGCCCAGAAGTCCGACATGTACGGCGAAGCTGGCGGGGCACACCTAGCGCGGCTGTCGCACGGCCGCGGCTTCGCTAAGAACCCGTCGCCACGCAGCAACGGCCAGCCGCCTCTCGTAATGTGCTTCGAAGGCTGACCGAGCGGAGGCCCCCTGGCGCTCGGTCCCATCGGCATCGTTGCACATGCGGGCAATCGCGTCTGCGACCCCTTCGGCATCTCCCGGTCGGAATGCGACACCACAACCATGGGTAGCCAGCGCCCGAGCGACCTCACAGCTCGCGGGGCCGACGTATAGAATCGGACGTGCGCTGGCCATCGCGCCGTAGAGTTTGCTGGGGACGAGAAGGCCGTCGAGATTCTCGCGAAGGGAGATCAAATGGAGGTCTGCTGCCGACAAGCTCTCGCCGAGCCGGTCCCTCGGCTGATACGGTAAGAAGCGCACGTTCCGAAGTCCCGCGGCGACCCGCTCGGCCTCGGCGCGGCGCGAACCATCACCGACGAATAGCAACAGAGCGCGCGGGCACGTCTCTTTCAGGATGCGAGCGGCCGCCACGAAGGTCTTGAAATCGTGGCCCACCCCAAGATTTCCGCTGTACATCGCCACGAAATGATCGCCGAGTCCATGCTCCCTTCGGAACGAATTTTCGGCCTTGGGTATGGGCCGGATGAGCGCGCCGTCCGACCAGTTGGGGATGACCTCGATGGCCGCCGCTCGAACTCCTTGGTTCCTCAAGCGCTCCTTCATGCCTGCGGAGAGCGCAACGACCGCGGAGCTCCTTCGGAGGGCCTCGCGCATCAGCCGCGCGAGCAATTGGTACGGGAGTGAACGTGGGTTCAGGACGCCGAACGCTCCTGCGATGTCTGGGTACACGTCTTGGACCCATGTGACCAACGGAACTCGCCGCAGCGCACCCGTCAAGGCGCCGCCTGCCGCGATCATGGGTGGCGTCGTGAGGGCGAGCACGACGTCCGGTCGATCACCTTGGAGCGCTGCAGCTACGGACCCGAGCCAGAAGCTCGAGTAGTCTCCCATGCGGTGGAGCAGCGTGGCCTTCCCGAAGCTCGTGGATGGCGGTCGTATCACATCGACCCCATTGAACCGTTCTTGCCCGGGCCACCGTTCGCCGCCGAGGTACGAGCCACGGCTCGCCACCACTGTGACCCGGTCGCCAGCGCGCGCCATGTCCTCACAGAGCTCCGTGAGAAGTTGGGCGGTGGCCGAGTGGTCTGGCGCATAGAACTGGTTTATGGCTAGGACGTGCATGGGTCCCCGACTGGAGCAGCGAGGGCGCTCGAGACCCCCGCAAGCCCGAACCATCCTACACTCCCCCGGGTCCGGCAATGGCCATGTCCCTGAGAATTGCTCACGTCACCCCTTCGTTTCACCCCGCCTACGTCTACGGCGGCCCGACGCATTCTCTGTATGGCCTCACACGTGCGCTGGCGGCCCATGGCCATGAGGTGCGGGTGCTCACGACGAACGCCAACGGTCGCGACGAGGTCCTCGACGTGGCAACCTCGACCGAGGTCGACCTCGAACACAATCTGACCGTACAGTACATGCCTAGAGTGGGGCACACGATGTCCCCAGGCCTCCTGGCGAAGTTGCCCGAGTATCTGAGGTGGGCGGACGTGGTGCACCTCACGGCCGTCTATAGCTTCCCCACCATCCCCACTCTGGCTGCCTGTCGCCTCTCCGGGCGGCCCCTGGTGTGGTCTCCGCGAGGTTCGCTGCAACGCTGGAGCGGTACGCGGCGCCTCGGTCCGAAGCGAGTCTGGGAGGCCGTGTGCCGCCTCGGAGTACCCCCGGATGCCGTCTTGCATGTGACCTCCGAGTCCGAAGCCGAGCAAGCCCGCACGAGGATGGGCGGCCTCCGGACGGCGATCGTCCCCAATTGCTTGGAAATTCCGGAGGAGCCGCTGCACCTGCCCGCGCCGGGGGAGCTCCGTCTGCTCTTCCTCGGCCGCGTCGATCCCATCAAGGGGCTTGAAAACCTCCTTGATGCTTGTGCCCTGCTGCAGGGCGGCCTTCCCTGGTCACTGAAAATCGCTGGCAGCGGCGACGACGCCTACCTCGCGGCTCTCTTGGACCGAGCTTCACGTCTCGGCATCGGGCCCCGCGTTCACTTTGCAGGCTGGGTCACCTCGGACAGTAAACCCTCCCTCTTCGCGAACGCCGACGTCTTGGTCTTGCCCTCCCACACCGAAAACTTCGGAATGGTCGTTGCAGAGGCCCTGGCTCATGGCGTGCCGGTGATTGCCGGGCGCGGTACGCCCTGGTCCTGTCTGGAAGAGTACGGCTGCGGATATTGGGTCAGCAACGTCCCTGAAAGCCTTGCGCATGCGATTGCCAGGATGGAGTCGGCGGAGCGTTCGGAGATGGCTGCGCGCGGGCGGGCTTGGGCGGTACAAGAGCTGGGAAGTGAAGTCGTGGCCAGGCGTATGACACGCGTCTACTTATCTTCGTTTGGCCGAGTCGAGCACGAGGGCATCGGTGAACAACCGAACTGACGCGGGGACTCCCGACCCTTCAGGTCGCGAGAGGACTTCGATCATCGAGGTTCTCATCATTGGTCGGGACGAGGAAG
>JAEWOQ010000587.1 GCA_023460875.1 Pseudomonadota bacterium
ACGCCGACCAGGAGCCACGGCGCGCTGCCCGACCTCATGGCCGCACCTCGCCATCCGCCGCAGCGCCGTGCGCTGAAGCGCCGTGCGTCGCAGCGCCGTGCGCTGAAGCGCCGTCCGCCTCGTCGCCGCGGCCGGAGACCGGCATGAGGTAGGGCGCGCTCCGTCCGTCCGCCTCACGCCGCGGCCCCGCGATGAGCGGCGGGAAGGGCGACGTGCTCGCGAGGCGCACCTCGAAGCCCACCTCCTCCAGCGGCGGGTACAGCTCGCTGGAGAGGCGCCCCAGGGCGCTCCGCATCTTTGCCGTCCATTCGTTGAAGATGCCGAGCTCGACCGCCTTGAGCCAACCGCTCTCGTAAGCCTCGATGCTGCGCTCCTCGATGGGGATGACGAACTCCTCGATCGACTGCCGATACGCCTCCGCGTCGCGCTCGCTCAGCTCCGGAGGTGGCGCCGCCTCGAGCAGAGCCTGGGCGAAAGAGTCGTATGTGTGACCAATCTGGTACAGAGACGCAGTGGTCCACTCCGCGACCCCCATCTTCGACGCCGAGAGGAACTCGTCCGCCGCCTTCTTGAGCAGCTGGCTCTTCTTGCGGAGGCGCTGCTGGAGCTGCCGCACGTCTCCCTCGATGGTCACCCCCTCGAACTCCTCCAGCCAACGTGTGCCGGTCATGTAGCGCGCCTGCGCCGAGAAGTAGCGCCCCTCGTCGTCCAGCTTCTGCTGGTAGCTCCTGTGGAGCTTGATCGCCTGCTCCAAGGCGCGCGCGCGACCCGCTGGGTCATCGCGGCGCACGAGCGCGAGGCGCACCCACGCCTCGATGCGCCGGTTCGGGTTGGGCGCGTTGCGGGCATAGCGGGCGTAGAGCTGGTCGGCCTCCCGCCACTTCTCCGCGCGCTCGTAGGCCTTGCCCATCAAGAACGTCACCTCCGGCGTGAGCGCGTCCCGCGGATACGCCCGCTGAAACGCCTCGCCCGCGCGGATCGCGCCAGGCTCGTCGCCCACCGCCGTGCGCAACAGCACCGCGTTGAAGGCGGCGTCCTTGTGATACTTGCTCTTCCGAAAGCGCGCGGTGATTTGCTCGTGGTAGCCCGCAGCCTCCGCGAACGAGCCGATTTCCTGGTAGGTCGTGGCCGCGATCCAGAGCCCTTCGGGCACCTCCTTCCGATCGCCGTGCTTCTCTGCCAGGAGCGTCGCCGCCTCCGCCAGCGTGGCGAGATCGCCCGCTCGCTTGGCCTCGACCTCCGCGTTCACCGCGGCCTGTGCGGCGCGAGGCTCGCCAGGGAACTCTCGCGCCGCGCGCAGATAGGCTTGCGCGGAGCGTCCGTGAGCACCAGCTGCAGCCAGCTGCTCGCCTTGCTTGAACACCGCGCCGACGATGAGCTCGTCGAGCTTCTTCTGCTCGGCGGCGGCGCTGAAGGCAGGCGCCGTCTTCAAACGCCGCGCCCACACCTCGATGTTCTCGTAGTCCTTGCCCCGGTTGAACGAGTCGAGGATGAGGTCGCCCGCCGCCTTGGCCTCGCCGCTGCGCGGATACTGCTCGAGCAACAGCCCCCACTGGCGCACCGCCGGGTCGAAGACGCCGTAGTCGTAGTACAGCTTGCCCTGACGGAAGAGCAGGTCGGGCACGGCCGCGTCCTCTGGATACGTCGCCACGTACAGCTCCATGGCCTCCGTGAGCTGCTTGTCCGTCGGGGTCTCTTCCGGCGGCCGGCCGGCGGCCTTGGCCGCGTCGAACTCGTCCGCGCGCGCCACCTCGAGCGCCGTGAGGGCGTTGAACAGCGCGTCTCGCGAGAGCGCCCCCCGCGGCTTCAGTCGCACCGCCGCGAGATAGTTCTTCGCGGCGCTGCGCGCGTCTTCGAGGTGATAAAAGTCGATCTCTCCCGCGTTGAAGTGCATCTCGTAGGCGGCCGCGTCCCCGCCGAAGCGGTCCAAGTACACCGCGTAGAGCCGCTTCGCTCCCTCGAACTCCGACCGGCTCTCGTCCGCTTGCGCCTTGGCGTGCAGACCGATTGTGTCCTGCCGTAGCTGCTTCTCGATGGCAGCGGTCGCACGCTGACGCGTCGCCGCGGACTGGGCGGCGTGCCAGGTGGAAGCCGTCGGTGCGGCGCCCTGCCTCGATGGCTGCTTCTGCTTCGTCGCGGCGCCCGCCGGGTTCACCGGGGGCGGCGGCGGCGCATAGGTCGCGATCGCCGCCTGGTAGTCCTGCTCGAGGGCCCCCCAGGACTCGATCGTCGAGTGCCCCTGTGCGATGCGCAGCGCGTGTCGATACGCCGCCGGGCGCGTCGGCTCGAGCTTCAAGAGCAGCCGATAGGCTTCGATGCCCCGCTCGTAGTGGGCTTGGTCGTAGAACGTCTCGGCGAGCGCCAGCACGATCCTCCCGGCGAAGCGCTCTCCGCCGGCGTCGACGAGGAAGCGGTGCATGTCCTCCGCCGTGTTGCGCTCGTCCTCGGCGAACACCGTGACGAGGTTCCGCAGCGCCTCCCGTTGCAGCTCGTCGATCTCTGCCCGCCGCGCGCTCGATCTGCGATCCGCCTCAGCGGTGTCCTTGAAGACGGTGAGGAAGCGCTTCGCCGCCTCGGCTTGGTTCCCGAGGCGCCACAGTGTCCAGGCGCTCTTGAACAGAGCCAGATCGCGGAGCTCCGTGCCCTGGAAGCTCAGCACCTTCTCGTACTCGGCGAGGGCCCGCGCGTAGTCGGGAGCGGGCTGCGTGAACTCGTGCTCGGCCCGCACCATGTGAGCGTCGGGGACGAAGCGGCTCCTCGGAAACCAGGACAGGATCAGATTGAAGCGTCGCAGCGCCTGCTCGGCTCGCCCCTCCTCCTGCGCCAGGACGCCATCGACGTACAAGGCGAGGTCGTAGTCTCGGTAGCTCTTGTGCTCCTTCAGGACGCGCTGAAAACGCCCCCGAGCGACCGAGTAGTCGGGCATCGGCGGCGCCTCGCGGGCGTCCGCAGGGGACCGCTCCCACTCCCGGAACTCCGCGAGGAAGAGCTCGCGCGCTCGTTCCCACTCGAGCTCACCCAGACGCATCAGGGCCTCTGGCAGCTCCGCCGACCCACGCGGCGCCCCATCGACCAGCGCCTTCAAGAGCTCGATGGCTTCGTCGCGCAGCGCCGCCGAGGCGATGATGTTCTTGGCGATGCGCTCGTCGATCTGGTGTTGCAGCGCCGCCCGCAGGCGCTCGGGGATCTGCATTTGGAGGCGTCGTGAGCGCGCGGCGCGCGCCGCCTCAGCCTGCTGCGTCTGCACCCTGGGGCGTGCCCCCAGGGCCTGACGCTCA
>JAEWOQ010000588.1 GCA_023460875.1 Pseudomonadota bacterium
TGCCTGGTCGTCGCGGAGGCGGCGCGACGACCAGGCGGCGCTCGAGAAGAAGAGAAGAGGAGAAGATGCGAAACGCGGTCATGATCCTGCTGTGCGCCCTCGTGGTGGCGCTCTGTCCACGCGGGGCGCGCGCCGGGGAGCTCGAGCGGGCGCTCGACGATCTCGGGAGCGAAGACTTCGGGCGGGTGGCGGCGGCGGTGGGGTCCATCGCCGGGTCGGGCCACCCGCGGGCGCTCCACGTGCTGCAGGCGCTCGAAATCCAAAAGCTCTCTCTCGATCGATCGGGGGCGCTGCTGATCGACACGGGCGAGGGCTTCGTGGAGGCCATCACCGGAGATCCCGCGGCGCCGACGGGCGCGCTCCGGGCGATCGCCTCCAACAACCGCGTGCGGCGCGCCCTCGGCCCGGCCGTCTCCCGGCTTCGCCTCTCGTCGCCTGAGCGAGCGGCGCGACGCGACGCGGCCCTGGAGCTCTCCAAGCGCCCGGACGCCGCGACCCTGGAGGTGATGCGGCGCGCCCTCGAGCAGGAGGGCGACTCCGAGGTCAGGGACCTCTTGAGCCTCGGCATCGCGCGGCTCGAGCTCCACTCGGAGGACGCGGAGCGGCGCCTCGCCGCGGTGACCACGATGCGCCGCCTCGCCGACGTGAGCTTGCGCGAGGACCTAGAGAGGCTCGTCGCGGCCCGCCCCGACGGCAGCCTGCTGGAGACCGACCGGCGCATCCGCAAGAAGGCCCACGCCGCGCTGCGCGCCATCGAGACCAAGACCACCCTCATCAACCTGGTCGCGAACACGTTCTACGGCCTCAGCTTGGGCAGCGTGCTGCTGCTCGCTTCGTTGGGGCTCGGCATCACGTTCGGGCTGATGCGCGTCATCAATATGGCCCATGGTGAGATGTTGATGTTGGGCGCCTACACGACCTTCGTCGTCCAGAGCCTCTTCATCGGCTTCGCGCCGGGCGCGCTGGACTGGTACCTGCTCGCGGCGCTCCCCTCCGCCTTCCTCGTCTGCGGCGCGGTGGGCATCGCGCTGGAGCGGCTGGTCGTGCGGCACCTGTACGGGCGCCCCCTCGAGACCCTCCTCGCCACCTGGGGCATCAGCCTCATGCTCATCCAGACCGTGCGCCTGCTGTTCGGGGCGCAGAACGTGACGGTGGCGAACCCCAGCTGGCTCTCCGGCGGCTTCGAGCTGATGCCGAACCTGGTGATGCCCTACAGCCGGCTCGCGATCGTCGCCTTCACCGTCGGGGTCGTGGTCCTCGTGGGGCTGCTCCTCTATCGCACGAGCTTCGGGCTGCAGATCCGCGCCGTGACGCAGAACCGTGGCATGGCCGCCAGCATGGGGATCGCCGCCAAGCGCGTCGACGCCCTGACCTTCGGCTTGGGCTCCGGGGTGGCGGGGCTCGGCGGGGTCGCCCTGTCGCAGCTCGGCAACGTGGGGCCAGAGCTCGGCCAGAGTTACATCGTCGACTCCTTCATGGTGGTCGTGCTCGGCGGCGTCGGCGATCTGCTCGGCGCGGTGCTCGGCGCCATGGGGCTCGGGCTGATCAACAAGTACGTGGAGCCGATGGTCGGAGCCGTGCTCGGCAAGATCATCATCCTCACGTTGATCGTCCTCTTCATTCAGAAGCGACCTCAGGGGCTCTTCGCCCTCCGGGGCCGCGCGGCGGAGGTGTGATGGACAGGTCGACTCTCGCTCGCTTCGCCCGGCTGCACGATCGCCGCGGCTGGGCCGTCTTCGGCGTCTGCGCCGCGCTGCTCCTGGTGGTGCTGCCGCTGACGCTCCCCGACTACCTCGTGCCGCTGCTCGGGAAGTTCCTCTGCTTCGCTATCGCGGCTATCGCGATCGATCTGATCTGGGGTTTCACCGGCATCCTGTCCCTCGGCCACGGCGTCTTCTTCGCCCTCGGCGGGTACGCCATCGGGATGTACCTCATGCTGGAGATCGGGACGGCGGGCGTCTACCGCAGCACTCTGCCTGACTTCATGGTGTTCTTGGACTGGAAGGAGCTGCCCTGGTTCTGGCGCGGCTTCGACAACTTCGGCTTCGCCGTGGTCATGGCGCTGGCGGTGCCAGGCGCGGTCGCCTTCGTCTTCGGCTACTTCGCGTTCCGTTCGCGGATCCGCGGCGTGTACTTCTCGATCATCACGCAAGCGCTCACGTACGCGGCGATGCTGCTCTTCTTCCGGAACGAGACGGGCTTCGGCGGGAACAACGGGCTCACCGACTTCAAGCACATCTACGGCTACTCGTTGTCCGATCCCGCGACGAAGACGGGGCTGTTCGTGATCTCCGGGGCGGCCCTGCTGCTCGTGTATCTGGGGAGCCGCTACCTCGTCTGCAGCAAGCTGGGGCGCGTGCTCCGCGCGGTGCGAGACGACGAGGCCAAGGTCCGGTTCATGGGCTACGACCCGCTCCGCTACAAGCTCTTCGTCTGGACGTTGTCGGCCATGCTGTGCGGGCTCGCGGGCGCCCTGTACGTCCCCCAGGTGGGCATCATCAACCCAGGGGAGATGCAGCCCGCGGCTTCCATCGAGATGGCGATCTGGGTGGCGGTGGGGGGGCGCGGCACCCTGTTCGGAGCGGCAGCTGGCGCCCTGGTGGTGAACGGCGCGAAGAGCGTCTTCACCGGGCTCGCGCCGGAGCTGTGGCTCTACGTCCTGGGGGCGACCTTCGTGGTGATCCCGGTGCTGGTGCCCCGAGGCATCGTCGCCTACGGGGGCGCCCTGAAGCAGCCGCTGCGCGGCCGGCGCGCCGCCGCGGAGCCGCCACGGCAGACGGGACCCACTCGCCGGGCGGAGGAGCGCGTAGTCACAGAGGGTTCGGCGGAGGTGCGGCCATGACGACGACGACCAGGAGGACCCAGCGAGGGCAGGAGCGGCAGCAGGCCTCCCGCACCGTGGACCCCGCGCGCTACGACGACGTCCGCTCCCGGGGCGTGCTGCTGTGCGTGGACGATGTCTCCGTCAGCTTCGACGGCTTCCAGGCGCTGAACAACCTGTCCTTGCTGCTCGAGGAGGGCGAGCTGCGCTGCTTGATCGGGCCGAACGGCGCCGGCAAGACGACGCTCCAGGACGTCATCACGGGCAAGACCCGCCCCGACAGCGGCAGCGTGTTCCTGGTGGGCGACCCGCGGGAGCTGACGTTGCTCTCCGAACACGAGATCGCTCGGCTCGGCATCGGGAGGAAGTTCCAGAAGCCCACGGTGTTCACGGAGCACACGGTGGCGGAGAACCTCGAGCTCGCCTTGGCCGGGGGCAAGGGGGTCTTCGGCAACCTGTGTCGGACCCTCCGCGGCGAGCAGCGGGATCGCATCGACGAGGTGCTCCGGATCATCGGGCTCGTGGAGCACGCGAGGCGCCAGGCGGGGGCGCTCTCCCACGGTCAGAAGCAGTGGCTCGAGATCGGGATGCTCCTGGCGCAGGAGCCGCGGGTCCTGCTCATCGACGAGCCCGTCGCGGGCATGACCCATCAGGAGATGGAGCGCACGGCCGAGCTCCTCGACGGGCTCGCCGGGAAGCACACGGTCGTCGTGGTCGAGCACGACATGGACTTCGTCCGGAGCATCGCCCGCCGCGTCACGGTGCTCCACGAGGGGAGGGTGCTGGCGGAAGGGTCGATGGAGCAGGTGCAGCGGGATCCACGCGTCGTGGAGGTCTACTTGGGGGAGTCATGCTGAAGGTCACCAAGCTGGACCAATTCTACGGGGGGAGTCATACGCTGTGGGGGGTGGACCTCGAGGTGCGCGCCGGCGAGTGCACCTGCCTGATGGGTCGGAACGGCGTGGGCAAGACGACCTTGCTGCGCGCGATCATGGGGCTGGTGCCGAGCGTTGGCGGGCAGATCGCCTTCGACGGGCAGGAGATCGCCCGCAAATCCGTGGAGACGCGGGCGCGCCTCGGCATCGGTTACGTGCCCCAGGGGCGCGAGATCTTTCCGCAGCTCACGGTGGAGGAGAACCTCCGGCTCGGGCTCATCGGTCGGCGGCGCGCTGGGAACCAGGGCGCTGGGCGGCGGAGCGCTGGGCGGGAGGTGCCGGAGCGCATCTTCGAGCTGTTTCCCGTGCTGAAGACCATGCTGCGTCGCCGGGGAGGAGACCTGTCGGGGGGCCAGCAACAGCAGCTGGCCATCGGGCGCGCGTTGATGCTCGAGCCGAAGCTCCTGATCCTCGACGAGCCGACGGAGGGCATTCAGCCGAACGTGGTCCAGGACATCGGTGACGTGCTGATCCGGCTCAATCGGGAGGAGGGGCTCACGGTGCTCGTCGTGGAGCAGAAGCTGAAGTTCGCGCGGCGGGTGGCGCAGCGCTTCTCCATTTTGGACCGCGGGCGCTCGATGGCGGCGGGGACGATCGACGAGCTCGATGACGGGCTCGTGGCTCGCTACCTGACCGTCTGAAGCGTCGTCTGAGACGCCGGACGCCGAGGCGCCCCGCAGGAGCCCCGAGGCAGCCCGCGCAGCGGGGCTCGTCGTCGTTGTGGGGGGGGCCTGGCGCCGCGCCGCGCCGCGCCGTGGGTGCGGGTGCTGCGGCGTCGTTTCCTGCGTCCCGGGGATCTCTGTGTGATCTATTTGTGATGGTGATGGTAGCTTTCCGTGTTCACAACACGGCAATCGTGAATGGTGAGCGAGAACTTGGATACAACACAACGGAGACACCGTAAGGAAACCTGGGCCCCTTAGCCTGGCCTCAACCTCGGTGCTCGACCGTTGACGTGGCTGAGCCGACGTGAGCGCTGCGAGTGCCGAAGGAGCTGTTGGCGAGGAAAGGAGTGCTGTGATGAAATCGTTGGAAAGGTTGCGTGGGCGGAGGATCGGTCCGGGTGTCGCCTTGTCGGCGCTGCTCGCGGCGAGCTCGAGCCTGGTGGTGATGCCGCGGGCCGTGGGCGCCCAGGAGGAGGACGCGGTAGGAGAGACCGGATGGCAGGCGGCGGAGGGGGCGGGGGCTACGCCAGCGGGGGAGGAGACGACGGGGCCGAGTGAGCCAGCGCCGCCGATGGCGCCCGAGTCGCCAGCGCCGGCGGCTGCAGCGACGGTTCCGCCAGGGGATGACGCGACTGCGGCGCGCCCCGTGGAGCCGGAGGAGGCGACCGCCGAGCCGGAGACAGAGCCAGAGACGTCCGCTCCCAGCCTGAAGGTCGGCATGGGGATCCGCGCGGGTACGGCGCTGGTCTTCAACGATCCGGGCGCGGACGGGGCGGTGCTCCGCCTCGACGACGGGGTCGCCAGCCAGCTCAACGTGCGGCCCTACTTCAGCGGTCAGCTGACGGAGGCCATCGGGTTCACGGGCAACCTCGAGATCACCGACGGGAGCGTCGACATCCTCGACGCCATCGTTCAGGTCAAGGTCGCCGACGAGCTCCAAGTCTGGATCGGGCAGCACATCCCGGCGATGGAGCGCAACAACTTCAACGGCCCCTTCTACAACAACGGCTGGAACCTGCCGATCGCCGTGCAGACGTTGCCCTTCGACATCGCTGGTCGTGATCGAGGGGTCACAGCCTGGGGCCTCGTGGCGGGAGGGCTCTTCAAGTACCACGTGTCGGTGGTGGATCTGCATCCGCCGGCGCGCTCGACCCTCGGCGACGTGGAGACGGCCGCCGCCACGATCGGCAACGCCCGGGTCGCTGCGCGAGCGACGCTCAACCTGCTCGATCCCGAGAACTACTACTACACGTCCGGCACCTACTACGGCGCGCAGGACACCTTGGCCATCGGCGCAGTGGTGCAAGCCCAGAAGGGGGTGGACCCGGCGCCGGGGAGTGATCCGGACGTCGAGCTCGACAACGACCTCCTCGCGTTCTCCGCGGATCTGCTCTTCGAGAAGAACCTGGGCAGCGGCGGGACGTTCACCCTCGAGGGCGGCTACTGGAACTACGAGAACACCGGCGCCGACTACGTCCCGAACCAGGGGACCACGAACTTCGGCGGAGGCGTGGTCGGCCCCGTGCAGGGGACGAGTTACCTGGTCGGCGTCAGCTGGCTCACTCCGGAGAAGGTCGGCTACGGCAAGCTCCAGCCGCTCGCCAAGATCCAGGTCGGTGACTACGAGCAGAACCGCGTCGTCGTGGCGGACTTCGGCCTCGGCTACATCATCGACGACTTCAATCACCGCTGGTTCTTGAACTACCGCTACCTGGACGCGGGGGGAGCCACGGATCCGGTGAACATGCTGCAGATCGGAGCGCAGCTGCAGCTCTGAGGGACGACGCGGGCGCCGAGGGGGGCGCGCGCGGGCGTGATCCGCGGGCGTGATCCGCGGCCGAGCCGTACCGGAGCTGCACCGAACGCGCCGAGCGCAAGCATCGAGGCGCGGCCCTCGACGACAGTCGTCGGGGATGGCCCTCGAGGGCACCCAGCGCGACGGCATCGTCCCGTCGAGCGCGCGAAACCGCAGAGAAACCGTGAGTTGGATACAAGCCAGTAGCAACCGAGCCGCTGGGGGTCAGTTCGATGTTCAAGACCGTTCTCGTCGCAAATCGTGGAGAAATCGCCGTACGGGCCCTGCGCACGCTGCGCCGGCTGGGGGTGAGGAGCGTCACCGTCCACTCGGAGGCCGACCGGAGCAGCGCGCACGTCTCGCAGGCGGACGTCGCCGTGCCGCTGGGGGGCAGCGCCGCGTCGGAGAGCTACCTGCGCGCCGACGCGCTCCTGCAGGCTGCCCGAGAGACGGGCGCGGAGGCGATCTATCCGGGGTACGGCTTCCTCTCCGAGAGCGCGGACTTCGCGGAGGCGTGCGAAGCCACGGGGCTCGCCTTCATCGGCCCTACGCCGAGCCAGATGCGGGCCTTTGGGCTCAAGCACAGCTCGCGGGAGATCGCGCGCCAGAGCGGCGTGCCCCTGACGCCGGGTACGGGGCTGCTCACGAGCGTCGCGGAGGCGTGCGCGCACGCGGCGCGCATCGGCTATCCAGTCATGCTCAAGAGCACGGCTGGCGGCGGGGGCATCGGCCTGAGCCGCTGCGACGACGAGCCGGCGCTCGTGAGCGCCTTCGAGAGCGTACAGCGGCTCGGTCAGCAGTTCTTCGCGGACGGCGGGGTGTTCTTGGAGCGTTGCATTACGCGGGCGCGCCACGTCGAGGTGCAGATCTTCGGTGACGGGCAGGGGCGAGTGGTCGCCTTGGGGGAGCGCGATTGCTCGGTCCAGCGGCGCAATCAGAAGGTCATCGAGGAGACCCCGGCGCCGCACCTGCCCGCCGCTACGCGCCGCGCGTTGCTCGACGCGGCGGTGCGCCTCGGTGAGGCGGTGCAGTATCGCTCGGCGGGTACGGTGGAGTTCATCTATGACGCCGAGCGGGACGAGTTCTACTTCCTCGAGGTGAACGCGCGCCTGCAGGTAGAGCACCCGGTGACGGAGATGGTGACGGGCCTCGATCTTATCGAGTGCATGCTCCGGGTGGCCTCGGGAGATCCCCTCGACTGGGCGGTCCTGGCGCGAGCGCCGGCAGGGGCGGCGATCGAGGTGCGCCTCTACGCGGAGAATCCCCTGCGCAACTTTCAGCCCTCTCCCGGGCCGCTCACGGAGGTGAGATTCCCGGCGGGCGTCCGGGTCGATGGCTGGGTCGACACGGGGACGGAGGTGACGGCGCACTACGATCCTCTGCTCGCCAAGGTGATCGTCCGCGGCGACGACCGCAACGCGGCGCTGGGCGCCCTCACCGCGGCCTTGGCGGAGTCGCGCGTCCAGGGGATCGCGACGAACCTGGAGTACCTGCGGCACGTGGTCGCCAGTCCGGCGTTCCGCGAGGGGGGCGTCTCCACGCGCTTCCTGGACGACCTCGAGTTCCACCCTGCGGAGATCGAGGTCATCGAGCCCGGAACGCAGACCAGCGTACAGGACTACCCCGGGCGCGTCGGCTACTGGAACATCGGAGTGCCCCCTTCTGGTCCGATGGATGACTACGCGTTCCGTGTGGGCAACCGCATCGTCGGGAACGAGCTGGGCGCGGCGGGGCTCGAGTGCACCCTCCAGGGCCCCACGCTCCGGTTCCACGGGGACGCCGTCATCGCCCTCACCGGAGCGCCTTGCTCTGCGGTCCTCGAGTCCCCGGTCGCCGACGGGCGAGAGGCGCCCTTCTGGACGCCGATCCACGTTCGTGCGGGAGAGGTTCTGCGCCTGGGCCGCGCGATGTCCGGATGCCGCACCTACCTCGCCGTGCGCCACGGGATCGACGTGCCCGTCTATCTCGGGAGCCGCAGCACCTTCGCCCTGGGACAGTTCGGGGGGCACGCAGGGAGGACGCTGCGACCCGGGGACGTGCTCGACATCGCCAAAGAGGCTCCGCCGCGAGAGCCCGAGGCGGCGCCCCGCGACCTCGTCCCGAGCTACCACTCCGAGTGGACCATCGGCGTGCTCTACGGACCCCACGGAGCCCCGGACTTCTTCACCTCCGAGTCGCTGGAGGAGCTCTTCGCCGCGCGCTGGACCGTCCATTACAACTCCAACCGGCTCGGCGTGCGCCTCACCGGACCCACACCGGCCTGGGCGCGAACCGACGGCGGTGAGGCCGGTCTCCATCCCTCGAACATCCACGACTGCGAGTACGCGATCGGGAGCATCAACTTCACGGGAGACAGCCCGGTCATCCTGACCCACGATGGTCCCAGCCTCGGCGGGTTCGTGTGTCCCTTCACCATCGCCAAGGCGGAGCTCTGGAAGGTCGGGCAGCTCAAGCCCGGCGATCGCATCCGGTTCTGTAGGATCGACTACGAGGAGGCGCGGGCGCTCGAGGAGGGTCAGCTGCGCAGCATCGAGACCCTCAGGGTGGCCCCGGCTCCGACGGTCGCGACGTCGGTGTTCTCCGGGGGACGCGGGGCGCCGTCGAACGGCGCTGCTCTCGACGGCTGCTCCCCTGCGGTGCTCGCGGCTCTCCCCGCGACGGCGGAGCGCCCGGAGGTGGTGTATCGCCAAGCGGGCGACGGCTACGTGCTCATCGAGTACGGGCCCAACCTCCTCGATCTCGCCTCCCGCATGCGGGTGCACCTGTTCATGGAGGCCCTGAAGGCGCGGCCCGTGCCGGGCGTGCTCGAGGTGTCGCCCGGGGTGCGCTCCGTGCAGGTCCGATATGACGGCCGAGTTCAACGCCAGTCGGCGCTGCTGGACCAGCTGCTGGCGGTCGAGGAGAGCTTGCCCGACGTCGGCGCGCTGAAGGTCCCTACGCGCGTCGTGCGCTTGCCTCTCGCCTTCGAGGACTCCGCCACCTTGGGGGCGGTGGAGCGCTACGCCCAAACCGTGCGCGCGGAGGCGCCTTGGCTGCCGAACAACGTGGATTTCATCCAGCGGATCAACGGTCTGGCGAACCGAGACGAGGTGCGGGAGATCGTCTACGCCGCGCGCTATCTCGTGCTCGGGCTGGGGGACGTCTACCTCGGCGCGCCGTGCGCGGTGCCCGTCGATCCCAGGCATCGCCTGCTGACGTCGAAGTACAACCCAGCCCGCACTTACACCGCCGAGGGCACCGTCGGGATCGGGGGCGTGTATATGTGCATCTATGGCATGGATTCGCCGGGGGGCTATCAGCTCGTGGGGCGCACGCTCCCCATCTGGAACAAGTTCCTGAAGAACCCGCAGTTCCGGCCGGGCGAGCCGTGGCTCTTGCGCTTCTTCGATCAGGTGGAGTTCTTCCCTGTCTCCGAGCGGGAGCTCGTGGAGCGGCGCGAGGCCTTTCGGGAGGGGCACCCCGCCGGCGCCATCCAGATCCGGGAGGAGGAGTTCGACTTCGCCGCTCACCGCCGGTTCCTCGACGAGAACGCGTCCAGCATCGCCGAGTTCCGTGCACGCCAGGCGCTGGCCTTCGAGCGGGAGGTCGCGCATTGGCAGACGGAGCAGGTCGCGCGAGACGTCCCCGCGGTGGTGGAGGTCGAGCCCCCGGACGACCTCGACGTCGACGGGCACGCCGTGGCCGCGGACCTCTGTGGCAACCTGTGGAAGGTGCTGGTCGAGCTCGGGCAGCGCGTGGACGCGGGGCAGGAGCTCCTCGTCGTGGAGGCCATGAAGATGGAGCTTACCGTGACCGCCCCCGTCGCCGGCACCGTGAAGGCGATCCGATGTCAGCCGGGCAAGGCTGTGAACCCGGGGGACACGCTGGTCTTGCTCGAACCATCGGCCGAGCCTACGGAGGGCGCGCGTCCATGACCTCCGAGCTCACGAAGGGCCCCACGAGCGCCGAGCTCACCAAGGACCCCACGAGCGCCGAGCTTACGAAGAGCCCTCCCGCGAAGAGCCCTTCCGCCAAAAGCTGGGTCCATCACGGCAAGGCGAGGCCGGACAACCTCGCCGATCGTGTCTACCAATCGATCAAAGAGGAACTCTTCGAGTTCCGCCTGCTGCCCGGCAGCCGCTTCACGGAGACGGAGGTCGCCCAAAGAACGGCGGCGAGCCGTACGCCCGTGCGGCAGGCGCTCTATCGACTGCAGCGGGAGGGCTACCTGGAGGTGTACTACCGCAACGGCTGGCGGGTGCGCCCGTTCGACTTCGACTACTTCGAGGAGCTCTATGACGTGCGTGTGGTGCTGGAGCTCGCCGCCGTCGAGCGCCTGTGCGCGTGGCCCAAGGGGCAATCCTGTCCGGAGCTCGAGGCGCTCGAGGCCACGTGGATGACGGGGGAGCGTCAGTTCGATGGTCCGCGCGCCGCGGCCCTGGACGAGCAGTTCCACTGCCTGCTCATGGACGCCGCCGGGAACCGGGAGATGGCGCGCCTGCACCGAGAGCTGAACGAACGCATCCGCATCATTCGCCGCTTGGACTTTGGTCGGGAGGAGCGCATCGAGGCGACCTACGACGAGCACGCGGGGGTCCTCGCGGCCGTGTTCGCCGGGCGATCCGACGAAGCGCGGCAGCGACTACGGACGCACATCGAGCTGAGCAAGGCCGAGGTGCGGAAAATTACCTGGCAGATGTTGCAGGAGGCGCGGGAGCGGGCATCGTCTCACGCCGAACCGGAGATCGTGGTGCCCAGGAGGCGATGAGGGATGGAGAAACACTCGAACCATCCGGTGCCCGCGGGTTGGACGATCGGCGAGTGGCAGGAGGCGTACAGGGGGGGCTCGCTCGCGCCGACCCTGTTGCTCGAGTGGGTCGAGCGGCTGCGTCCGGCGGACATCGCTTGGATCAGCGTCGCGACGCCGGCGCAGGTGTCCGCTCAGCTGAGCCAGCTCGAGCGCCGGCTCGAGGCCGTGGGCGGGGAGCTCGAGCGACTCCCGCTCTACGGCGTGCCGTTCGCGGTCAAGGACAACATCGACGTCGCGGACTGGGACACCACCGCCGCCTGCCCGGAGTTCGCCTATCGACCGGAGGCCGACGCTCCCGTCGTCGCGCGGCTCGTGGCCGCCGGAGCGATCCTGGTGGGCAAGACGAACTT
>JAEWOQ010000589.1 GCA_023460875.1 Pseudomonadota bacterium
GCCGGGTCAGGGCGTCTCCCGTGAGGACGGCGACGAGGAGCCAGCCGGTGACCAAGGCCCGCTCCGGGTGATGGGTGGGGCCGCCGCCGCGCAGATCGCCGGCCACGAGCGCGAGGAGGGCGCCCCCGAGCAGCCAGGCGGCGCGCCGCCAGCGCAAGGAGGTCCGGGTCAAACCCAGCAGAGCGGCTCCCCCGAGGACGAGCTCCGGCTCCCCTCGCACGAAAGCGACGGGATAGGTGGAGAGGAGCTCGACGAGCCCGCTCGCGCTGCCTCCCAGCGCTCGTTTGTATTCGACCACCCGTCGCACGAAGAACAGGGGATCGTCGTGGAGCGCCAGCCCGTGCAGAAGCCAGGCGAGCGGGAAACACACCGCGACGAACGTGGCGACCAGCCACGGACGGGCGCCGCGCTCCAGCCACGTGGCGCCCGGAGGTGCCACGGCGGAGTCGCGCCCTCGGGTGGTGGCGCGGCGGGCGTCCCTCAGGGTGACGAGGGCTAGCCCCACCGCAACGGGCCAGGCTTCGTAGCGGCTGGCGCAGGCGGCGGTGATCGCCAGGGCTCCAAGCAGGGCGTACAGCCAAGGGAGCCGGGAGGGCGGGCTCGAGGTGGTCGGCCCCAACAGCTCGGCCGCGCGGGCGCTGCAGCCGAGTGCGAACAACGTCAGGGCGGCGGTGGGCAGCTCCGGCACGGTGGCGACCCCCAGCCAGGCCGAGTAGGGGAACAGGGCGCTCAGCGCCGCCCCCAGCGCGGCGGCCCAGGGCGACGCCCCGAAGAGGCGCGCCGCGCCCCAGACGAGCCACACCGAGACGACCCCGAGCCCCACCGCGACGCCGCGGGCCACCTGCCAGGAGTCTCCGAGCAGGAGCATCGGCGCGCCGTAGACCCAGAAGGGCAAGGGGAGCCAGCTCGTGCCGCTCGGATCGAGGCGGGGGCTCGCCGCGAAGTCCTGGGCGATGACCACGCGGGCGAAGTCGTCGTCGCTGATCGCGGTGACGCCCTGGGCGAGCACCACCGCGGATACGCACAGCTTCAACGCCGCGAGGGCGAGCAGGGGGGCGACCCACCGCCGCCTGGCGGGTGAGGCGCCGAGGTGGTCCCCCGAGCGTGGGCCGGGATCGAGCCCGCGAGGACTGGAGCCCGGCCCCATCGGGGGCTCACTCCGCGGGAGCAGCGGGCGCCGCGGGCGGAGTGGCAGGTGGCGCCGCGGGGGCCTCCTGGGCACGGGCGCGAGCCGCGCGATCTGCGAGGGAGTCTGCGACGCCGCCCGACAGGTACGCGAGGGTGATGCTCGTGACGAAGAAGAGCGTCCCCACGATCCAGGTCATCTTGGTGAGGAGGCTGCCAGCGCCGCGCCCCCCGAAGACTTGGGTCGCGGCCGCGCCCGTGAACGCCCCCATGCCGCCGCTCTTACCGGGCTGCAGGAGGATCACCAACACCAGGAACAGGCACGCGATCACGTGCACGACGGTGAGGGGCTTGATGAGGAGATCGAGCATGGTGGTTATCCCGCGGCGGCCTGGATGATCTTCGCGAACCCGTCGGCGTCGAGGGAAGCTCCGCCCACCAAGGCCCCGTCGATGTCGGTGCAAGCGAGGAGCTCGGCGGCGTTGGAGGCCTTGACGCTGCCGCCGTAGAGGATGCGGGTCTTCTCTGCCACATCCGCGTTCAAAGTCTCGCGCAGACGGGCGCGGATGGCCGCGTGGACCTCCTGGGCCTGCTCGGGCGTGGCGACCTTGCCGGTGCCGATGGCCCACACGGGCTCGTAGGCGATCACGCCGAAGCCAGGCCGTTCGGAGAGCAGCGCGGCGAAGGCGTCGATCTGCCGGTTGACGACCTCGAGGGTCTTGCCCGCCTCACGCTCCTCCAGGGTCTCGCCGACGCAGGCGATGGGGCGGAGCTCGGCGGCGAGCGCCGCCGCCACCTTCTCGCGTACGAAGTCGTCGCTCTCGGCGAAGTACTGGCGGCGCTCGCTGTGACCGAGGATGACCCACTTGGCGCCCGCCTCGAGCAACATGGGCGCGCTGATCTCGCCGGTGAAGGCCCCGTCGTCCTTGGGGTAGAGGTTCTGGCCGGCGATCTCGAGCTCCTTGCCGTTCTCTTCAGAGATCTGAGCGACCGCCGCGATCACGGTGGAGGGCGGCGCGACCACCACGTCCACGTTCGGGTGCGCCACGGCCGTTCGCGCGATGGCCTCGGCCAGCTCGCAGCCCTTGGTGCCGCCCAAGTTCATCTTCCAGTTGCCAGCGATCAGCGGAGTTCGTTCAGTCATGTCCCATCCCGCGCAGGGCCTCGAGGCCCGGGAGTTTCTTGCCGGCGAGCAACGCCAGCGTGGCGCTGCCGCCCCCCGCCAGATAGTCGATGTCCCCGGTTCGTTCGGGGCAGACCTGGCGGGCCGCGGCGACGCTATCGTCCCCGACGACTATGGTAAAGGCCGAGCTGTCGGCCAACGCCTCCACGACGGCCCGCGTGCCCGCGGCGAAGGCCGGGTTCTTGTGGAATCCGATCGTGCCCCACCAGAGGACGGTCCCGGCGCGGCCGATCTGCTCGCGGAACGCCTCCTGGGCGCGGGGACCGAGATCGACGGCGCCCTCCACCGGATCCAGCTCTCCCGCTGGAGCGACGCGGCCGCTGGCCGCCTTGACCGACGTCGCCACGACGAAATCCTCCGGGAGGAGCAGGCGCCCGAAGGTTTGGTCCATGAGGGTGCGCGCCCCGGCCAGATAGGTCTCCTCGACGACGGAGGCCCCCATGGCCCCGCCCCGGGCCCGCACCATGGTGTTGCCCGGGACCCCGGCCACGCAGAGCTGCTGGCAGCGTGGCAGTAAGGTGTGTAGGGCGTCGATCTTGTCCGTGAGGCGACTGCCGCCCAGGACGATCGTGAAGGGGCTCGCGGGGTTCAGGAGCCGCAGCACGGCATCGAGCTCCGCGAGGAGGTTGGGGCCGGCGACGCGCTGCTCGAGCAGGCGCGGCAAGATGGTCGTCGTCGCCGACTCCAGCTCGCAGCTGGAGAGCGCGTCGTTGACGAACACATCACAATAGGCCATCAGCGCGCGAGCGAACGCCTCGTCGGCGCGGCCGTCCTCGGGACCACTCGCCAGGTTCTCGAGGACGCAGATCTGACCGTCGCGCAGATCGCCGATCACCTTCTTGACGGAGTCGCCCACGCAGTCGTCGGGGAGGTACACCTCGAGCTCCGTCAGCTCTCCCAGCCGCGCCGCCGCCGGCTCGATGCTGGGGGGCGACTTGTAGCCGCGCCGGGTGGCACCGAAGCGGGAGGCGACGATCACCCGGGCGCCCGCCTCCACGAGCCGGCGCACGGTGGGCGCGACCCGGCGGATCGCGGAGTCGTCGACGAGCTCCCCTTGTTTGTTCAGGGGAGCGTCCAGATCCGCGCGCAGCAGCACGCGTTGGTTCTCGACTTCGACGTCGTCCAACGAGGCGAGGCCAGACAGCAGCGCCGCGGGGCTTCTCACGGAGGGGGCGGACATGATGTGGGTGGGGCGGTCCTAGGCGATGAACGAGCCCAGCTTGCGGAAGCGCTGGTAGCGGTCCTCGCGGAGCTCGTCGGGGGACAGGCCAGAGAGGGCGTTCAGCTCCTCGTAGAGCACCTGGTCGAGGACGCGGGCCGCTTGGTCGTAGTCTTGGTGGGCGCCGCCGGGCGGCTCCTCCACGATCCGGTCGACGACGCCGAGCTCGAGCAGGTGCGGGGCGGTGATCTTCAGGCGCGCGGCCGCCTCAGGGGCGTGCTCGGCGCTCTTCCAGAGGATGGCGGCGCAGCCTTCGGGGGTGATCACCGAGTAGTAGCTGAACTCGAGGACCAACACCCGGTTGGCGACGCCCAGGGCGAGCGCCCCTCCGGAGCCGCCCTCGCCGATGACGGTGGTGATGACGGGGACCCCGAGCCCGGCCATGGCCTCCAGGGAGGCGCCGATCGCTTCGCTCTGCCCGCGCTCCTCGCCCTCGAGGCCCGGGAAGGCGCCGGGGGTGTCGATGAAGGTGATGACCGGCAGCCCGAACCGATCGGCGAGCTCGTAGAGGCGGATCGCCTTGCGGTAGCCCTCGGGGTTCGGCATGCCGAAGTTACGCCGGACGTTCTCCTTGGCGTTGCGGCCCTTCTGGTGGCCGATGACCACCACGCTGCGCCCGTGGAAGCGCGCGATGCCGCCCACGATGGATGCGTCGTCTCGGAAGCGCCTGTCCCCGTGGAGCTCCACGAAATCGTCAAACAGCCGCGTGGTGTAGGCGAGGGTGTAGGGGCGGCTGGGGTGGCGCGACAGCTGCACCTTCTGCATGGGGGAGAGCTGCGCGAAGACCTCCCGAGCGAGGCGGGCTGCTTTGTCTTCGAGCCGCTTCAGCTCGACGCTGTACCGCTCGTCGCGCGACGCGAGATCGCGAAGTTCCCGCACCCGGGTGATCAGCTCGACGACGGGGCGCTCGAATGCGAGTACGTGGGCCATGAGCCGGCGCAAGATTGTCTGGAAGCCGCTCGATAGTCGAGCCTGTGCGCCATTTTTCCGAGGCGTTCCGCTGCCATGGCGATTTCCGACGGAGATCTACGGGAGCTAGGGGCAGTGGTCTTACCAGGTAACCGGCCGGACGACGCGCGGTGGGCGACGTTCGTCGACGGGCTGGGCTGGCCCGCGGCAGCGGACGGGCAGCGGGCGCTGGGTCGAGAAAAACCCACGGGGACCCGGGCTTGGGGTGGACGCGGCGCGTCTCTCAGCGGTGACCCAGCGCCGCGGGCACCTGAGAGCTCGGGTGGGGCCCGAGGATGTTGAAGCAGCGGAAGGGCTTTTCCTTGTTCTTCAGGTGGGCGGGGGGCAGCTCCTCGTAGACGAAGCGGCCCTTGAGGAGATCGAGGGTCGGCTCGCTGACGACGATTTGCCCCGCCGACGCGACGCCGCAGAGCCGCGCGCTGGTGTTCGCCGTGTCCCCCACGACCGTGTAGCTGAGGGCCTTGGAGCTGCCGATGTAGCCCGCCACGAGGGGGCCCGTGTGGATGCCGAAGCCCACGTCGAGGGGCGGCAGCGCGGCGGCCACCCGCCCGCGGTTGAACTCCTCGAGCACCACCTTCTGCTCCAGGGCGCAGCTCACGGAGCGGATGGCGTCGTCCGGGTGAGCCACGGGGGCCCCCCACAAGGCCATGATCCCGTCCCCCATGAACTTGTCGAGCGTGCCTTCGAACTTGAAGACCGTCTCGACCATGTGCTCGAAATACTCGTTGAGCATCTCGACGAGGGATTCGGGGGAGGCGCGCTCGCTCATCGCGGTGAAGCCGCGGATGTCGGAGTTGAAGACGGTGCAGGTCTCGACGAGCTGACCGCCCTTCTTCACCTCGAGCTCACCCGACAGCACCCGCTCGGCCACGTTGGGGGACAGCAGCCGGCTGAAGCGCTCGCGGTTGACGATCTCCTGCTCGATCTTCTTCCCGAGGATGTTGATCTCGATGAACATCGCCGCTTGGGCGGCGATGGCCGTCACGATCTCGAGATCCTTGTGCTGGAACTGGGCGAGGCTCTCGCTGTCGAGCCAGAGCACGCCGAGGATGTCGTCGTTGTGGAGCAGCGGGGCGACGATGGCGGAGCTGATCCGGTTGAGGATCATGCTCTTGCCCTTGGAGGCCGCGAAGTCCATCGCCGCGTCGTGGGTGAGCACCGTGGCGCGCTCCTGCATGACGTGGTTCATGATGGTCGACGAGACCGGGATGGGAGAGTCCGTCCCGTCGCGGCGCAAGCTCGCGGCGGGGACGAGCTCGTCGCGCTCCCGCAAGAAGATCACGCCGCGGTCTGCTCGCACGAAGCGGAAGATCGTCTGCAGGATCTTCTCGAGCAGCTTCTGGAGGTCGCGCTCGAGGGCGATCTCTCGGGAGAGCTCGTGGGAGAGGCGCAGGCGCTCGTAGTCCTGGGCGAGCTGCTCCGGGTTCGAGGAGACCTGATCGTAGGGGAGAAAGCCCTTCTGGATGGCGGCGATCTGCGTGCCGATCGAGCGCGACTGATCCTGCAGATCGATGCGCGTGCCCCCGAGGGGGCGGTGGGCTTGGGGCACCGGGAGGGGCGGGCCGGCTGGTAATCCGAGAGCGCCGCCGCCGCTCTGGGGGAGGGGGGCGCGCGCGACCGGAGTTTGCGCGGGGACGTTCCTCAAGGTGGCCGGCCCGCTGCCGGCGAGCTGCTGGAAGGGGGCGCGCGCGGAGGAATCGTCGGGCCGATGTGGGGCGGCGCTGGTGTCCCCGGCCTCGAAGCGGGCCCGCGTCTGACCCATCGTGAGCTCGGCTCCGTGGTGCAGCACGATCTCGCCCTGCACGCGCTCGCCGTTGACGAACGTCCCGTTGAGGCTCCCGAGATCGCGTAGGATGAAATCGTTGCCGCGCAGCTCGATGACGCAGTGCTCTTTCGAGACGATCTTGTCGAGCAGCTGAATGGAGTTGTCCGGATGCCGACCCAGGGTGTTGTGTGCACGTAGCTCGACAGTCTGTTCCCCGTCGGGCGTAACCAGCAAAAGTCGGGCCATAGTGAGAGCCCCCAGGCTAACTGGGGGTGGGCTGGGGGACAACCCGGCGCCGCTCTTTCCTGAGATTCCCGGGTTCCCGGGATTCGCGGTGTTCGGGCGGCCCGAGGTGGCCTGGGGCGGCCTGGGGCGCCCCCGGCGCTCTGGGCCTGTGTTTGCGGTAGGCTCATCGTCGATGGCTGCGAAGGGCGACCCAGGGATGGAGGAGCGGTGCCTGCTGGCGATCGACCAGGGCACGACGGGGACGACGGCGCTCGTCATGAGCGCGGGGGGGACGACCCTCGGCAGAGCGACGCAGGAGTTCCCTCAGCATTTCCCGCGACCCGGGTGGGTGGAGCACGAACCGGAGGACATCTGGGAGAGCGTGCTCGAGGCCATCGCGCGGGCCCTGGGGGATGCCCGGATCGCCCCGGCGCGGATCGCCGCCATCGGCATCACGAACCAGCGGGAGACCACGCTGCTCTGGGAGCGGGACACGGGGCGCCCCGCTCACCGTGCGATCGTCTGGCAGGACCGGCGCACGACGGAGCTCTGCGCGGAGCTCGACGCCGCAGGACACGGCGCTCGGGTGCGAGAGCTCACGGGGCTCGTGATCGATCCCTACTTCTCGGGGAGCAAGCTGAAGTGGTTGCTGTCGAGGCACCCCGAGCTGGACCGGGACGCGCGGAGCGGGAAGCTCGCCTTCGGCACCGTCGACAGCTACCTCGTGCGGCGCCTCACGGCGGGGCGCGCCGGTCACGTCATCGAGGCCACCAACGCTTCGCGGACCCTGCTCATGGATCTGCGGGCGCGCCGCTGGAGCCCGGAGATGTGCGATCTGTGGGGTGTCCCGGAGGCGCTCCTGCCCCGCATCGTGCCGAGCGCCGGGACGGTGGGCGTGACCCAGGGGGTGCCCGGTCTCCCCGACGGCGTGCCCATCGCCGGGATCGCTGGCGATCAACAAGCGGCCCTCTTTGGTCAGGGGTGCTTCGAGGTCGGCGACGCCAAGTGCACGTACGGGACGGGCGCGTTCGTGCTCGCCAACACCGGCGGCGCGCCCGTGCAGAGCCGACACGGCCTGCTCTCGACCCTGGGCTGGCAGATCGGCGAGGAGGTAGTCTACGCCCTCGAGGGCGCGTGCTTCGTCGCGGGCGCGGCGGTCCAGTGGCTCCGCGATGGGCTCGGGCTCATCGAGTCCTCCGCGGAGGTGGAGCAGCTGGCGCGCTCTGTCCCGTCGAGCGACGGGGTGGTGTTCGTGCCGGCTTTGGCGGGTCTGGGGGCTCCTTACTGGGACCCGGAGGCGCGGGGCCTCATCTGTGGCTTGACCCGGGGGACGACCAGGGCGCACCTGGCCCGCGCGACCCTGGAGTCGATCGCCTTGCAGGTCGACGATCTGCTGGAGGCGATGGCGGTCGACCAGGGGCGGCCCGTGGAGCGCATGCGGGTGGACGGTGGGGCCGCGGCCAACGACTTATTGATGCAATTGCAGGCGGACTATTCCGGGGTGCGTGTGGAGAGGCCCGCCGAGCTGGAGTCCACGGCGCGCGGGGCCGCCATGCTCGCCGCGGTGGGGGTGGGGCTTCACCGGAAGGGCTCCGTTGCCGCCATGCTCTCGACGGAGCGCACTTTCGAGCCGGGCCTCGATGAATCGGGCCGGACTTCTGTTAAACAAACATGGAGCCAGGCTGTCGGCCGGGCTCGGAGCCGATCTGTGACGACTCCCTCGCCAACTCCGATACCGTGAGAATCCCCATGCCTGAAGCCGATCCCACCAACTCGCAAGCCAGCGCTGCCGAGGCGAGGGACGTGCCGGTCGATTGGGAGGCGCTCGAAGATGCCTTCGAGAACAACGCCCCCGAGGTGCACAGTTATTTGCAGCTGGGCACGGGTGAGGTCTTGCGGGTCGTGGACGGCATCGCCGATCCCGAGATGCACGCGCGCATCGCCTCGGACTCGAGCTACATGCGGATCGAACCCGTCAGCTCGCGGGAACAGTACCGCTGGATGGAGCGCTACATCCCGATGGTCGAAGATCGGGAGCTGCAGGCGCGCCTCACCGCGGCCATCGACGGTAAGGGCGCGTTCCGTCGCTTCAAGGACGCGCTGATGTCCCATGGCCCCGAGCGGGAGCGCTGGTTCGCGTTCCGGAGCGAGCGGCTGCGCGTCTTCATGGAGGCGTGGTTGAGCGCCCACGGCTTGCGCCCCGTCCCGCGCCCCAGCCAAGGGGCGGTGCCCACACCGCCGCCGGCGGACGCGAGCGTGGCGACGATCTCCCAGGAGCAGCTCGGGGGTCGACGCGCACGTGGCGGAGAGGTCCGCAAGCAGTTGCTGGAGATCATCGACTCCCTGAACGGGCGCGAGCTCGACAAGGTGCTGACCTTCGCGGAGTTCGTGAAGGCGCGCCGAACGGCGCGGCCCTATGGCGCGCGCAGCGAAGCCGTGGAGGAGAGCGGAGGCGCCGGGTCCTGACATGAAGGTCCGCGCGGCGCTCCTCGGGGGTCTGCTGGGCGCGCTCACCGCGGGGGGCGCGCTGGCAGAGGAGACGGATGTGCCGACGAGGCGCCCGGGCGCGTCCGCGATGTTCGTGGATCGGGTGCCGCTGGATCGGGTCGTGGTGCGCTTCAGCGTTCCGGAGACGGGCGGCGCGCTCTCCCCTCACTTCCTGTTCGAGCGGGAGCTCGCGTTCGAAGCGCGTCTGGAGGCGCTGACGGATCGCACGTTTCAGCCCAGCGACGAGATCCCTTACCGTCGCCACCACCTGCAGGCGGCCCTCGAGCGGCACATCGCCGAGACCCTGCTCGCCTCTCTCAACATCGCGCCGGCTCCGAGCGCAGAGAGCGTCAACGCGCAGATCCGCGCGGCGCGCGTCCTGCTCGCCGAACAAGTGGGGGGTGCGCTGGCCCTGCAGACGGCGGCCAGCGCCGAGGGGATCGGCGATCTCGAGCTGCGCGGGCTGCTGCGTCGGCGCGCGCGGGCGAGCCTCTACCTGGATCGGATGGTGGCGCCCATGCTCGAGCCGAGCGAGGCGGAGCTCCGGCGCGTGTACCGGAGCGGCAAGACGCCGTTCTCGGGGCAGCGCTATCGCGCCATCGCGCCCCAGCTACGTCGCTGGTACGTGGGCCGTCGGCTCGGTGAGGCCGCGCTGAGCTACTATCAGAATGCCCGCTCGCGCCTCACCATCGAATATCTGCCGCGCAGCTACCAGGAGCCGTCCCCAGCGGAGGCGCGCCCGCCGGTCACCACTTCACGGTGACCGTCGGCGGCTGGACCTTGGTCTCCACGTCCGCCAGCTCGACGGTGACGGGGACGATCACCGAGCCGTGAGGCTCCTCGCCGCGCTCCTCCAGCACCTTCGTCAGATCCGCGCGCGGGACGATCTGCTCCTCCCGCAGGGCTCGCACGACCTCGGGCGGGCCGACCACGGTCACGTCGACGGCCTGGGGCACGACCACGGCGCGCCCCGTGCCGATGACCTCGACCCGGCGATTGGCGAACTGCTTCTCGCTGGTGCGCTTGACGACGGTGACGGTGACCGTCGCGCTCTGAGGTCCCAGGTACGAGACGCGACTGGGCGCCGGATCGAGGGCGATGCGGCGCGGCCACACGCCCTCCGTGAGCCCGGTGATGTCGAAGGGCGCGAGGCGCGCGGACTGGAGCACCTCCACGAGGCTGACCGGGCCCTTCACGGTCGTGTTGCGGGGCTCGACCGTGGGCTCCGCCTTCAGCACGAAGCCGGGCGCGGGCTGGCCGGCCACGGACGTCTGCAGGGGGATGGTGCGTGTGACGACCTTCTCCCAATCCAGATCGATGCTCGGCGGATCGACGAAGATGATGTCCACCTCGGGCGGCAGCTTGAAGAGCTCGCGGTCGAACTGGACGGAGCGCTTGTGCCCGTTGCGGAGATCGATCTCGACGGGCGGCAGCCCCGACTGGATGAGTCGATCGAGGGCGCGCGCGGTGCCGCGCAGGGTGACGTGGATGCTCGGCGGGATGCGGGTCATGAGCTCCCGGTCGTCGCTCTCGGGGGGGAGGCTGATCACGCCGACCGGGACGGTGCGCTGCTGGATGTTGCGCTGACCGTGGATGTACGCGAAGAGAAACAGGGCGCAGACGAGGGACACCGCCTTCAGCCCGAGGTTCGCCGTGAAGGCGTTGCGCAGGAACCGGAGCACAGCGGAGTTGCTCGTCGTCACGCGTCGCTCTCCCGGATGCGGGGCTCTTCATCGATGCTCGACGTGCGATCCTGATCGGAGGCCTTCGGCATCGGTCGCGGCTCGCGGCGGGTGACGGCCCCTGGCTCGGCGGGGACCACGTCCGTCTCGGTGGTGCGCTTGCGCAAGGGTGGGGGCGTGTCGCTGGGGCGCGTCGCTCCCGCGCGCCCGACGCTCACGGGGGTCTCCTCGGCGGGGGCGTCCGGCGCCGGCCCCTTGAGGCTCATGCGCGCCATCTCGCCCTCGGGGGTGGGCTCGACGGCGACCTCGGCGCGCTTGCGCGCCTTGCGCGTCTTCTTGCGAACCTTCGGGCTGAAGATGCTCTCCAGCATGTCTCGGAGCTGCCCAGCTTGCAGATCCGAGGCGATGTTGCCGTTGAAGCAGAAGCCGATCGTGCCGCGCTCCTCGCTGACGATCACCACGACCGCGTCCGTCTCCTCGGTGATGCCCAGGGCCGCGCGGTGCCTCGAACCGAAGCTCTGATCGATGATGCGCCCCTCGGGCATGGGGAAGAACACGCCCGCCTTGGCGATGCGCAGGTCGCGGATGATGACCGCGCCGTCGTGGAGTTTGTTGCTGGCCTCGGGCGTGAACAACGAGACGAGGAGCTCCCGCGTGACCTTCGCGTCGACGTCGTGGCCCTTGTTGTTGCCCACGAACTCGTCGAGGTTGGCGTCTTGCTCGAAGGCGATGATCGCGCCGATGCGATGGCGCGCCAGCTCCCGCGCGGCCTCGACGACCTCGTCGATGACCCGCGACTCTTGGGCGCGCGCCAAGCCGCCGAACCAGGCCCGGCTGCCCACGCGCTGCAGCGCGCGCCGGATGTCGCTCTGGAAGACGACGACGATGATGAGCAGGATGCTCTGCATCAAGGAGCCGAGGACCGTCAGCACCGTCGAGAGTTGGAGGAGCTGCGCTACCAGGTAGAGCAGCGCGATGACCGCGATGCCGAGCGCCACCTGCATCGCGCGCGTGCCCTTGGCGACGAGCAGCAGGCGATAAATGAAATAGTAGACGATGAAGACGTCGAAGAAGTCCCGGGCAAGCTCGGGGGGAGAGCGGTCCGCCAGGTAGCTCGCGAGGCCCTCAAACATCGGCCCCCCGCGGGTCTGCCCGGGGGCGGCGCTGCGCCGCCATGGTGTCCTGGGAGGCGTTCTGAGAGGCGTGTTGGCGGAGGGTGTGCTGGAGGAGGGTGTGCTGGACCCGTAAGGCTTGGGCGACCTCCTGGACGTCGTGGACCCGCAAGATCGCCACACCTCGCTGCGCCGCATGCAAGCAGGCAGCGAGCGTGCCGCCGAGGCGGCGCTCCGGCGGGGAGTGATCCCCCGCCCCGAGGAAGGACTTGCGGCTCGCGCCCACCACGGACGGCACCCCGGGATCGAGCAGCTCGTCGATGCGCGCCAAGATCTCGAAGGACTGGCGCGCGTTCTTGTGGAAGCCGAGGCCCGGATCGAACCACACGCGATCCTCCGCGACGCCCTGCGCCACGGCCCGTCGCCGCGCCTCGCCCCACTCTCTGCGCACGTCCTCTACCGGATCTCCGTATCCCTCGTCGGGATAGGCGGAGAACCCCGCCATGTGCTGCATCCCTCCCCGGCTGTGCATCAGGAGCAGCACGGCGGCGCTGCGGGCGACGAGGGTCGCCAGGGCGGGGTCCGAGAGACAGGACACATCATTGATGATGTGAGCGCCACGGGCGAGCGCCAGCTCGGCGACCGCGGGCAGGGTGGTGTCGACGGAGACGAGCGCTCCGCGCGCCAGGGCGTGGTCGAGGGCGGGCTCGATCCTACGCCACTGCTCTTCGGCGGGGACGGGCGCTGCCCCGGGGCGCGTCGACTCACCGCCGATGTCGAGCAGATCGGCGCCGGCCGCGAGCAGCTCGTCCACGTGCCGGCACGCGGCCTCGGGCGCGCTGTGACGGCCACCATCGAAGAAGGAATCGGGGGTGGTGTTGACGATGCCCATGAGCGCCACGCCGCGCTCGCGGTGGATGGCTGTCACACGGTCGTTCACGGTCCCCACGGCAGCCTGGAGGTAGCAAGATGTAGGCTGCTGAGCAAGGAAGTAGCTGTTTTTAGCTGAATTTCTTCCGGAGCCCAGGTGAACGCAGGGAGCGGCGCGGCGTGATGTTGCCCTGGGACCTAGGGCTCCAGTAGCGTCCGTCGGGCGGATGGGCCACCCCATGGGCCACCCGCACCAGCTGCGTGTCGGACGAAGGTGGGGTACGGAATCGCGGTGCAGGACTCGGACCCAGTGACCGAAGCGCGGGCGGGGGCACTCCCCACGCCGCAGCTGCGCACGCGCACCCGGGCGAGCCCTGCTTCGGGGGTCTGGTTGGGTCTCGGGTTCGCGGCGATCCTGAGTCTGGCCCAGGGCGCCGCGTCGTTCGGGCCCTGGGGCGAGCCCCGAGGGCTCGGCTCCGAGATGGGCCTCGCCCTCGCGGGGTTCGGGCTCCTGCAGTTCCTCATCGCCCTCTCCCTGACGAGCTTCCTGCGCACCTTCGGGCAGCCCCGCCTGCGCCTCCTCCGCACGCAAGTGGGCATCCTGGCGACGATGGTGCTGGTGGCGCTGATGGCGCGCGGGTTCCTCGCAGCGCTCGAGCCGAGCCCCCTCTGGATGCCCGTGGCGCTGACGCCGCTGTGGATGGCGGTGAGCTTCGATCGCCGCGCCGGGTTCATCGTGGCGGTGTCGATGGCGCTCGTGCTCGCGTCCTTCGTGGGCTTCGACAGCCTGGTGTTCTGCGTGCTGCTCGCCCGGGGGATGAGCGCCACCCTCAGCTTCTTGAGGCGGCCCTCTGCCAGCGGCTTGATCCTGGCAGGGGCCCAGGCCGGGGTCACCGCGGGCCTGGTGCTGGTCGCGGTGTGCGCCCTCGACGGTCAGCCCCTCTCCGAGCTCTTGGATCCGCGCCATCCGATGGCCTCGCCCCTGCTCGCGACCGTCGGCGGCGGGCTCTTGGAGGGGGTGTTGGCGCTGCTCCTGCGCCCGGTGGTCATGCGGCTCCTGGGGAACGTCTCTCGGGACCGCCTGCTGCGGCTGACCGACCTCGAGCAGCCGCTCCTGCAGCGCCTCGCCCGGGAAGCCCCGGGCACCTTCGAGCACTCCCGGGCCATGGCGAACCTCGCCGAGCAGGCCGCCAGCGCCATCGGGGCCGACGCCCTGCTGACCCGCGTGGGGGCCTACTACCACGACCTCGGAAAGACGATCGGCGCGAAGCACTTCGTCGAGAACCTCGATCGGGGAGAGCCCTCGCCGCACGAGCAACTCTCGCCCGAGGAGAGCGCGCGCCGCATCGTGCGCCATGTGGTCGAGGGGACCCGCATCCTCCGGGAGGGGGGCATCCCCGAGCCCGTGGTCGAGTTCGCCTACACGCACCACGGCACCCAGAAGATCGAGTACTTCCTGAACAAGCACCGGCAGCAGATCGCCGCGAGCGGCGATCCAGAGCTCCCCGAAGACGCGTTCCGGTATCCTGGTATGAAGCCGCAGACGAAGGAGACGGCCATCCTGATGTTGGTCGACTCCATCGAGGCCGCCTCGCGCACGATCGACCCGCCGGATCGGGTGCGCTTTCGCCAGATGGTGCACCAGGTGGTGCAGACCAAGCTCGAGCAGGGGCAGCTCGACGAGTGCAACCTGTCCCTCGCGGAGCTGCGCGTCGTGGAGGCCCGTATGGTCGAGACTCTGGCGCACATGCATCATCACCGTGTGAAGTACCCATGGCAGGCCGAGCGGGCGGAGCAGTTCGGCGTGCCGGCGAGCGCCGTGGGTCGCCCCGGCACCGGAGAGTGCACGGAGCTACCGGCGGCCACGGTGGTGCCGATCGGGCGAGGGGCGCGCCAGTGACCGCGCCGCGGCCCCGCGCGGGTGCGTTCAGGAGCGGGCGGTGACGCGCCCCTCCTTCGTTCGTGAGCTCTTCATGGGCCGGGTGGACGGCGCGGACGTCTTCCCGTTCCCGCTCATGGGCACGGGCAGGTTCCAGCAGCTGCAAGAGGTGTTCGCGCAGCTGCGCCACGCCCCGCCGACGGCGGCCCGCGCGGACGAGGTGCTGGCCTCCCTCGGGTTGCTCGGGAGGGTGGACTTCGACGGGCCGCGGTTCTTGCCCGCCCGCGCCAGGCTCGTCCAGCAGCTGGCCGGCTACGACTCGTCCTCCGCGGTCAGCCTGCTCGCCCACGAGGTGCTCGGTCAGCGGGCGCTGAGTCGGGGGGCGCCAGAGTCACTGAAGGCTCGGCTCCGGGAGCGGCCTGACGCGCCCATCTTCGCCTTCGCCTTGACGGAGGCGAGCCCGGGGAGCGACGTCGCCCAGCTCCTCACCCACGCGGAGCCCCTCGAGGACGGCAGGTTCCGCCTGTTCGGGAGCAAGAGCTGGGTGACGAACGCGGTCTTCGCGACCCACTTCATCGTGCTGGCGCGCACGGTGCCGCCCCACGCGGGAGACAAGCCGCGGCTCACGGCGTTCTTCGTCGAGCGGGGGCCGGGGGTGCACGTGAAGCCCCAGGGCTCGTCGGCGCTCCCCGGAGCCGGGATCGGGGAGCTCACGCTCGAGGGCGTCGAGGTGCCCGCCGATCACGTGGTCGGCGAGTTCGGGAAGGGCTTCCGCGTGGTCATGGAGAGCCTGTCCGAGGCTCGCCTGTTCATCGGCGCCGCCGCCTTGGGGGTCTGCATTCAAGCGGTGAACGACACGATCCTCCGCATGCGCGCTCGGCGCGCGTTTGGGCGCAGCATGGGGCAGTTCCCGTCGGTGCGAGAGCGCGTGAGCGGTATGTTGGCGGAGTGCCTGGCGGCTGAGTCGCTGGTGTATCTGTGTTTGTCGATCGCGGACCGGACGCGGGAGGTGGATCTGGTCGAGAGCGCGGTGGTGCGGCTCTCCGCCTCCCGCAGCGTGGCGCGGGTGCTCGACTCGGTGTGGGAGCTGGCGGGCGCGCAGGCCTTCGAGAGCGACGCGGGGGCGCTGCGCCGCTGGGCCGATGGCCGCGCCCTGTGCCTCCTGGATGGCTCGGACTTCGCGCTGGAGTCCTACGTCACCCTCGAGGGCACCCGCGTGCCGCGGAGCCGCGCGGAGCGGTTGACGGACGCCATGGCCCACCCGCTGGCGAGCATCGACGTCCTCGGGGAGGTCGCCGTCGACGAGGTGCGCCGTCGCCTCGACAAGTTCTCTCTCCCCGGGGATCCTCAGCTCGCGGGGTTGGCGGAGCGGCTCCGGGAGCTCGCTGGGCAGCTGGGCGACGCGGTGCGGCGACAGCTGCGTCGCTACGGCTCGGAGATCGTCGAGATGCAGCACGTGCAGCGGCGCCTCGCCAGCGCGGTCACGGATCTCGCCGCCTGGCTCGCCGTGCTGTCTCGAGCTCAGCGGGAGCGGGTGGAGCACGGGGAGGCAGGTTCGCGGCGCATGACGGAGCTGGCCGCGGCCTGGTGTCACACCGCCGAGAGCCGGATCAACCGCGCGTTGCGGGAGCTCGAGAGCAACCAGGATGAGCTCCGGGATCGAGTCGCCATGCGCGCCTACTCGGACGCGGGTTATCCCTTCGACGTATTTTGACGCAGCGATGTCAGTGATGTCTCCGTTCTGGCCCCAGCCGAGCTCGGCGAGCGCGTTCCGCGATCGCCGGCGCAGACTGCAAGACCTCCTCCGGGCGACGGGAGTCGGCGCGGCGGCCTTCCCCTCGGGGTGGGCGCGGCCGCGGAACTTCGAGCACAACGTCTACCCCTTCCGGGCGGAGAGCCACTTCCTCTACCTGGTGGGTCGAGCGCTCGAAGGCGCCATCCTCGTCGTGGAGCACGACGCCGCTCGGCTCTTCGTGACCGAGCCGGATCCGACGGCGGTGGTGTGGAACGGGGCGCAGCCCACCTTGGAGCAGCTGTCTGCGGCGCTGTGCATCGAGGTGCGTCCTCTCGACGAGCTCGAGCCGTCCCCGGACATGGCGGCGCTGCCCCCCCAAGATCAGGAGACCGCCGACTGGCTGGGAGCCCTGCTCGATCGGGAGGTGATCGCTTGCTCGGGGCCGGAGCTGGGCGGACTCGACGCCGCCCTGGCGGAGGCGCTGGTGACCCTGAGGCTCCGTCACGACGCCGCGGCCCTCGCTCAGATCACCCAGGCGGTCCAGGTGACCGCGGCGGGGCACCGAGCCGGTCTGGGCGTGACGGGGGCCGAGCTCCGGGAGGCGCAGGTACGCGCGGCCATGGAGCGCGAGATCTACGCCGCGGGCATGCAGCCGGCCTACGGCTCCATCGTCACCGTCCACGGGGAGACCCTGCACGAGACGAGCTACCATCGGATCCTGCGCCCGGGAGACCTCTTGCTCGCCGACGTCGGCGCGGAGACCCCTGAGGGGTGGGCGGCGGACGTCACGCGGACCTGGCCCGTCAGCGGGCGGTTCTCGTCGACCCAGAGGAACCTCTACGAGGCGGTGCTGGGAGCGCAGCGCGCGGCCCTGGCGTGTGTGCGCCCCGGTGTGCGCTACATCGAGGTCCACCGCGCCGCGGCGCGGGCGCTGGGCACCGGGCTCGTGGCCCTCGGCGTCCTCCGCGGCGACGTGGAGGAGCTGTACGCCCGCGGGGCCATCGCGCTCTTCTTCCCCCATGGGATCGGCCACCTGCTGGGGCTGGACGTGCACGACATGGAGGATCTGGGGGATCGCGCCGGGTACGCCGACGGGGCGCCGCGCAGTCCTCACCCCGGAGAAGCGGCGCTGCGCCTCGACCGCGTCCTCGAGCCCGACATGGTCGTCACCGTCGAGCCGGGCTTCTACCGCAACCCGGAGCTCCTCGGCGACGCGGTCCGGCGCGGGCCCCTCGGTGACAGCGTCGACTGGGACGAGCTCGAGCGCTACATGGACGTCCGCGGCATCCGCATCGAGGACGACGTGCGCGTCACGGAGACCGGCGCCGAGGTGCTCACGGCAGACATCCCCAAGGAGCCCGAGGACGTCGAGGCCCTCGTGGGTCAGCTCCGCTAGGAGAACCCCGCCCATTCGGAGTGCCCCCTCCGCCTGCGCGGACCGGGACACCGCGCACGGGTCAGCGTCGTGTGTGGGCTGCGGTCGTCCCCTGCCGGGGTGACCTCAGGCGCGGATCTCTTGGAGGAGCTCCTCCGCCGTCTCGACCCGGAGCTTCCACTCTTCGTCCACGGGGCAGACCAGAGCCGCGAGCTCTTCGCCGCTGGCTCCCGCCTCGAGGGCGGTGCGCGCCTCCGGCGTCCCCGTCAGCAGATCGAACGCGCGGTGCTCCGTCTCGAACTCATAGGGCCGCTCGAGCAAGGCGAACGCCTCCGGGGCGAGGGCCCGCGCCGCGGCGATGAGGCGCAGGTAGGTCTCCACCGGACGGAAGCGCCCTGGATCGGTGACGTGGAGCATCACCCCGTTGCACACCTCCCCCTGGTGCTTGCCGAAGCTGGGACGGAAGCGATGCGGCCGCGCCCATGCCCCGGGCACCTCGCCGAGCGCTTGCGCGAGGGTGCCGGCGGACAGATAGGGGGCGCCGACGGATTGGAAGGGGGTGGTGGTGCCGCGTCCTTCCGAGAGGTTCGTCCCTTCGAGCAGGCAGCCGCCCGGGTAGACGAGGGCCGTCTGCTCCGTGGGCATGTTGGGAGAGGGCGGCACGAAGGGGCGCCCGTGGGCGGAGGCCGTGCGGTACCGCTCCCAGCCGCGAGTCGGGACCACGGAGAGCGCGCCGTCGTAGCCGAGGGGGCGGTCTTCCTGGTTCAGGAAGTAGGCGATGAGCTCGCCCACGGTCATGCCGTGCCGGATCGGCGTCGGCTCGAGGCCGACGAAAGAGCACAGCTCGGGCGCTTGGGGGCGTCCCTCGAGCAACTCCGGGTCCCCCCCGATGGGGTTGGGCCGATCGAGCACCACCGTGTGCATGCCGCGCTCCGCGGCAGCGCGAGCGCACAGCAGCGCCGTCCACACGTAGGTGTAGTAGCGGGAGCCCACGTCGACGAGGTCGATCAGGAGCATCCCCGCGTCGCCCCAATCTGCGTCGCGGGGGCGCAGGGACTCCTTGGTCGTCCCGTAGAGGCTCACCAGCGGCGCGCCGCCCGCGTCTGCGTCGTCTTGGCCGACGGGCTCCTCCGCCTGGGCCAGCCCATCGAGGCCGTGCTCGGGGCTGAACACGACGCTCGGCTGGAGCTCCAGGGAGCGGAGCACCTCGAGGGTCTGGCGCCCTAGGGCGTCCACGGCGGGCGTGTGGGTCAACACAGCCAGCTTGGAGTCTGCGAGTCGCTTGCGGAGGGCGCTCAGGCGCGGGAGCTGATCGAGTCCGACGAGCATGAAGGGCCGATGACCTGACGCGCGTCTCACGACGCGAGATGCGCAGGGAAAAACAGGGACGGAGCGGTTGAGGTCTTAGTGCGCCGATCTGCTTCGTGCAAGGTCGGGCCGGGAGATCCCCAGGTGGGTTTCAGCTCCCCGGATCGGGTCGGGAGCGGTCCGTGAGCACTTCGAGAGATCCCTTCGTGGCGCCCCGGACGCGGGGGCCTTCCAAGAGGGATACGGGAGAAAAATTGGGACGGATCCGGGCTTGCTACGCAAGGAGTTGCAAACCCTATCCCTCCATCGTAGCATTTTTTGCATAGTGAAACGAGTTTTGGTGGCAGACGACGAGGAGAACCTGCGCCTCGTCCTGAAGACCCTGCTCAAGCGGAACGGCTACGAGGTGGAGACGGCGTCCAGCGGTGAGGAGGCCCTCGCCCTGGTGGAGTCCTTCGGCCCCGACTTCGTCCTCACGGACGTGCGCATGCCCCGGATGGGCGGGCTCGACCTCCTGTCGACCCTCAAGGCGAAGGGGGACGAGGCGACGGTCATCGTCATGAGCGCCTACGGCAGCAACGATCTCGCGATCGAGGCGATGAAGTCCGGCGCGTACGACTACGTCTCCAAGCCCTTCAAGCCCGACGAGATCGTGCTCACCCTCAAGAAGGCCGAGGAGCGGGAGACCCTGCGCCGGGAGAACCGCGCCCTGCGCGAGGAGATCCGCAAGGAGCATCGCTTCGACGGCATCCTCGCGAAGAGCGCCAAGATGCAGGGCATCTTCCGGACGATCAGCAAGGTGGCGGACTACAAGACGACGGTGCTCATCACCGGCGAGAGCGGGGTGGGCAAGGAGCTGGTCGCGCGGGCTCTCCACCAGCGCAGCGGGCGCGCGGGCAAGCCGTTCGTCCCCGTCAACTGCGGGGCCATCCCGGAGAACCTCCTGGAGAGCGAGCTGTTCGGGCACAAGCGGGGCGCGTTCACGGACGCGGTGCACGATCGCCGGGGGCTCTTCGAGGAGGCCGACGGCGGGGTGCTGTTCCTGGACGAGATCGGGGAGCTGCCCCTCGGCTTGCAGGTGAAGCTGCTGCGGGTGCTCGAGGACGAGAAGATCCGGCGGCTCGGCGAGAGCAAGGACCTCCAGGTCGACGTGCGCATCGTCGCGGCCACCCACCGGGACCTCGCGGCGGAGACGAAGGCGGGGCGGTTTCGAGAAGACTTGTTCTATCGCCTCAATGTGCTGCCGATCTGGGTGCCCCCGCTCCGCGATCGGCGCGAGGACATCCCGCTGCTCGTGGATCACTTCGTCGTGCGCAACAACGTGCGCCTCGGCACGGACATCCGGGGCCTCGACGGGGAGGCGCGCCGCCTGCTCTACGAGTACTCCTGGCCGGGCAACGTGCGCGAGCTGGAGAACACGGTGGAGCGGGCGATGGTCCTCGCCGAGGCGGATCAGATCACCGCCGCGGATCTGCCGGAGCGGGTGCGGGAGGCGCGAGATCCGGTGAAGTTGCAGCTTTCCAGCGGAGAGCTCAGCGTCAAGAAGACCACGCGCTACATCGAAGAGGTCTTGATCCGCCGTGCCCTGCAGAAGACCAAGGGCAACCGCACGCGGGCCGCCGAGCTGCTCGAGATCAGCCATCGGGCCCTCCTCTACAAGATCAAGGACTACGGCATCACCGACCTGTGAGGCCGTGGCGGCCCTGGGGATGGTCAGCGTCAGGGGACCCCGGAGCGAGACCTTGACCGTCCCCCGGCGGGCGACGCTACGATGCGGCCGTCATGAAAAATACGTTGGTGTGTGCGTTTGCTCTCCTGTTGGCGACGCTTCCCGTGGCCGGATGTGGCGGCGAGCAGGCTCAGGTGAAGACCCCCGAAGAGCAGCTGGCGGAGGAGCTGGCCCGTGCGGATGAGGAGGCGCAGCGGCGTGACGACGATCTCCATCGTTTCGACGAAGCGACCACCGACTCCGAGGAGGCCGCCAAGTTCGACGAGCGACAAGCGGAGCTCGAGCTGAAGCGGGCGACGCGCTCGGCCCAAGACTGCCCGGCTTCTCTGCCCGAAGAGGAGCAGAAGAGCTTTCAGAAGGGCGTCGCGACCGTGACGCTCACCTTCTCCAACGAGGGGCGCGTCAAGGAGCGGGGCATCTCCTCGAACTACGATGACACGGCGGTAGGGACCTGCGTGCTGCGCGCGATGGGAGCGGTCATCGTGCCCGTGTACCAGGGCCCAGAGAAGACCATCGAGTGGGAGGTCGACCTGACCGGGGACGCTGAGAAGGCGAGCGCCGAGGAAGCCAAGAAGTCAGCGAAGTGAGAGAAGGCCCGAGCGCGACCCGAGCAAAGTTCGGGTCGCGCGGCCTGACCGCCGGTTGGGGGTGACGCCGTGTGGGCCCGGCGCTGTGCACAGAGGCGCTGTGCACAGAGGCGCTGTTCAGAGGAGCTGTTCAGAGCATCCAGAGCGCGATCACGCAGGCCACGGCGGCGAGGGCGCTCACGACGTAGGCGAGGGCGCGCCAGGGGCCGTAGTCTGGATCCGTAGCGCGGAGCTCGATGGACGCGAAGCGGCTCGCCTCGCGTCGTTGCTGTCCGCGCAGCGCGGAGGTCGCCGCATCGAGGGCGATGTCCGAACTCTGTTCACCGAAGGGAGCCACGGAGCGGATCTTTGCCACGGTCGTGCCCCCGATGTCGAGCCCGGCCGGCCTTCGTCTCCCGACGAGTACCGCAGCTGGACGGTTCGGCATGACCAAGGCGGGGGACCCGCCGTCCGTCAGCCACAGGGCGCTTCACCTTTGGGCTCAGCCTTGGGCCGAGCCGTGCGTGGGAGAGCCCTGCGCTGGGGAACCTTGCGCGGGAGAACCTTGCGCCGTGAAGCGCTGCCGCCCCTCTTGCTCCCACCACTCCCGGTAAAGCCCCTGGACGCGGGCCCGCTCCGCCTCCGGGAGGTCGTCGTAGTACCCGAAGTACTCCTTGCTGATGCTCTTGAGCTCGTCCCCCGCCGCGCGCCGCATGTCTCGGCTCTCGTGGGTGAGGGAGTCGATCAGCCACTCGATCCGGTGCCGCTGATGGTTGGTGGCCCAGAAGCGTGACCACCGGTCCTGATCGACGCCGAAATCCTGGCGCGTGAGCACCATCAAGGACCAGCGCGCGGCGCCGGACACCTCTCGGTCTTCGTCACCGAGGAGCTGGATCATGGAGGGGACCGCGTGAGGTTCGCGTAGATCCGTGAGCGCCTCCACGGCGGCGCGTCGCACTGTGGCGGGGAGCGCGCCGTCGGAGGCGAGCTCCTCGAGCTGGCTGCGGGTGCCCTCCCGCGCTGCGGCGTCGCCCTGCACCATGCGGGCGGCGGCGAGCGCTGCCCGTCGCACCTCCACGTCGTCGTCCACCATCCGTCGAGCCACGGCCTGGGCCGACTCTCGGCTCGGCAGCTCCCCCAAGAGCCGCGTCGCCCATTGCCGGACCTCTGCGTCTTCGTCCGCGGTCCGCACCGTCAAATAGGGCACGGAGCGGTGACCGAGGCGGACGAGAGCCTTCAGCACGGGTCCGCAGCGGGACGCCTTGCCCAAGGGCTCTCCCGGCACGCGCCCCGGGAGCGGGCCCGGGAAGCGGCTCACGAGGGCGGCCACCGCCAGATCCTCCGCGGCGATGAGCTCATCGAGGACGCCCTCGTCGCCGCTGCATAGGCGCTCCACCAGGGCCATGCAGTCGATGGTCGAGGCGGCAGGGTCGATGTCCAGGTCCCCGAAGGGCGCGGTCGGACGGAGCGAGGCGCGCGGCATGCGCGGGCCTACGCCGGCCGTCGTACCACGCTCGTGATCTTCGAAGGTCGTGTCGATGTCCCAGCCGTCCTCCGGGGGTTCGGCGGAGTCGGGGGCGAGCTCCGGCGGTGGGGGCGCCTCGACGGTCGCGCCCGGGTCGGCTCGATCGGCTTCCAGGGGAAGCGTGGGATGGGTGAGGATCTCTGCGGCGGCCTGCGTGTCGCGCTGGAGGTCCGGCGGCGGGTTCGCGGGGGCGGCCACGCCGGGCAGGGTGTGGGACGCCGTGTTCGGGTACGGCGGCACGCTGGAGCGTCGCCTGGCCCAGGAGCGGCTCTCGGAGCGTATGGGTTCGTGAGCCGCCGGGCGCGCCTCGTCGCCGCCATCGTGATCGTCGCGGCCGTCGACTGGGAGCGGGCCCTCGAGCCCGTCCTCCACCTCCGTCCGCTGCGGCGGTGGGGGCGGCATGCTGACCATCTGCGCGAAGGCTCGCGCCTGACGATCGCGGCTCGGGAGCGGGTGGTGCGGGCGAGGCCTGAGGGAGGTGAGCTCTGGGAGCCGGCCGACGCCCTTCTTGCGGAGGATCGCTCGCTCGAGCCCCGCGGACGCCAGCGGCGCGAAGGACAGCACGTCGCCGACAGAGGTGAGATCCACGTCCGCGCTGCCGTGGTCGCCGTAGAGGAACAGGACCGTGCGTTGTCGCACGACGAGCGGGAGCACGAGCACCTTGCGCCCCGCGCGGCGGCCGAGATCCCGCGTGAGCCCGCCCTCGAGGCCGCCCGCCCGCAGCCGCGTGAGCACCCAGGTGGCGTCTTCCCGGGCCCGGGAGAAGGCGCTGGGCAGATCGAGCGGGATGCGCACCGCGCGCAGCCGCTCAGTGCTCGCACCCGCGCCGCGGGATCGGTAGCCAACCGCCTCCCCGCCCTTGAGCACGAAGAGCGCCGCGTACTCGAAGTACTGGGCAGCGAAATCGAAGAACGCGGCGAGCACCTGGTGGCGGTCCTGGGCCTCCACCAGGTCTCGCTCGGCCATGGCGGCCGTGTAGGGGCCACGGCGACGTGGGGTGAGCACGGGGCCCAGGAGCGCGCGCTCGTAAGGCTCAGCGACGGGCGCGGCGGGGCCCTGGGACTGCGCGAGCTCCACGTAACCCTCCGGCGGTGGCGCCGTCGCCACGTCGAAGTCGTGCGTCATCGCGGAGAACTCTATGGGCGGGACGCTCTGGGGGCGCGGCAGCTGCTTGAAGTCGACGGGCACCCCTGGGGGCAGGGGCGCTGCGCTCGCGCGGCCGTCGAGTCGATCGAGCAAGCGCGCCGCGCGCTCGGGGAGCGCCCGGCCGCGGCCAAGGGCTTCCTCGATGCGCGCCCAGGTCGTGAGCAGCTGGCGCAGTGGTCGCCCTGTGGCGGCGGTCAGCTCTTCCTCGGTGTGCGGGGTCAACCGGGCGCTGACCGCCACCAGGACCGCGTCCGAGTCCGTCCCCAGCACGTGGACGCCATGACGCCGCTGTAAGGCCGCAGGCACGAGCGCGGCGACCGCAGGGGAGGGGATCGCGAGCGGGCCCGCCGGCGCCGGGCTCAGGCCGGCGCTCCGCGAGGCGGCCTCCAGCAGCTGCTCTTCGCTGAGCACCCCGAGCTCGAGGAGGTTCGTCCCGAGATCCCCTCCGTACATGACCTGGCGGGCGAGCGCCTCCTCCATGTCGCGCTCGGACGTGAAGCCCAGCTCAAGGATGCTCGTGCTCAGGGTCGACATGGGGCGGTCCTGGGCCATGGCGCGGGAGTCGTCCAGCGCGTGAGCCCGAAGTGACTATGCGCGGCCCCTCCTTCGTGTCAACGCGGAGCCCCCGGGACCGCTGGGAATCTGGGAGGAGCAGCGCGCTCACCTCGACCTACCAACCCGAGTCGAGCACCTGGAGCGCGACCTCTGCGTCCGCGCTGTCGTGGCCGCAGCAACTCCACGCAGCGGCGCAGCGGGGCAGCAACTCACTGCAGCGGGGCAACTCAGCGCAGCGGCGCGCCGCTGGGAACGCTCAGCGCGGTGGCTCCCGCGAGATCGAGGGCCCCGAGGGTGCTCGCCGCTTGACCCATGAGCCACTGGGCCAGGCTCAGGTAGACGACGATGCCCATCACGTCGACGAGGGTGGCGATGAAGGGCGTCGAGCTGGACGCGGGGTCGACGCCGAGTCGGTGGAGCAGGATCGGCATCATCGCCCCGACCACGCAGCCCATCACGACGATGCAGATGATGGTCGCCGCGACCAGCACGGCCATCATCATGCCATCACCCACGAGCAGCGCGCGGCCCACCCCCGCGAGGGCGAGGATCCCGCCCAGGGTGAGGCCCTGGCCGAGCTCTCGCAGCATCACCCGAACCCAGTCGCTGGTCTCGATGTCGCCGACCGCCAGGCCACGGATCACCAGCGTGGCCGACTGGGAGCCGGAGTTACCGCCCGCGCTGATCAGCATCGGCACGTAGACGGCGAGGCGCGTGACGGTGGCGAGCACCGAGTCGAAGGCTTCCATGGCGCTCGCCGTGAAGAAACCTCCGATGAACAGCACGAGGAGCCACGGCAAGCGCTTCTTCAGGTACACGGCGAAGGACGTGTTGAAGTAGGCGTTCTCGAAGGGCTCCATCGCGCCCATCTTCTGGACGTCCTCGTCCACCTCCTCCTCGAAGACGTCGAAGACGTCGTCGGCCGTGATCACGCCGAGGATGCAGTTGTCGTGGTCGATCACCGGCAGCACGTTGAGGTCGTACTTCGCCAGGGTGCGCGCCACCTCCTCCTGGTCGAGCTCCGGATGCACGCTCACCAGGCGCTGATGCATGATCTCATTGACGGGCAGCTCGGGCTCGCTCAGGAGCAGCCGGCGCATGGTGACGAAGCCCTGCACGCGGCCCCGCGCGTCGACGACGAAGACGACGTCGAGGACCTCCACCTCCGCGGCGCGGCGCCGCAGCTCGGCGATCGTCTCGGCGACGGTGGTGGCGGCGCTCACGGAGACGAACTCCGTCGTCATCAGGCCGCCCGCGGAGTTCTCCGGCCAGCGCGCGAGCTCCTCGAGCCCCTCGACCACCTCGGGGTCGACCTTCTTCAGCCGGACGAGCAGCTTGTTGACGGTCTCCGGAGGGAGAGCACCGACGAAGTCCGCGACGTCGTCGGAGTCCATCTCCGTGACGAGCTCCACCGTCGTGTCCAAGCCGAGGGACTTGGCCACCAGGACCTGGTGCTCCTCTTCGAAGCGCTCGAAGACGCGCGCCGCGTACTCGGTGGGCAGGGTCTTCAGGGCGCGGGCGGCCTCGATGGGCTCGAGCTCTCCGAGCACGTCGGCCACGTCCTCGGGGTGGATCTCGTCGAGCAGCTCACGCACCTGCTCCGGGTCCTCGTTGAGGAGCATCGTGAGCTCGGGGCCAATGAGCCGGGCCAGCCGCATGGCGCCGCAACTAGCAGAGTTGCCCGGCGAATCCTACCGCCCCGACGGACGCCGTCGACCGCCCGCGCAGCGGCCGTCCGGGTCTTCTCGAGGCAGCTGTCCCCAGGCGCGTCCGAGGTCCGTCCGAGCGGCCCTCCTCGGCGGTCCCTCTCCCGGCGCTTCGGGGCGCCCTGGCGCCGCGCGTCCGCTCAGTTCACGAGGAACCACTTCACCCCGGTCTTGATTTCGAGGTGGAGGTGGTCTGCGTGGGCCTCGTCGAAATGGGGCGTGAGCATGTAGTGGAAGATCCGCTGGTCGGCGGCCTCGCACACGATGCTCAAGAGCTCACGACCCCGACGCCCCTTGAGCTCGCGGCCGCCCTGCCGGCAGCTCTTGGCGCCGATCTGGCTCGGCCAGTGGGGGCCGACGGCCATCCAATGTCCGCCGCGCTTCTTCAGCGCTCCGACGTCGATGGCCATCCCGCCAGGGTGCCGGTGCTGGTGCTCGGTGGCCTGGCTGGGCGTCGTGTGGGGAGGGCGGTACATCGTAAAGTGGATGATCTCCACGAACCCGTGCGTCTCGAGGATGGCGCAGAAGTCGTCCAGGGCCAGGGCCAGCCGCCCGTCGAGGATCTCAAAGGGCGTCGTCTTGCGCTGCTCGGCGGGGAGCACCGAGTGGATCCAGACGCCGTGGATGCGCCCGGTCAGGCGGATCGGCAGCCGCACGCCGGGTACCGGGTCGACGCGGCGGTAGGGGACCTTGCGGCGGTCCAGCTCCTCGAGGACCTCCTCGTTGGACATGTTCGCGTAGCGGTACGCGGGGGTGTCCATCGCCTCGCTCGGCGGGGGGATCTCCAGGTAGGGGTTCGACGCCGTCGCGCCGTCGGCGGAGAGCACGACGAGCCCGAACAGGGCGGGGGCGAGGAGGGAGGAGAGCCAGCGCCGGGGAGACACGCCCGGAAAGTAGCTCCCCCCCCGCCGATTGCCAAAATCCCGGCGATTGAAGCGGCCGGGTGAGCTGGCGCAAGAGCTCAGAAGGTGCCCGATAACCCCACGTAGTTGTGCGCCAGCACCGGCGTGAGGCGCCGGGCGACAGGCTGCTCCTTTTGCTCGTTCAGGCTGAGCACGAACAGGGTCACACCCGCGGCCACACCGACGCCGCCGGTGATGAACCCGATGGTGGAGAAGGTGCGCGCCTGGCTCGAGTCGTCATCCAGGGCGGCGACCCGCCGCGCCAACGGATCATTGGAAGGCAGCCCGGCGCAGCTCGTCACCCCCACGCCCTCCTCGCACAGGCGGGTCGCCTCGTCGTTCTTCGAGTTCGCCCGTAGCGCGAAGAACGTCCCCGCGCCGAGCCCCACCACGCCGACCCCCAGGGCTACGTAGGATCCCAGCCGGAGCCCGGAGATGCCGCTCGTGTCGGAGGCCAGAGGAGACGCGCTCGCGACTTCGACGGAGCCGGTCTCCGCCACGTCGGAGGGTCGAAGCTCGAGGACGAGGGTCTCCCGAGCTCCCTCCGCCAGCTCCACCGTCTGCTCCGCGTGGGAGTTGCCCGAGCTCACCCGGATCGCTCGCTGTCCGGGATCCGCCGGGGTCGGGATGCCGACGAGGGCCACGGGCAGCGGTTTGCCGTCGATGGACACCTCGAAGGGCTCGCCGTCTGCCCCCTGCACCTGGATGGTGAGCATGGGGAGCCGGGGTTCGAGCGCCTCCAGCTCCGCGCGAGCGGCGGCTCGAGCCTCGCGGGCCACGTCGTTGTGCGCCTCCTCGCGCAGCACCTTCAGGAGCGTCTCCCGCGCGGAGACCAGCTCTCCGAGCTTCGCCCGGGCGCGCCCGATGTAGGCGAGGTGCATGGGCGAATGGATGATGCTCTCCGCGCGAGTGAAGTAGTCGACCGCCTCTCCCCAACGGCCCGCGTCGAAGGCCTCCACACCTGCGTAGGCTGCGGCCCTCGCGCCAGCGCGCGCTTCGTCCGTCGTCTCCGCGAAGGCGGGGGCGCTCAGCGTGCTCAGGAGGGCGACCGCCAGAGCCCCGAGCCGTGTGCGATGGTGTAGGAGACGAGTGCGAAGCGGACGAGAGTCGGCGGCGCGCTGGGCTGCTGATTGCTGGCGTGTCGGTTGTAGGGCGCTCGATTGCGGGGTTGCCGGTCGCAGGTACGTCACGACGGCACGGTAACACACGGAGATCCGAAGAGGACCACCTTGAACGGCGCAGCGCTCGGGGGCTACCCTGGTCCGCATGTCGCCTCATCTGAACCCCTGGTCGCCGGTAGACGAAGAGACGCGGGGCTCGGCTCGGCTCGGCAAGCGCGCCTTCGGGCTCGGTCTGTCGGCGGT
>JAEWOQ010000590.1 GCA_023460875.1 Pseudomonadota bacterium
GCGGCGGGCTGCTTCCATCGAGATCGTGGTCTTTACGATGGGCTGCTGAGGGGCCGCGGCGGCGCGCTGCGCCGGAGAATCATCGGCGCTCGTCGAGGCCTCTACCGGCGCCCCGAGGCTTTCGGCGGCCGGCGCGGGAGGGCCAGCGGGGACGAGGGACGGGGTGGCGGAGACGTCGGCGGCAGCGGCGTCCGAGTCCGTTGTTGTGGGCTGGGTCGTTGTGGGCGTGTGGAGCTCCGCGACGGGCTCGACCCGAGCGGCGCCGCCCGGAGACTCCTCAGCGGAGGCGGTGAGGGCCTCTGCGAGAGCCTGCGCCGAGTCCGAGGCGAACGCCTCCGCGGCGAGCGGATCGGAGGCGTCGGATCCGCCGCTGATCTCGCCGGGGCAGAGATCGAGGCGATCGGGAGCTGGTTCGAGTCCCAAAGCGCGATCCAGCTCCGGGAGCTCCACGTCCGCGGCGAGATCGGCGTCCTCGCCCACCTCCGCCACCGCGGGGGGCAGCTCCGAGAGCTCCATTGCGACGACGCTCTGGGCGGTCTCCGCGGAAGGCGCCCGCGGCGAGGGAGCATCGCTGAACGAGCCTTTGAGTCCATCCAAGAGCGCCCCGAACGCCACCGGGGACGGGTACACCCGATACGCACGGTTCTCGGCGCTCAGCACCACCCGCACCGGGCGGTCCAGCGCCGCGGCGAGCCACCAGCGCAGCACGGCGCTGTCCTCCGCCTCGAGCACCCCGCGCAGGTTCGCGATCCCCCCGAGATCGGGCACCCCGAGGGCGACGCCTCGCATCTCTACCAACCGGGCGCGGTACAGTTGATCTCCGAGGGAGGCGTCCAAATCCGTGCTGGCTCCGATGCCCGGGAACGGCGCTCCCCGTTGCTGCAGAGCGGACTCGATGGACTCCTCGATGTGCAGCGCGAGCTTGCCCCGATGAACCGGGCGGGGCGGCTCTAGGGGGATCCACAGGTATCCCTCCATGGCGGCAGCCGTGCCGAGGGCCCGCAGCGCGGAGGCCTCCACCACGATGACCCTGCGATCGTCCCAACCCGCCTCCTCGTGCCACATGGCTCGAGGCAGGTTCCAGGGCTCACGAGGGCCCTCCGGGCGCGTCGGCGGCGGGCTCGGAGCGTCTTGGGCCTGCTGCTCCTGCGAGGGTCCATCGGTGGTCGTCACCCAGGTCATGAGACCCCCATGACCTGGGCAGCCTGCTTTGGCCTAATTTTCGGCGGCGCGCGCGGTGGGTTCTTTCCGGCGCCGTCCCCCACCTCCGACGAAGCGCCGCTCCGGCGTGGCCTCCATCGCCGCTCGCTGACCGCCCCTCGCTGACCGCCGTACCCCGGGACTCCGCGGGGACGCGGGAGCCGACGCAAAGGAATCCATGCTGAAGCGGCCCGTCGTCGTATATTCGACCCATGGGGCAGGTACACGGAGGTCGGCTGATCGCGCAGGCGCTGCGACGCCATGGAATCGAGCATGTGTTCACGCTCTGCGGCGGGCACATCCAGGCGATCTACGACGGCTGCCTGGACGAAGGGATCCGCGTCGTGGACGTCCGGCACGAGGCCACCGCAGGCCACGCCGCGGACGGCTACGCTCGCGTGACGGGGAGACCGGGCGTTTGCCTCGTCACCGCTGGGCCTGGGGTCACCAACGCCGTGACGGCCGTCGCCAACGCGAAGCGCGCTGGTGTGCCGATGGTGTGCATCGGCGGCGCTGGGCCCCGCGCGCTCGCGGACATGGGCTCCCTCCAGGATATGGATGGGGTGCACCTGATGCGCCCCGTGGCCAAATGGGCGGTGCAGGTGACCGAGACCCGCCGGCTCCAGGAGTACGTCGAAGCGGCGTTCCGGGTCGCCCAGGCGGACCTCCCTGGCCCCGTGTATCTCGAGGTGCCCCTAGATGTCCTGATGATGTTCGCGGAAGACTCGCCGCCCGCGACGGCGCCCCTGCCGCCGCCGCGCCCCGCGGGGGATCCCACGTCCATCCAGCGCGCCACCGAGCTGCTGCGCGAGGCGAAGCGGCCCGCGTTTCTCCTGGGCAGTCAGCTGCGTTGGTCGGCGACCAAGGACGTGGTGCGCCGCGCGGCCAACGCCTACAAGGCCCCCTTCTTCCTGAGCGGGATGGCCCGGGGCGCTCTGCCCGTCGAGCACCCGGGGCGCTTCTGTCGCGTGCGCAAGCAGGCCCTGAAGAGCGCCGACGTCGTGTTCGTGCTGGGCACCCCCTTCGACTTTCGCGTCGACTACGGCCGGAGCGGCACCTGGAACCCCGACGTGCGGGTCGTCCAGGTCGACCTCGACGGCGCCGAGCTCGGCCGGAATCGACGCGTCGACGTCGCCCTCCACGGGGACAGCGGGCTCTTCCTCCAGCAGCTCCTCGAGCGTCTCCCCGAGAAGAAGGACTCGGCGGAGTGGGTCGCCGAGCTCCGCGTCGCGGAAGACCAGAAGTGGAACGGCATGCTCGCCGAGATCGAGAGCCAGAGCGATCCACCCAACCCGCTGCGCGTCTGCCACGCCCTCGGTGAACGCCTGGGGAGCAACGACATCGTGATCGGAGATGGGGGAGATTTCGTGGCCACTGCCGCCAACGTCATCGGGATCGAGTGGCCCCAGCTCTGGATGGATCCGGGCCCCCTCGGCACCCTCGGCATCGGCCCGGGCTACGCCATGGCCGCCGCGCTCGCTCGCCCCGAGGCCCACGTCGTGCTGCTGTTCGGGGATGGCTCCTTCGGGCTGCATCCCCTCGAGTTCGAGGCCATGGTGCGGCAGAAAATCCCCGTGATCGCGCTGATCGGCAACGACGCGGCGTGGACCCAGATCCGGCGCGGCCAGGTCCAGATGTACGGCACCGAGCGGGCGGTGGCGACGGGCCTCGAGTACACCCGCTATGAACGGGTCGTCGAAGCCGTCGGGGGCAAGGGCCACTGGGTGGACACCGACGCAGCGCTGCCAGCCGCTCTCGACGCGGCCTTCGCGAGCCGGCTCCCCACCTGCATCAACGTGAAGATCGCGCCGAGCGATTTCCGCAAGGGCGCCATCAGCGTCTGACGTTCCGCGCCCGGGCGTCTACTGCCCGCCGCTCGGCATCGGGTTCGCCTCCCGCTCCAGGTAACGAAAGATGGTGCGGGGGTCGACCCCGAGGTCCCGAGCCGTCTGGGTGCGGTTGCCGTTGTTTCGCTCGAGCACCTCCAGCACGTAGCGACGCTGAAAGTCCTCTTTTGCCTTCTCGAGGGGCTCGATGGGCGCCATCGCCTCCGGGGTGAGGTCTAGATCCTCCGGCCCCAGGAGGTGCCGATCGCAAAGCACCAGTGCCTTCTTGATGCGGTTCTCCAGCTGCCGGATGTTGCCGGGCCAGTCGTACTTCTTGATGGCCGCGAGCGCCGCCGGGGAGAACCCTCGCACGGGGCTGTTCAGCTCGTCCGCGTACTTGCTGAGCAGAGCCTTGGCGATGATGAACGAATCGTCGCCCCGCTCACGCAGCGGCGGGAGCCAGAGGTTCACGACGTTCAGCCGGTAGTACAGGTCTTCCCGGAAGGTGCCCTGACGGATCATCTCGTCCAGGTTCCGGTTCGTCGCAGCCACGACGCGGATGTCGAGCTTCTCGGGCCGGCTGTCGCCCACGCGATAGACGATCCGCTCCTGCAGCGCCCGCAGGAGCTTCACCTGCAGCTGCGGCGTGAGCTCGCCCACCTCGTCGAGGAACAGCGTGCCGCCATTGGCCTGTTGGAACTTGCCGCCCCGGCTCGCGATAGCCCCCGTGAACGCCCCCCTCACGTGCCCGAACATCTCACTCTCCATGAGATTTTCTGGGATCGCGCCGCAGTTGACCGTGACGAAGGGGCCGCTGACCCGCTCACTGAGCCGGTGGACCTCCCGGGCGATGAGCTCCTTGCCCGTCCCGGTCTCCCCGGTGATGAGCACGCTGATGTCCGTCGCCGCCACCTTCTGGAGCTTGCGGAAGACCTCGAGCATGGACGCGCAGGCGCCGATGATCTCGCCGAAGCGCTTGTCCCCGAGCTCCGCCTCGAGCTTCTGTTTGTCCGCGCGCAGCGCGTTCACGAGCATGGCGTTGGTGAGCAGGAGCGACGCCTGCCCCGCGAAGATCGTGAGCAGATCGAGCTGCTGCCGCTCGAACAGGCTCTTGATCTCGTCGTTGGCGACGTACAGGGCCCCGATGACCTCCCCCTGATTGAGCAGGGGTGCGCACATCACGCTGGACAGCTGCAGGGCGATCACGCTCTCGCTGCGACCGAAGGTCGTGTCCGTCAGGGCATCGCTGACGATGACGGGGCGCTTCGTCTCCAGGACCTGGCGGACGATGCTGTCGCTGATCCCGCCGCCCTCCTTCTGGATCGTCGCGCTCGCCACGTTGCGTGAGGCCCGCACCTCGATGGAACACGGCCCCGGCTCGCTGGGGTCCGCCATCAGCACCATGCCGCGCGCCGCACCAGTGAGCTCGATGACCGTGTCGAGGAGCGTCTCGAGCAGCTCGTCCACCGAAGGGATCGCCATCAGGCGCTCGCTGAACTCGTGCAGGCGCCGCAGCCCGGCGAGTTCACTGCTGCTCTCTCCGCCGCCGCTCGGGCCGTCGCTCTGCGGCTCGCTGTACATGCTGAAGGCCAGCTGCGCCTGGCCCAGGGTGAGGCGGTCTCCGTTCACCAGCCGCGCTCGACGCTTGCGCTTGCCGTTGATCTGGATCTCCGCGGCCCGGTCCACCTCTTCCAGCTGAAAGTCGCGGCCGTTGAAGACGATCTGCGCGTGGTGCTGGTGGACCGTGGCGTCGGGGATGTGGATGTCGTTACCCAGCGCTCTCCCGAGGGTCGTCACCGGCCGGTGCAGGGCGAAGAGCTTGGGAGAGCCCTCTGGAGGAAAATAACGGACGAGCGCCATGTAGGATGCCGCAGGCTATCGGGCGGGGCGATGCCTGACAATCTCCCGCCCGGACGCCACGCCAGCCGCCACGCTAGCCAGGCCCGCCCCACCGTCCGACCACAGTCCGACCACTCCGGCGGACAGCTCCCCCACCTCCCCGGTACGGCCGACTCGGTACGGCCGACTCAGTACAAGCGACCGCTCATGCTCAGGCCCAAGCCGCCATGGAAGGCCATGGGCGCCACGGATTCGAGCTCTCCCCAGCTCCCCAGGCGCGCGATGCCCATGAACGTGTCCTGAGCGTCCCCGCCGGGAGCTCGAGCGCTCGTGGTCCCCTTGCCCGCGCCGAAGACCGCGCCCGCGATCAAGCCGAGGGTGGCTGTCGTCCCCGTGAACACCAGACCCCGCTTGACTGGCGGACGGTCGTCGCCGAGGTAAAATAGATAGATCGGCGCCGACACCGCCGCACCGATGCCCGCGCCGATCCACATCATGCCCAGCTGCTGGGCCGTCGGCACGGTGAGGGTCGCCAGAGCACCAGCGGCGAGGGCTCCCGCGTTCACGCCGATGAGCCCTCCGAGGGCGGCGGACTCGTTAGCCTCGTTGTAAGACTTGCTCGCCGAGGACACGCCGTAGCCGAACATCGCTCCGATCGCGGAGCCCCACAGGGTGCCGCTCGAGAGCAACAACCCGCTCTCCGGCGGGGGCTCGAGGTAGTAGCCAGCGGCGTACCCTCCGACCGCGCCGAGGGTGGAGCCGATCGCGGCCCCGCGCGTGAGCTGGCGATATCCCCACGCGTCCGCGTCCGGCTGGGACGCGTGCTGAAGGGCCACGATGCCAGCTCCGTTCGCGGTGCCGAGGATCATGCCCGCCGTGATCGCCATGGGGAGACCTCGGTCCATGCGCGGGCGGTCGAGGAAGTACACGCCGATGGGGGCGGACAGCCCGAGCACGGCGGGCGCGATGGCGTACAGGCCCGGGTCGTCGATCCGGAGCTCCGCGGAGAGCCAGAGGCCCAAGCCGACTCCATAAAGCGCGGAGGTGCCGTAGAGCGTGCCGATCTCCCAATCGTCACGCTCGCGCTGGACCCGCGCGGGCCCAGGCGGGGTGACGTAGGGACCTTGGTTGTAACCGGGTTGGCCGTAACCCGGTTGGCCGTAACCCGGTTGGCCGGGCCCCTGGGCGGGAGGCTGTTGCCCGTAGGCCGGGTCCACCGGAGGAGGTTGCTGGGCGTGCGCGCTCCCGAGGGGCAGGGAAAGCAGGGAGCAAGCCAGCGCCAGTGCGCACTTCACGGTGCGACTACCAGAGGTGCGGGTCCTCATCGAACGAAGCTCTTGCGGCGAGTGCATGGGTCAGGTCTTCCGGGCACGATGGTGACGGCTCACCCCGGGAGCAACGGCCATCGCGCCGCTCTCGTCAATGGGGCTCAGTCTGGGCTCAGTCAGGGCTCAGTCCCACTCGGAGCGCGCCGGCCGAGATAGCAGCCCTCGTACGGCCTCGGCGGTGGGCTTGCCCCCATACAGCACCGAGTACACCGCTCCGGTGATCGGGAGGTCGACCGCGTGCTGACGCGCGAGCTCATGGGCGCTGCGCGCCGTGATGTACCCCTCGGCGATCCCCGGCAGCGCTGCCAGGGCCTCCTCCAGGCCCTTCCCCGCCCCGAGCAGGAAGCCGAGGGTCCTGTTGCGGGAGAGCTCCCCGGTGCAGGTGAGGATGAGGTCCCCGAGCCCCGCCAGCCCCGCCAGCGTCAGCACCTGGCCGCCCTTCGCCACGGCGAGGCGAGCCATCTCCGCGATGCCACGAGTGATCAGGGCCGCGCGCGTGTTGTGCCCGAACCCGAGCCCGTCACACGCCCCCGCGGCGATGGCGATGACGTTCTTCAGGGCGCCCCCCACCTCCACCCCGACGGGATCGGCGTTGGTGTACACCCGGAACCAGTCGTTCACGAGGAGCTGCTGGAGCTCGCGCGCGAGCGCCTCGTTGGTCGAGGCCGCGACCACGTTGGTGGGGACGCGCTGGGCCACCTCCTTCGCGAAGCTCGGCCCCGAGACCACCGCGCTCCGCTCCACAACGTCAGCGCCGAGCACCTCCGTGAGCACGTCACTCATGAGCAGGAGGGTGCCGTCTTCGATCCCCTTGCTGGCGCAGACCCAACGCGCCGCCGCCCCGGCGTGGGGGCGCGTTTGCTCGAGGGTGCGGCGGACCGCGTGGCTCGGCACCACCACGACGATCCAGTCCGCGCCCGAGACGGCCTCGGCGTGGTCCGCGGTGGGGACGAGCCCCTCGGGCAGCGCCGCGCCCGGCAAGAACTCGCGATTCTCTCGGTGCTCACGGAGGGAGCGGGCGTGCTCCTCCTGCCAGGTCCACAGGGTGACCTGGTGACCGTTTTCCGCCAGGAGGCGTGCCAGGGCAGTTCCCCAGGCCCCCGCACCCAGTACCGAGACGCGACTCACAGGCGTTAGCCTACCCCCGACAGGGAGCGTGTCACGAGCGCCGCGGTTCAGCTGCGCTCGGAGCCGTTTCAGATATGCTCGCCCGCGATGCGTCCCTCAGCGACCACCTCTCAGCCGCCTGGAGCCGCCTCGGCGCGCGCACGGCGATCCCAGAGCTCGCGCTCCCTGGTCCGGGCTGGTCTGTCGAGATACCGGCGCTGGATCCCCCGCGCGTCGTGGGCGATCGCCCTGCTCGGCGCGAGCTCCTCGCTGACCAGCTGCGCCAGCCAAGAGCAGCTCGGCGGCTCCGTCGTCGGGATCGTGGGCCAGGGGGTCGTCAACAACCCCTCCAACCGCACTCTCCGCTTCGATATCCTGCGGTTCGGCTTGAGTCAGTTCTGCAAGGAGATGATGGAGCGCGGCGCTTCCCTCAAGCTCCACGACGATCAACCCGTCATGGGGCGCTTCTTCGCGGAGGGGTGTCAGTCGCAGGTGTTCGACGAGGCCCAGCGCAACACCTTGGTGGTCCAGTTCAGCGGGCGGGGGTACGCCTGGACGAACCTCACGGGGCGGATCGGGTTCCGCACGCGGGGGCTCGTGGAGCTATCCCCGGATTTTCGGCTGCACGACGACTCCATGTACGTCTACTTCCGCGCCCAGAAGGTGGACGCCAGCGACTTCGAGCTCCTGCTCACGGAGGCGAGCGCCACCACCGCGGCGGCGCAGGCGAGCGGGGTCGACGCCAACCGGGTCGGGCGGGCGATCGTGGACGGGCAGCTGCGCCGCGGGTTCACGGTCATCCGCTACGATCAGGATGGGCACATGGATTTCGAGCTCGGCTTGGTGCCCCCGGGGGAGAGGCCTTTCCGACCGTACACGGTGGTGTCCTCCCCCCGCCGCACCATCGACAACGGCCGCACGGAGATCTACCAGGAGCAGCAGGATTACGTCGGTCGCTTCCGGGTCGACGACTCGGGTCAGGCGCTCAGCCTCACGATGAAGCTCGACGGGGTGGCAGCCGTGGACGTGGCGCTCCTGCACGCGCGCAACGTGAGCCCGATGCTGGAGCGCTACCTGACCAGCCCGGGAGCGGTGCCGCTCGCTGCTCACCCCGCCTTCGCCGCTCAGCTGACGTCGGCGGCGCCCCTGCGCGCGGAGATCCCCCTCCCCGAGGGAGAGTATTTCCTCCTCATCGACAATTCCTCTGCCGCAGGCACCACCGGCCCTGCGTCGGCTTCGGGGGCCAAGGTGGATTACCTGGTGCAAGTCGGCGACGCCCCGTGAGCTCTTGCTCCACGGGCGCGGACCCATCTTGCCCACCCCATACCCGACGAGTAGGGTCCGTCCCGGACCTGTCTCGTGAACGCCAAACTCTACCGGTACGTCTTCTGGCCGCTGTGGTTCTTCGCCGTTCCCTTGGCTCTCGCGACGGCGACGGTCTGGGTCCTCGGCGCGGGTGAAGACGCCATTCCCAGCGGAGGCTTCGGTCGCTTCCGCTGGTTCGTCCAGGATCAGAAGGTCCCGGCGATCATCGTCTTCTTCACGCTGTACGAGATGGTGCTGTACCACTTCCGGCACTCCCTGCCGTGGGCGGACAGCATGGGCGTCGCCGGGCGACCCGGCTTGCCCACGGATCTGCGCCGGGAGTACGAGCACGCGGGGCACCTGCTCGACGAGGCCCGCCGGATCCTGCGCAAGCACAAGCAAGCGGTGCAGCGCGACGTCCCCGCCAAGCACCGGGACGCCCTGGCAGAGGCGCTGGCGCGGCTCGAGGGTTCCCTCGCGGCGGAGCCTTTCGATCGAGCGACCTTCGAGGAAGACCACCAGCGCGCCGCCGAGCTCGTGGACAAGCACCTCGCCCGCTGGCAGCGGGGCGAGCTGCGGGAGTACACCGAGTCCATCCTGATCGCGGTGGGCGTGGCGCTGTTGCTCCGAGCCTTCGTGATCGAAGCGTTCAAGATCCCCAGCGGCTCGATGCTGCCAACCCTGCAGATCCAGGATCACATCTTCGTCAACAAGTTCGCCTACGGCCCCAACATCCCCTTCACGAAGACGCGCCTCTTGCCCGACATGCCCCCGAAGCGGGGCGACGTGATCGTCTTCGAGTATCCGGATCCGAACCCCCGGGCTCCGAAGCAGGACTTCATCAAGCGAGTCATCGCCTTGCCCGGGGACGTGCTCGAGGTGGAAGGCGGACACCCCATCATCAACGGTTGGAAGGTGCCCCGCTGCCGCGTCGGGAGCTACGAGTTCGACGAGGGGGAGCCCGGTTACGTGAAGCAAGGCGGCCTCTACGTGGAGTTCCTCGGGGACTACTCCTACCTGACCTTGTTCGAGGACGAGCCCCCCGAAGAGGAGGAGGGGTTCAGCTCCCGCCGGGTCTTGCGCCAGGGCCCCTACCGCGTCGAGGAGGGGGAGGTCTGGGTCCTCGGAGACAACCGCAACAACAGCAGCGACTCCCGCGCCTGGCGTCAGGGTCGCGGCGCGGGCGTGCCCTTCGAGCACATCAAGGGGCGGGCTCTGTTCGTCTGGCTGTCCTTCAACAATCGCGGGGAGGACCTGCTGGGGGTCACCTGGGATCGTCTGTTCGTGGACGTGATGGGTAAGCCCCGCTTGCCGCGCGAGGCGGAAGAGTCGCTCGTTCAGGGCATCGATCGCTGCCTGGCCGAGCGGCCCGCCGACACGCACCCCCCCGACCCGAAGCCTCTCGAGCGCCGCGCCGAGCGTTGACGGCGGGCCCTCCGGTGGTGTCGAGGGGCCCTGAGCTCGGTGGGGAGCCGGGGTTCAACAAGCGAGCGAGCAATATGCCCATCACGTGGGCTTCCTGAAGGGACATGCTCGCTCACCTACGCGGCGCAGTCGTGCAGCCTTCCTGCAAGACTCCATGGTGCGCCCGGCCGGGGCAAGGCACGGAGACGTCAACGCAGGACGATGTCGAGACGTCGACGCTCCTTACGAACAGCGCTGGCTCGCACCAACGTCACGGTGAGGACCACGAGCCAGGCGAGATCGATGATCGCCCCGACGGTGCGCACGAGCCCCGGGGCGAGCCCGGGGGCCACCAGCAGGAGAAAGCCGACGTCGAGCACGACCTTGAGGAAGCACGCGAGACTCCCCACGGAGTAAATCCCGCTCTCCCGCCGCCGCCACGCCTCGAAGGCGCCGGGCTCGACGTGGGGGTAGTCCTGCGCCTCTCGCCGGCTGGCATCGAGCTTTCGGATCGTGAACAGGATGCCGAAAATGACGGCGAGCACGTCCAACACGTCGACAGCCATGGGGCCGCCGGCCTAGTACGCGGGGGTGATGGCCGCAACCTCGGGCTCAGCGAGACCCCGCGTCGTGAGCTGGGGTGAGCTGGGGTGGGACGCGGCGTAGCTGGGGTGTGAGAGCCTGCTCGTGAGCCGCGTCGGTCGAGACCAGCCGGGGGCGCGAGCCCTGGAGCTGTGCCTCGGCACGCCCCTGGCCCTCACGCTCGATCGGGCATGTCGATATGCCGCCTGGGTAGCTTCTCGCCCGGGCGCTCAGCCCCGCCCCGACGCCGAGCTTCTCGCGGCGCTGAGCTGAGGTGCGAGCCCCTCAGGGATCCGCGTCCATGGCGATGGGGCGGCGGCTCCGCCGCGTCACGTAGGCGAGCCACTCATCGTCCCACGCCGCCCCGGCGGCGGGGAACGTGGGCCGCCCCATCAAGTAGCCTTGACCCAAGGGTGCGCCGCAGGCGCGCACCGTGCGGAGCTCCTCCACGGTCTCGATGCCCTCGGCGACGACCAGGGCGCCCAGCTCGGTGCACAGGTCGATGACATACTCGAGGCGCGCCGCCTTGAGCGGATCCCGGTCCACGTCGCTCACGAGAGACCGATCGAGCTTCACGACGTCGGGCTCGAGCTCCAGGACGCGGAAGAGGTCCGAGTGGCCCACGCCGAAGTCGTCGACCACGAGCCGGGCGTTCATGCGCCCCTTGAGCTCGAGGAGCATCTGTCGAGTCACATCCATATGTTCGAGCGCCGCCGCCTCGGTGATCTCCAGGTAGACGGCCCCGTCGTGGAAGCACATGGGATCGTCCGGGCGCACCAGCCAGCGCTCCCCGAGCTCGTGCGGGTGCAGGTTGATGAACAGAGTACCCGCTGGGAAACGAGAGAAGCAGACCTCGCGGATCATACGGCCGAGGCGCCCGCAGAAGCGCTCCTCCTCCGCGCGCTCGAACAGCTGGACGGGCGAGGGGAACTCCTCGCGACTGCACCGCGCGAGGGCCTCGTAGGCAAACGCCTGCCCCGTCGCGAGGTCGACGATTGGCTGAAAGACTACGTCGATCTCCGCCAGCGCGAGGCTGCGCACGCTCCCCCGGTCTTCTGCGGAGCGCAGCAGATCGGAGTAGGTCCACTTCAGGGGGCTGGGCATGATCGGGAAGCCAGGCAGGATCGGCGCTGTGCAACCGAGCAGGTCGTTCCGGCAGACTTCCCCATCATTATCGCAGACCCCTCTTCAGTAAAGGGCCCGCATAGTAATTTGTCCGATTACACCACAGCACATCGCCTTACAGCGCCGCGCTGGCATTTTTCCAACATTGGATTCTCGCCACCGCCCTCCCGTAAGGCGCGCTGCGCCAAGCGGGCGCAGCGCGGGCGCAGCTCACGCTCCGACGGGGAGCCTGGAGAGCTCATCGAGGAGATAGACATTGGCGAGGATTGCCTTGCGGAACACCCCGAGGTGGAGGGACTCGTCGGGACCGTGGGCGCCCGTCTCGGGATCCATCACCCCGTTGAGGAGGAGCGGCAGGTGCGCATAGCGCCGCCCGAACAACGCCACGAAGGGGATCGAGCCGCCGATGCCGATCTGCACCAGGGGCCTGCCCCAGGCCCGCTCATACGCCCGATCCGCCGCCTCGAAGGCGGGCCCCTCCGGGGTGTACAGCCAGCTGTCGGCGCGCCCCGGACGGTCCACGAGGGTGACCCGCACTCCGCCCGGGGGGTCGACGAGGAGCTCTGCTTCGAGCAGCGACCGCATCTCGTCGTGGGTCATGCCCGGGGGCACGCGGATCGACAGGGTCGCAGAAGCCCGGCTCCGCAGCGCGTTCTTGTGCTCATCGGGGTGCGGCAAGGTCGTCGAGAGGAGGGTCACCGCGGGTTGTCGCCAGAGCCACTCCGCCGCAGGCCGCCCCCGGAGCGGCAGGGGGTCCACCCCGCCGAGCAGGTGAGCGCCGCTCCGGATCACCTCTGGGGTGAGGGGGATGGCCTCCGCCTTCCTCCGCCAGCTCTCGGACACGTCTTGGCGCCCGAGGCGCATGCGACCGTCCTCGTCCACCAGCCGCGCCAGCAGGCTCATGAGCGCGTTGCCGACGTCGGGCGCCATGTTGCCCCACAACCCCGAGTGCACGTCGGAGGACAGCGCTTCACAGGACAGCTCGACCTCGTAGAGGCCCCGCAACGACGTGGTGAGCCCCGGGATCTCCGTCGAGGGGTTCTCGCAGTCGGTGAGCACCATCACGTCCGCCTCGAAATCCTCAGGGAACGCGTCCATGAAGCGCTCGAGGTTGGGTGAGCCGATCTCCTCCTCCCCCTCGATGACGAGCTTCACGTGGACGGGCAGATCGCCCGCCACCGCCAGCCACGCCCTGAAGCAGGCGACGTGGGACACCCACCCCCCCATGTCGTCGGCGGCGCCCCGCGCGTAGAGCCGCTCTCCTTGGCGCGTCGGCTCGTGAGGAGGCGTGGACCACGCCTCGCCTCGCACCGGCTGGAGGTCGAGGTGACCGTACACCAAGACCGTCGGAGCATCCTCCCGGGCGCAGCGGCGCTCGGCGGCGACCAGAGGCAGCGCCTCGGGCAGCTCTCTCACGTGCGCCGAGAAGCCCAACGCAGCTAGCTCCGCGCGGATTTGCACGGCCAAGCGCGCCACATCGTCGTGGTGGGCGGGCTCGCAAGATATCGCCGGGATCCTGAGGTAGCCGCAGAGCTCCTCGACGGTTGCCTCGAAACGTTCATCGGCCCACTGGGCCACCTGATCGACCACGGACATGGCCCGACTCTACTCCAAGGGGCTCCTCGGCGCCCAAGGTCGAGACGGCGGCGCCCAGCGCTTCGCCGATCTCCGCCTCGACCTTCAGGCTCGCCAGGGCGTCCCCGCGGGTCCGGCCGCGGTTGAGGATCGCGATGGGCACGCCCCGCCGCGCCGCCCGATGAGCGAATCGGTAGCCGGAGAAGACCATCAGCGACGAACCCACCACCAAGAGCGCGTCCGAGCTCTCCAGGGCGGCATAGGCGCGCTCCACCCGAGCCTTGGGCACCGATTCGCCGAAGAAGACCACGCCCGGCTTGAGCACCCCGCCGCAGGCGGGGCAGCCCGGCACACGAAACGTATCGTAGCTGGCGCCGTCCAGGTCCATGTCGCCGTCGGGGGCGACTCGCCCGCTCAGCTCGAGGAACTCGGGGTTCAGGGCGGCGAGCGTGATCTGGTGCTCCTCACGGGACGTGGCGTAATCGCACTTCAGGCACAGCACCTCACCGAGATTTCCGTGCAGGTCCAGCACCTCGCGGCTGCCCGCACGCTGGTGGAGCCCGTCCACGTTCTGCGTCACCAGCAGCGACACACTCCCTCGCCGCTCGAGGGCGGCCAGGGCGTGGTGCGCGGCGTTGGGGCGGACCGCTCCCATGTGCTGCCAGCCATGCAGGCTGCGCGCCCAGTAGCGACGACGCACCAGGTCGCTGCCCAGCAGCTCCTCGAGGGTGATGGGTTGCCGTCGTTTCCAGGCTCCGTGCTCGTCGCGGTAGTCCGGGATGCCGGAGGCGGTGCTGCAGCCCGCACCGGTCAGCACGAGGACACGCCGATGGGACCCGAGGAAGGCGGCGAGATCGACGACGCTGCCCATGTGCTCCTCTTCTTTGATCCGTCCCCGAGGGCCTGTCCAGAGATCCTCAGCCAGGGCGCTGCAGGGCGACGAACCCCAGGCCGACCCAACAGAGCCAGAGGATCAGAGCCGCGAACAGGTGCACGACCTGCATCCAGCCGGGGGCGGAGAGCCAGACGTTGAGCAGCCCTATCCCGAGCTGCCCGTAGACGGTGATCGTGAGCGCGCGGGACCACCGCACCCCCTCCCCTGCGGACGCGCCCGCCGGAGGAGCCCCCGCCGGAGAACCAGAGCGCGCAGCCAGATCCGGCCCCAGCCACAGCAGCAGCCCGCTCACGGCCACCGCCAGGAGCGGGTGGGCACCGCGGAGCCGCTCGAGAAAGTGGGCACCTGCGCTTCCCGCCTGGGACATCGCTTCGGTGACCCCGGCCGTGGCGGGGTAGAGGGTGTCTCCCAGGGCCGTCACCGCGCCGGCGGCGGCCACGACGCCGATGCCCACCGTGCCCACGAGCAGCGGCTTGACGGCCGCCGCCCTCCAGTCGACGCGCACCGTCGTCGGGCGGCTCCCGAGCAGCGCCGCCCAGGCCATCGCTCCGGTGAGCGCCAGGGTGTTCACCAGGTGCAGCGCCATGATGACCGCGCGGGCGAAGGAGTCGTTGTCCCCCACGAGCCGCAGCAGCACGAGCGCGGCCCCGATGAGCGCCTCGACCCACATGAGCACCACCGCCACCACCGCAGCGCGGCGCAGCGGGTGCGGAGCAGGGACGCGCTTGAAGGAGAGATACGCCAACCCGAACACCACGACCATGCTGAGGCCGGAGGTGAGCCGATGCGTCAGCTCGATCACGGTCTCGACGCTCTGTGGCAGGTGAACGACGTCACCCTGACAGGTGGGCCAATGCTGACCGCAGCCCGCCCCCGACCCAGTGATCCGCACGACGGCGCCGAACAGGATCACGAGGATCGTATACGCGAGCCCCGCCAGCCAGAGCTCCCCGAGGCGGCCGGTGCTGACGGGTCCGGACGGGGCGGCTTCGGCCTTCAGGGGGGTGTCGAGGGTGCTTCCATCGCTGATCACGGCGACACCGATGTGCCACGCGCTGGCCCTCGTGACCAGCGCTGGTCCCTCTCCCCCCCCAGAGACCGCTCGCGCTCACTGGCGCGCGCGGGCCCGGCGCCCGCGCCAACGCACCAGGGGCA
>JAEWOQ010000591.1 GCA_023460875.1 Pseudomonadota bacterium
GCCGTGGCTCGATCGCCCGGGCCCACGCGCTGGGCCACGTCCGCCACGAACGCCGCCCAGCGGTGCAGATCGGGGCCATGCACCTCGATGGTGCCCGCCGCCTGGCGCGTCAGCTCATAGGTGCGCCCGTCCAGCTCGAGGCGCGCGGGCAGCCGCGGCGCCACGCTCTCAGCGTTCGGGGTCCGGGTCATCGAGCGGTGATAGGATCGTGACCAGCTGTCGTGCTCGGCCGCGTGGCAACCGACGCAGGCGGCGGAGCCGACGAACTCGTCTCCCCGGTCGACCTTGGGTTGCGCGGGGTTCGGGGGGCGCGGTGTCGTCGTCGCGGAGAGGCCCAGCACGACGGCGCCGAGCGCCGCCCCCACCCCGAGCAGCGCGCCCCAGCGATCCCGTGCCATGACGAGGAGCGCTAGGAGGGCGCCCAAGGCGAGGACGACGTAGCCTGCCGTCATGGCGCGCTCACCCGCCGCTCACGACGAGTACTCGGGGAGGAGCTCGGAGAGGCGGCGCTCGCGCTCGGCTACGGGGGGCAGCTCGAAGGGCTTCGGGCGCAAGGCGAGGAGCGCCTCCTCGTCGACCGCGTCGATCAGGTCGGGCGCCAGGAATTTCTTGGCGTATGCGCGGTAGACCCCGGAGCGCACGAAGTGATCGAAGAGATCCGGGTCGAGGTGGTTGTCGACCTTCATGAAGCCCATGATGCGCATGGCTTCGCTCAGCTTCTTGGCCTTCTTGTAGGGGCGGTCGTCCGCGGTCAGCGCCTCGAAGACGTCGGCGATCGCCATGGCCCGGGCGGGGATGCTCATGTCTCCCGCGTAGATGCCGCGCGGGTAGCCCGTGCCATCCATCTTCTCGTGGTGACCACAGGCATACTCGGGGACCCGCGAGAGGTGCCGCGGGAAGGGCAGGGCCTCCAGCATCTTCACCGTCTGCACCATGTGGCCGTTGATGATGAGCCGCTCCGCGTGGGTCAAGGTCCCGCGCGAGATGGACAGGTTCTCGACCTCGTCGTCGCTGAGTAGCGGCGCCTCCTGGTCGAGCAGGCGGACGCGCTGGCGACCGATGGCGGCGATGCGCCCCTGCTTGTCGGGTGGTAGGAACTCACCGCCGACGTTCGCCTGCTCGAGGAAGGCGAGATCGTCCCGGAGACGCTGCACCTCTGCCTCATAGGTGGCCTCGGCCTCCGCGCGCGGGGTGCCCGCGGCGATCGCTTCGAGGGAGGCGATCTTGGCGTCCCGCTCCAAGACGGCGAAGCGGGAGCGGACCTGCTCGATGCGGTCGCTGATGGTCTCCAGCTTCGTCGCCTTGTCCATGACGTGGACGGGCGTCGTCACCTTGCCGCAGTCATGGAGCCAGGCTGCGATCCGCAGCTCGTACCACTCCTCGTCGTCCAGCTGGAAGTCGGCGAAGGGGCCCGCCGTCGTGTCGCACAGGGAGCTCACCAACATCTCCGCGAGCGCTGGGACGCGCTCGCAGTGGGCGCCCGTGTACGGGCTCTTGGAGTCGATGGCCGCGGCGATCAGCTTGATGAAGCTCTCGAGCAGGACCTTCTGCTGCTCCAAGAGCAGTTTGTTGTCGAGGGCGAGGCCCGCCTGCGCGGCCAGCGCCTGGACGGTGCGTTTGTGCTCGCCGCAGAAGGGGATGACCTCGCCCGTCACGGGGTCCTGGGCGTTGAGGAGCTGCAGCACGCCGATGACGCGACGCTCGCCGTTGATGAGCGGGATCGTCAGGAAGCTCTTGCTGCGGTACCCGTTCCTCTGGTCGAAGGCCTTCGTGCCGGAGAAGTCGAAGCCCTCGGCGTCGTAGGCGTCGGGGATGTGCACGGAGCGCTTCAAGTTGGCGGCGGCGCTCGCGACGTTGGCCAAGTTGGGCGCCCCCGCCTCGTCGAGGAGGGGGATGGGGGGCAGATCGATGGAGTCGCCCGTCGTGCCGCCGAGGCACACGCCGAGGGAGTCGTTGCGCAGGATCTCGAAGGCCAGCCGATCGTCGTCGGTGCGGAGATAGAGGGTGCCGCCGTCCGCGTGGCAGAGTCGCTGCGCCTCCTCCAAGATGGTCTCGAGCAGGCGACCGCGGTGGCGCTCCGAGGACAGCGCCAGACCGACGCGATGCAGGAGCTCGAGGCGCTCCAGGCGTGTCTCCGCGGGCTCGGGGTAGAGGCTGGCGCGCTCGCCCTCCGGCGGGCTCGACGGGCTTCGCGTCGCAGACTCCGGGGCGGGGGATCTCGGTTCGGTGAGGGTCGTGGGGGCTGCGGCCGCGGAAGCGCCTTGGACAGCGTCCTGGACAGCAGAGCTCGGTCCGGCGGGGGAGGTCGGAGGGGGGCTGGCGTCGCGCTGGGCCGCGGGAGGGGGCCCGTCGGGAGGGGTCTTCATGCCAACCCAGAGCATGCCTCAACTTTACTGAATCGCCGCGCCGCGTGATGGCCGCGGCAGAGTTTCTCCAACGGCAGGGTTTCTCCGACGGCAGAGTTTCTCCACAGGGACGCGCACCCCTGCACACTTCCGTAATCAGGCCCGTAACTGCCGACAACACCTCGACATCTCCGGGAAGAGCCGTTGACAAGGACCGGCAACTAGCCCAGGGTCTAGGGCTGGCATGAGCTGCATGGCTGAGGCCCTCCTCTCTCCTCGCCGGCGCGTCCGAGCATCATCGGAGGGCTGCTGATGGCTTTCGGGCTTCGTTTCTGGGGGGTGCGCGGGAGCATCGCCTGCCCTTCACCGAACCACGTGCGCTATGGCGGCAACACGAGCTGCGTGGAGGTGTTCGCCGGAGACGAGCGCATCGTGCTCGACGCGGGCACGGGTATCCGCAATCTCGGCCACAGCTTCATGAAGGACGGCGTGCGCCGGGCGCGGCTCCTGATGACCCACAGTCACTGGGATCACATCAACGGCTTCCCCTTCTTCAGCCCTGGCTTCAGTAAGGACTTCAGCGCCACGATCATGGCAGGGCACCTGGAGGGCGGCTCCATCAAGGAGGTGCTCGCGGGGCAGATGATGCAGCCCACGTTCCCCGTGCCCCTGGAGGCGATGCAGGCGGACCTCTCCTTCGAGGATTTCCGAGCGGGGGACGAGTTCTCGCTCCCGGGCAACTTGAGGGTGCGCACCGCGCCTCTCAATCACCCGAACAACGCCACAGGGTATCGCATCGAGTACGGGGGGCGCGCCGTGTGTTACGTGACGGACACGGAGCACGTCCCAAATCAGCCGGATCAGAACGTCCTGGGGCTGATCGAAGGCGCCGACATCGTCATCTACGACTCGACTTATACGGACGACGAGTTCCCCGCCAAGGTGGGCTGGGGACACTCCACCTGGCAGGAGGCCGTGCGCCTCTGTCGGGCGGCGAACGTGAAGCAGCTCGCCATCTTTCACCATGACCCAGACCATGAAGACGACTTCATGGATCGGGTGGCGGTCCAGGCCCGCGAGACCTGGAGCGGCGCGATCGTGGCGAAAGAGGGCATGACCCTCGAGCTCTGAGCTCGCGCCGAGCCGCGCCAGAGATCGAGCTCCTCGACGTCGCCCAGGAGTCGCTCTCCGAGCTCATCGTCTGCCCCCCCAGCGCGCCGCTGCCCCGCCCAGCGCGCCGCTGCCCCACCTAGCGCGCCGCGCTGCTCCACGACGCGCGGAGCAGCGCGCGCTCTGGAGCGCCGGTGTCCGTGTCGATGCGTGGCCCCGCCGCCAACGTGGTCCCGCGCAACAAAGCGGCGCCGAAGTCCCTGAGGTGGGCGGGCCAGGTTGCGCCAGGGGACGTCGCGGCCTTTGGAGGATCGTCGACGCGGCGGGGCCCACAGCGTACGAAAGGAAGGAGGAACGAATGGACGAGCGGAGCTACGAGGTGTTGGAGACGGGGGGGAAGCCGGTCAAGGCGTGGGTGCGCGGCGTGCCGATGGACGACAAGGCGCGCCAGCAGCTCGCCAACGTGGCGGCGCTGCCGTTCGTGCACAAGTGGGTCGCGGCGATGCCCGACGTCCACGTGGGGATCGGAGCGACCGTCGGCAGCGTGATCGCGACGAAGGGCGCGGTGATCCCGGCGGCGGTCGGCGTCGACATCGGCTGCGGCATGATGGCGACGCGCACGACCCTGACGGCCAGCGATCTGCCGGACAGCTTGGCGGATGTGCGCGCGGCGATCGAGAAGGCGGTCCCCCACGGGCGGACGTCCAGCGGCCGGCGCGGCGATCGCGGATCCTGGGGGCGCGTGCCCGAGCACGTCGCGTCGACGTGGCGGAGCCTGGAGCCGCGCTTCCGGGCGCTCGTCGACAAGCACCCGAAGGTCGGCCAGGCCAACACCGTGAACCACCTGGGCACGCTGGGGACGGGGAACCACTTCATCGAGCTCTGCTTGGACGAGGCGGACCGGGTCTGGGTGATGCTGCACAGCGGGTCGCGCGGCATCGGCAACCGCATCGGCTCCTACTTCATCGAGCTGGCGAAGAAGGACCTGCAGCGCTGGCACGCGGACGTGCCGGACAAGGACCTCGCCTATTTCTCGGAGGGCTCCGAGCACTTCGCCGACTACATCGAGGCGGTGGGCTGGGCGCAGGACTTCGCCCGTCGAAACCGGGAGACGATGATGGCCGCGGTGCTCGGTGTGCTCGGGCGCGTGGGACTGCCCGCGTTCACCATCACGGAGGAGGCGGTGAACTGCCACCACAACTACGTGGAGCGGGAGCACCACTACGGGGCTGACGTGCTCGTGACGCGCAAGGGCGCGGTGCGGGCGCGGGCGGGCGATCTGGGGATCATCCCCGGGAGCATGGGGGCGCGCTCGTACATCGTGCGAGGCAAGGGGAACCCGGAGAGCTTCCACAGCTGCAGCCACGGCGCGGGGCGGGTGATGACCCGCACCGCCGCGAAGAAGCTCTACACCGTCGAGGACCACGTGCGGGCCACGGAGGGCGTGGAGTGCCGCAAGGACGCGGGCGTCCTCGACGAGACGCCCATGGCGTACAAGGACATCGACGCGGTCATGGAGGCGCAGCGCGATCTGGTCGAGGTGGTGCACACCCTGAAGCAGGTCCTGTGCGTAAAGGGATGAACGGGGCGCGAGGCGTCCTGCCTACGACTTCCCGGAGCGCGTGTACTTTCCCCTGCTGCGGCGCGTCAGCCACCGCGTGGGCGCCGGGTTTGCCTAGTTAGCAGCCGGTGCGCTGCGCTGGGCGGCGATGTGAGCGGCGTAGGCGCGCGCCGAGTCCTTGGGCGTGCGGGCGCCCGTCGTGTAGTCCACGTGCACGAGCCCGAAGCGCTCCCGATAGCCGTGGTTCCACTCGAAGTTGTCCAGCAAGGACCAGTGGAAATAGCCGAGCACCGGGACGCCGTCCGCGACGGCGCGGGCGAGCTCCGCGAGGTGACGGCGCAGGAAATCGACGCGCTCGGGATCGTGCACGGCGCCGTCCAGGGCGACCCAGTCGCGGTTCGACATGCCGTTCTCCGTAATGAGGACGGGCAAGCCATAGCGGGCGTGGGCGAAGCGGGGACCCCAGTACATGCCCTCGGGAGTGACGGGCCACCCGAAGGCCGTCTGCGGGGAGCCCTGCGGGAAGGGCACCTCCTCGGGCTCGCCCTCGGCGCCCGCCCGGACGCGCACGACGTCGTAGAGGTTGCAGCCGAAGTAGTCGAGGGGCTGCGCGATCAGATCGAAGTCCCCGGCGCTCACCCGGGGCGCGGCGCGACCGAGGGCGCGCAGGCCGTCTTCGGGGTAGTGGCCTCGATAGATCGCGTCCATCCACCAGCTGCTCACGCGCAGGCGGGTGTGAGGCATTTGCCAGGTCCAGCGCTCCGCGGCGGCGACGTCGGCGGCGGAGGGGGTCGCTGGCGCTGCCGCGACGAGCACCGGCGCGCAGCCGATACGGGCGCCCGGCACGAGGCTCCGGAGCACGCGGACGGCGTGGCCGTGGGCGAGCAGCGCGTGGTGTCCGGCGCGGACGACCTCGGCGATGGGGAGGGTCAGCCCGGGGGCGTGTCGTCCATCGCGGAGGCCCCCTTCGATGAACGCGTGGGGCTCGTTCAGGGTGAGCCACTGCTTCACCCGATCGCCGAGGCGCCGCGCCAGGAGCTCCGTGTACTCCGCGAACCAGCGCGGGCTGTCCGGGTGGAGCCACCCGCCTCGCTGGAAGAGCGCGAGGGGATAGTCCCAGTGAAAGAGGGTGACGTATGGCTCGATGCCTCGAGCGAGCAGCGCGTCGATGAGGCGGTCGTAGAACTCCAAGCCCCGCTCGTTGGGCGTGCCCGTACCCTCGGGCAGCACGCGCGGCCAGCTCACGCTCGAGCGATACGCGTCGACGCCCAGGGTGGCGAGCAGCTCGACGTCCTCCGCGTAGCGCCGGTAGTGATTGCAGGCGACGCGCCCGTCGTCGCCGTTCCAGATCGCCCCGGGGCGTTCGCAGAACGCGTCCCAGACGCTGGGCCCCTTACCGTCGAGGTCGTGGGCACCCTCGATCTGATAGGCAGCGGCTGCTGCGCCCCAAACGAAGTCGGCGGGAAAGTCGGGCATGCCCTCCTCTCCCACCGTTCGCGTCCTTTGAAAAGTACGCGCGGGCACGGGACGCGCCCCAGCGGCGGCCCTCGGCAAGCCGGGCCTCGGCCTCGGGAGCCGGGCATCGGGCGTGGTCACGCGGAGGACACCCGGTCCGGGTGTCGCCGCTGAGCGAGTCAGGCTCAGCGCCGGCGGCGCCGCACCCAGGTCATCCCGACGGCGGCGAGACCAGCCAGGAGCGAGCCCGAGCCCAGCGGAGGGAGCGCTCCGTAGCTGCAGCTAGCCTCCGCGGAGCCTTCGGCGCTGGCGCTGCAGGCGTTGCCGATGCAGTCGCTCGTGGCGCTGCCTCGGGCGCTGACGTCCACGTGGGCCTTCAGATAGGCCTCCAGCGCGTCGATGCACTCGTTGAGCTTGCCCCCGTGGTCGACGAACTGCCCGTCGCAGAAGAGGGCTCCTTCGGGAGAGCTGCAGGCGGCCTCGCAGCTTCCCTGCATGCGCGCCTCACACGTCGCGAACCCGTCGGCCCTGGCTTGGCAATCCACCTGGCACTCGACGTTGGCCTCCGCCTGGCAGCTGCCTTCGCAGCTGGCCTCACAGCGGGCCTGACAATCGGCGGTGGGTGCCGTCCCCTGACAGCTCCCTTCACAGCTGCCGGAGAAGGTGGCCTTGCAGCTGGCTTCGCACTTGCCCTTGTCGGCGGCGGCCTGGCACTCGCCGGCGCAGTGGGCCTGCGCCTGGGCGGAGCATTCGCCTTCGCAGCTGAAGTCCCCCGGGTCGACCTCGCAGCGCGCCTGGCAGCTCCCGATGTCACAGCTCCCCGTGCAGTCGACGGACGCGCTGCCCGTGCACTCGGCGGAGCAGCTGGCGTGGAGCTCCGCGGCGCACGCTGCCTGGAAGTTCAAGGGCGTGCACTGGACCGTGCATCCTCCCTCGACTTCGATCTGGCACTGGGCATTGCCCTCGACGTGGATGTCGCCACAGGCGCCGATCCCGGCGTGGGCCGGGGCGACGGAGCCCAGGGAGAATGCGAGGCTGGCGAGGCCGGCGGTGAGGAGCTTGTGGTTCATGGGGGATCTCCAAGGAAAGCGGTGAAGCTCGGGCGCCAGACCACTCTGACCGTCCCTCGCCGAGCTGCGATCATCGGGGCAGCGAGCGGTTGGCGCAACTTGGACGCGGGCGTCCAGGACGTCTCTACGGCGTGCGTGCGCGGGCCTTCCCGCGGCGAGCGCAGGGGCAGGGCGCCGAGGAAGGGCGCAGAGGCAGGGCGCAGAGGTAGGGCGCAGAGGTAGGGGGGAGGCACGGCGGCGCGCGGCCTGGGATGTCTCACCTGCACACACAGAGCTCTCGCTCCGCTCCTTCGCGCGGGAGAGTCTCCCCGAGGGCGCGGAGCGCGGGCGGCGAGCCGCGCGGAGCTGCGTCAGCGGCCCCGATAGACCGGCTTGCGCTTCTCGCGGAAGGCGTCGAGGGCCTCCCGGCGGTCCTCGCTCGTGAGGCAGCGCTCATACTCCTCGAGCTCCCGGCGGAGCCCGACGTCGAGCTCCACGTCCACGGAGGCGTCGAGGGCGGCGAGGGCCGCGCGGGTGGCGATGGGGGCGGCGTCCAGCAGGGGCCGCGCCCACAGCAACGCCTGCTCGATGAGCTCCTCGTGAGAACAGTGGAGCACGTCGTGGACCAGCCCGATCTGGTGGGCCTCCGCCGCGTCGATCCGCCGCGCCCGCAGCACGAGCTCCTTGGCACGCGCGATCCCGATGAGCCGAGGCAGACGCTGGGTACCCCCAGCGCCCGGGATGACGCCCAGGGTGGTCTCCACGAGCCCGAGGATGGCGCTCGCGTGGGCGAGGCGGAGGTCGCAGCAGAGCGCGAGCTCGAGGCCGCCCCCCAAAGCCGCCCCGTTCAACAGGGCGAGGGTGGGGAGCTCCGGATCGGAGAGCCAGGCGAGCTCGGTGCGGTAGCTCGCGAGCTGACCCCGCACCTCGTCGTCGCTCATGCGCGCCCGCTCCGTCAGGTCGGCGCCCGCACAGAAGGCCCGATCCCCCGCGCCCGTGAGGATGACCAGGCGCAGCGTCGGATCGCCTCTCAGCTCTGCGCCGATCTCCGCGAGGCGTCGCAACACTGCCCGAGACAGGGCGTTGCGGCGGTCCGGGCGATTCAAGGTCACCAACGCGACCTGATCGATGCGCTCGCAGCGCACGAGGTCCGGAGCCGGCACGTTCATCGCCCCGTCCGTTTCCGGCCCTTCTTGGCGGGCGTCTTTGCCTTCTTGGCGGTCGTCTTTGCCTTCTTGGCGGTCGTCTTTGCCTTCTT
>JAEWOQ010000592.1 GCA_023460875.1 Pseudomonadota bacterium
TGCAGCTCGCCGACGCCACGTTCGCCTGCGCGCTGCCGCCGCAGATCCGATCGCAGGCGCCGCAGTTGTCGCCGTCCGCGGTGACGTTCACCTCGCAGCCGTTCTTCGCGTCGCCGTCGCAGTCCTCGAAGCCGGCGGCGCAGCCGTCCCCGTCGAAATCGATGCGACACACGCCCTCATCGCAGACACCCTGCGCGTCGGCCGGCGCACACACCTCACCGCACCCACCACAATGACTCAGGTCGGCGTCGATGTTCACCTCGCACCCATCGGACGCCCGCTCGTTGCAGTCCGCGGTGCCGGAGGCACACACCAGCGCGCAGCGGCCGTCGTCGCACTCCACCGCCGAGCCGTCCGGCGGCGCCTTGCAGTCGCCGTCCAGCACGCAGGCCTTGCCTACCTCGCAGCCCTCACAGGGTCCCCCACAGTCGACGTCGACCTCCCCGCCATTTTTCACGCGATCCGTGCAGCTCGCCTCCGCGCAGGTGCCGCTCTTGCAAATCTCGCTCGCGCAATCCGCGGCCTTCGCGCACTTCCTTCCGGCTTCGCAAGGGGCGCACTCCGCGCCGCCGCAGTCGACGTCCGTCTCAGAGCCGTTGCGCAGGTCGTCGACGCAGGATGGAGACTGGCAGCGGCCCCCCGTGCAGCTGCCATTGACGCAATCGCCGCCGGCGCGACAGTCCCGCCCCAGCGCGCAGGGCGGGCAGTCGATGCCCCCGCAGTCGATGTCCGTCTCGTCCGCGTCCTTGGTCCGATTCTCGCAGTGCGGGACGGGCGACGGCCCGCTGCCCCCCTGCCCGCTGCCCCCCGGTCCGATGTCCCGCACGCTGAAGTCGAAGTCGGGGGTCAGGCACGAGGTGGGCAAGAGGGCAGCCACCGCCAACATGAGGAGCCAACCCCCCACTTGGCCGCGGCGCCCCCGGCCAGCACGTAGGAGGGATTCAAGGAAGGGCATTCCTCAAGGATATCATGCAGGCGTGCGCCGTGAACGATGATCCCCTCCCTCGTGGGCGCGATGTAAGAGGACGTCGCAGAGGCGTCCAGAGGTAGCGCTCTCGTGGTGCCCCTGCGCCGCGCAGGTGCCCCTTAGCGCGTCCGACCTCCCCGCCGAAGGCTGACGAGAGCTGACGATGGGGGGGCGTCGCGGTCAGAGTACCTATGGCGCGAGCACCCACGGACTCGGCGCGCCAGCGGAAGGCGGGGGGAGCGCCCGCGATGGACGCCGAACAAGGGTGAGCCCACCCTACGAGCGACGCCACGAGCGGCGCGCGCTCAGGGCTCGATCGGCGACAAGCGCGACTCGAGGAAGGCGATCACTTCTTCGTCGCTGCGCGCGGGGGCTCCCGGCAAGCGCACGAAGGCGCGGGCCAGGGGGCGCCAGCGGCCCAGCATCAGGAGCAGCCAGATCTGGAAGTAGTCGAGGCCATCGAAGACCACGGCGTCGTTGCGGCCGTACTCTTCCTTCCGATCTTCGAACTCCTGGGCCATCTCCGTGTAGTGCAGCGCCGGGCGGAAATGGTGAACGATGTGGTAGCCGTCGTTGAAGCAGCGGCGATTGTACCGGGTGTTGATGCAGGTGATGCTGTTCTTGAAGGGGCTCGCGGAGTCGCCGGCGTCGATGAAGGCGTGCTGCGTCCAGTTGCCCATCATCATGAGGGTGCGCACCACGAGCACCGGGATCACGAAGACCACGAGGGCCGCCTGCCCGCTCACGAAGGCCCCGAGCAGCGCCACCCCTGCCCAGAACCCCAGCTCCCCGCACGCGACGCGGCGCGCGAGGCGCGTGCGGTTCTTGCGGACGAGGTAGCGCACCAGGAGCGGGAGACCCACGAAGAGGAACGTCAGGTAGTAGCGGAGCCAGGCGAGGAAGCTGTCCCGCTGGTAGCGCATCGTGGAGCTGAGATCCGCGCCGCCGTTGTTCTCCTTGTGGTGCATCCCGAGGTGATGCCCGAAGTACGTATGCGGGGTCTGCCCGTAGAGGACCCCGAGCATCACCGGGATGTAGTGGTTGAGAGCCCGGTACCGCTTCCGAAAGAGCGGACGATGCGACACACAGTGCAGCATCAGGATGTAGCGATCGAAGAAGAGCACGCCCCAGATCGCCCAGTAGCCGACGGCCAGCCACCAGCTGAAGCTCCCCCACGCGAACAAAGCGACGGCGAAGGGCACCTGGAGAGCCGTCATGGCGAGCCCGAGCTCGACGAAGACATGGTCGCGGGGGTCGTTCAAGACGGCGCTGAGCCAAGCGCGCCAACGCGCGAGGAGGCTCCTCGACGACGCGCGGCCAGCACCTTCGGAGGTGGGAACAGAACCCGCCGCAGTAGGCTCGACGTCGACGTCGAGGGCAGCAGCGCCGCGCGGAGATAGCTGAGTCAAGGGAGTGCCTTTCCGGAGCAAAGGGTTTCCCATACACCAGGCCTCCCGAGCGGTCGACGGGCCGACAAAACTCTAGACGACTTCATCTCGCCGCTCGCGGAGAGGCGCCCTGGCATCCCCGATACCTTAGGCGCGGGCGCCGCCCGTCAAGCTCCGGTTTTTGGCGAGGCTTTCGCGAGCACCGGAGCGGAACGTACGTGGGTACTTGAGCACCGGAGCGCAGCGGAAACGAAGCCAAAACCCGAGATCGGCGGG
>JAEWOQ010000593.1 GCA_023460875.1 Pseudomonadota bacterium
GCCGTCCCGGCAAGGGCCCGCTGGGGGAAGCGCCCCCGTCGTGGAGAGCCCGCGCCATCGCCCCCAGCATGACGGAAAGAGACGAGCCGGACACGCCGTCCCCGACGTGGCTCCCCCATCGGGGCCCCGCGGGCCGGTACGTGTTACGCTCTACCCTGGGAGGGGGACGGCGGGGGCCGGGCTCGAAGGAGAGGGGGACGGCATGGGGAGGCAGCAGCACGTCGGGCCGCTCGCGGGGCGGGTGCCGCGCGGGCGATGGAAATCAGTGCTCTCCGGGTTCGCGGACGATCACAAAGGGGCTCCAGTCTCCATCCGGGTGGTGAACGCGCAGGGTAAGACGCGCCAGCTGGACGCCACCTCGAGCTCCGAGCTGCGGCTGATGAGCATGGGAGCGGAAGAGCGTGACGGTGATCAGGTCGTGCTGCTCTTCGCCCATCGGCACCCGGGCGCGGAGATCGCCCACGTCGAGTTCTCCGGTGTGGTGGATCTGGAGGCTCGGGGGGCGAGCCTGAGCGTGCTCGCGGAGGATGGTTGTCGCATGGAAGTGCGAGTCAGCCGCGCGCTCTCGTCCGAGGCTGGGCCGCCGTCCGCTGGGCCGCCGTCCGCTGGGCCGCCGTCCGCCTCTGCGGCGTCCTCCCCAGGGTCCTCTCCTGGGACGCCGAGCCGGGCGAGCTACTGAGGCGCCTTCGGCACCGTCAGCGGAGCGCGATCCCTCGGGCGCTGACCATCGAGGCGGAGTTGGCTTCCCCGGCGCGGCGCGCGTCACCGCGGGTTGGGTCGGCAGATGTCTTTTTGATCCTTCGGGCACGTGATGCGCACGTGGAAGTGGTCGTCGTGAGGCTCGCCCCGCTCGGGCTGCTTGAGCAGCGCCTGCGCCTGCGGCAGGTACTTGCGGTAGTGCGCGTTGCGTTGGGCGAAGCGGATCAGGCGCAGGCGGAGGGGCCGCGAGATGAAGATGTGCGAGAGTCCAGCCCGGGTGTCGCGGGCCCAGGACTGCACGAGCAGCCAGTTGAGCTCGTCGTCGAAGACGTAGCCGCTGCCGTCGCGGGCCTTGCCGTCTCCGTCGAACGCGACGAAGCGCGGAGAGGGGACGCGCTTGCCGTTCTTGTCCCTCATGTAGAACGCGAGATCCGCGTCGCGTCCGCTCTGGTGGGAGCGGTGCCCCGAGATCGGTCCGCCGTGCTCGAAGGAGAGGTCCCCCACGAACATCTTCACGCCGGGCGCCATCTTGCCGATGTCTTGCGCGCTGCGCTGGAGCATCAAGACGAGCGCGGGGTGCGCGTAGCTGCGCTTTTCACTGCTCGGTCGAACCTTCAAGTAGCGCGTGTTCCGGAGCTTCCTCGCTCGCACCTGCCAGCCGGCGTTGGGGTGCCCCACAGAGAGGGACATCAGCGCGTAGGGGGCTTTTTTGTAGCGCTCTGGCAGCTCACGCCGGGGGCGGGCGCCTGCGTCCGGGATGGGGAGTGACACGATCAGGACCGCGCTAGCGATCACGCTCAACAAGACACTGGAGAGGAGACGAACCGGCATGACGAGCAAGCAGCCCGGGGGAATCCGTGAGGGAACATCGAGGATCGAGCGACGTGGGCGCGACGCGCGATCGCAGGGGGTTCCTCGCCTCTAGCACGCGGCCGCGTGGCCGCGCCACCTCGGCGCCCGCCGGATCTCAGGTGTTTTTCCTTCGGTCCTACTTGGTCGCACCGCGCCCAGGTCGCGCCACGCTGAATGACTCCCTGACTAGGGTGGCCCGCAGCGCGAGCCGGGCTCAGCCCCGCCAGCGCCAGCGGCGCAGGAGGGGGAACTGCGGGGCTTTGCGGAGCGCTGCTTGGGTGTAGGCGGCGTCGAGCGCCTTGTCCTTGCGCAGGCAGGGATAACAGTCGTCACGGCCGCCGTCGCCGCAGCCGCGCTCCCTGCGCAGCTCACGAAGGGGCGTGAGGGCGCGCTCGTCGCCGACCTGCTCCACGCGGGGCAGGAGCTTCGCGTACTGCTCGCACTTCTCGGCAGCCCGCAGATCGAGCGCGATGCGCAGGGAGTCGCTCATCTGCTTCTGCACGCCCCGTGTCCCGAGGAGCTCGAAGGCGCGGGTGGTCGCGTGCGTCTTGGCGCTGGTCTTGGACCAGACGTCGAAGAGGAAATCCCCGGCGATCGGACCCAGGTGTTTCGCGACGAACTGGAGGACGGCGTCGGTGTGGGCCTCGTCGTCGGCGAGGTGTCGCAGAGCGCCGAGCAGAGCCTTCTCTTCGCGGGCGAGCTCGTCCCCGGCGATAGCTCCGGCAAAGGCATCGAGCCCCGCCTGAACCTGCTTGCGCATCAGGAGCGCCTGGCTCAGGGCGAGCCACTCGTCCACCGAGCGCTCCGCGTCGGCGCGCTGCTGCAGGGCGTACAAGGCCGTGTCCGAGCCGTTCTTGGCCGCGTCGAGCACCTGGCGGAGGGCGGGATCGAGCTGAGCCGGCTTGCGGCGAGGGGGCGGATCGTCCTCGTCCTCCGTGGCGGCGTCCGCAGGGCCCGAAGCCCCCTGGAGCGATCCCGTCGGCGACTCTCCACCCCAGAAGGCGACGAGCGCCGCCACGACCCCGAGCACGAGGAACCCGCTCAAGGGCAGCCAGCGGGGCGCGGCGCGCCCGCCGATCTCGATCGGCTTGCGCAGCTCCCGCAGGAGGAAGTCCACCGCGGGGCGAGAGGCCTGGCGGGCGCTGCTCGAGAGCTCGTCGAGCTTGTCCACGACCTGGGGCACCATGGGCAGGGAGGTCACGGAGGGGAGGCGCGCCCGGCCGCTGTCGGGGGTCGCGGCGGCCTTCCCGAGCTCCCGGAGCGCGACGAGGAGCTCTTCGGCGCTCTGGAAGCGATCCTCCGGCTTCTTCTCCAAGAGCTTCATCACCACCTTGCGCACCGGTCGTGGGACGTCGGCCGGCAGCGGTGGTGGCTCCTCCGTCATCTGCTTGATGAGGAGGGGCATCAGCTGCTCGGCGGCGAAGGGCGGCTTGCCCGCGAGCATCTCGTACAAGATGAGCCCGAGGGCATAGAGGTCCGCGCGCGCGTCCACCTCGCCGCCGCCCGCTTGTTCGGGCGACATGTACTGAGGCGTGCCGTAGATCGCGCCGATCATCGTCAGCTGCGTCGCGTCCGCGTCCTTGCGCTCCAGCTTGGCTAGCCCGAAATCGAGCACCTTGACGATGTCCGCCTCGGGCCGGGTGCTACGCGTCGCCGGGTCGAGGAGCATGACGTTGTCGGGCTTCAGGTCTCGGTGAACGATCTCCGCGCGATGAGCCGCAGTCAGGGCCGCAGCGATCTGCTCGGCGATCGCCAGGGCGCGTGGGAGCGGCAGGGCGCCCTCCTCCTCGAGCAGGGTCCCCAGGCTCTGCCCCGCGACGTACTCCAGCACTAGGTAGAAGGAGCCGTCCCCCAGGCGCCCGAAATCCGTGGCTGCGGCGACGTTCGGATGGTCGATGCGCCCCGCGGCGATGGCCTCCCGCTCGAAGCGCGAGACGACCTCGGGGCGCTCGCTCGTCTCCCGGTGGAGGACCTTCAGGGCCACCACCTTCTGCATGTGGACGTGGCGCGCACGGTAGACAGCCCCCATACCGCCGGATCCCAGCAGCGCCTCGACTTGGTAGCGCTGGGCCACCAGGGTGCCCACCAGGGAAGGTGACGGGCCGTCATCGGTGTGTGGCTCGCTCACGAGGGTTCGGTTATCGCCGACGGAGTCGAGGGGCGTCAAACCCGGGCACAGCGAACTATGGGCTGCCGCAGACGCGGTCACTGGTCGGCGGTCACCGCTGCTCTGCTGGAGCGCCGCGCCCTGCGCGTTTGATGCGGCTATGACCGCCCAGGCGTGGCTCGCGCACGTAGCGCCACAACGTGGCCGTCCACGAGTCATGGTGCATCAAGGTGTCGTAGTATTCTGGAGCGAGCCGCCGCAGGTGGGGTAGCCGTGAGCCCGCGACGTAGGGAAAGTCGTGGTGCTCGTTGTGGTAGCCGACGTTGAACGTGAGCCGGTTGAGGGGCCCGTAGTAGGAGTAGGTCTCTTGTCCCGGCCGGAAGACGTAGTGCTCCGAAATATAGTGCCCCGCGATCGGGTGCAGCCCCATGACGAGCAGGGTGCTCAGCGGCAGGTAGAGGAGCGCTTGTAGGCCCCACAGGTAGGCGATGAGGCCGTTGAAGGCGAGCTGGACGACCAGGTTGGCGACCTCGCTCGTGCTCGGGCGCTTCGGGTGCACGAACAACGGCCGCAGGCCGTAGGCGAAGCCCTGGCACATCAACCACAGGGCCTTGCGCGGGCCGCTCCGGGCGAAGCGCGCCTCGAGGTCCGTCGGCAGATCCGTGTCGACGCCCTCGACGCCCTGCTGCTGGTGGTGGAGCCGATGGTAGTAGCGGAACGTCTCCGCGACGGGCACGCCGATGGGGAGGTTGATGAGGACGGCGAAGATCCGGTTGTGCGACGCCTTCTTGAAGGCGAGGTTGTGGCTCAGCTCGTGGATGGCGAGCAGGAGCGCCTGGCTCATCACCCCGCCGACGCAGTAGGCGGCCAGCAACATGAGCCACCAAGGCGCGTCGCGCAGCAGATAGGCGAGGCCGAGCTGCGCGACGACCAGCGCCAGGCAGACGTACTTCGTGCGGGGGCAAGGGCCGTACAGGGCGCGGATCTCGGGGTACTTCGCGAGCATCTCACGGCGTCGCGCGGCGTGGGGTTCGGGATCGTTGGACCAGGCGAACCGGGGCGCCTCGCTGTTGACGTCTTCGAAGGGGGGAGAGGCGGTCGCGGAGGCGTCGCTCATGGTCGAACGCCATGCGACCCTTCCACCCAAACGTCAATCGAATTCCGCGGGAGGTGGGGGGATGTCGGGCGTGGTGCTCTGCTGGCGCGCCGCTCTGCTGGGCGCGTCGCAGCCGGGTGCGGCGTTGACGCTCGTCGACGCCATGCCGGCGCCGCTCGTCCGTGGATCGGGTCAAAAAATGTTCTGTGACCCGAATTGGGGGGCTGCGGGTACCGATAGGGGTGGAGTCTTTGTCTGCGGCCGCGCAGGGGGGCTCCCGAGAGTACGCATGGGAGTTGTTCGACTGCTACGAGAGCCCTCCTCGCCGACCTTCGAGCGAGAGAGGACCCCAGGGGACGCCGTGTTGGTGTGCGCCGCGCGCGCGGGTGAGCCCTGGGCGCAGGAGGCGCTGTTCCGGCGACACGTGCCGAGGGTCGCAGGGCTCGCTCACCGCCTCCTGGCGTCTACCCGAGCGGACGTCGACGAGCTCGTCCGGGACGGCTTCGTGCAGGCGCTCCAGCGCCTCGGCGACCCGAGGGCGACCGAGGGGTTCGCGACGTGGCTCGAGGGCATCCTGGTGCGGACCGCCGTGCTGCGGCTGCGTCGACGGCGGCTGCGGCGCAGCGTCGGGCTCTGGCGGAGCGCACCACCGGATCTCGACGGGCTGATCGCGGCGTCGGCGCCCCCGGAGGTCCGCGTGATCCTGCGGCGGACCTACGAGCACATCGAGCGCCTCCCCGCGGAGGAGCGGGCCACCCTCGTGTTGCGGCGTCTGGAGGGGCTCACCATCGAGGAGCTCGCCGGCAGGCTCGGCGTGAGCCTCTCGACCGCGCAGCGGAGGTTGCGCCGGGCGGAGCGGCAGGTCCCGAGTTTGCAGGGCCTCCGGGCGAATGTCGTGCACGGGGAAACGGAACCCAAGGCGTACTTCGAGCCCGAGCTGTCGGATGCGCGCGTCGCGCAACTTTGGGCGGGCGTGGCGCGGGGAGTGCCCGCGCCGACCGTCAGGGAGCGCTCCCGTCGACACCGGCGATCGAGGAGGGACCGGCGGCTCGGCCCTTCCCTCGCGGGGGGCGTCGCCGCCGTCGTCATCGCGGCGGGCGTCGCCGCCGTCGCCGTCGCCGCTGGCATGAGCCTGCGGCAGAATGAGCCGCCGCCTGCGAGCTCGAGCGAGGCGGACCCGCCGCGTTCGATGGCGAGCGGAGGTCTGTCCATGACCTGGGGACACGGATCGAGCCTGCAATTCGCCCCCCGCTCGCGGTTCGAGATCGACGAGAGCGCCGAGGAGCACGTCGCTCTGGATTTGGTTCGGGGGCAGGTGGTGTGCGATGTTTCGCCCGACGTAGAGCGAGGGCTCGTCGTATGGGCGGGTTCGTTCGAGGTCCGGGGACTCGGGACGCGGTTCTCCGTGGAGCGCGCCTTCCAGGGTGAGCTGTTTCGGAGCGAGGTGCGCGTGGAGCGAGGGTTCGTGGAGGTGACCTTGCGAGACGGAGCGGTGGCGCCCCGTCGCCTCGGCTCCGGGGAGAGCTGGGCGGTCGTGGAGCGGCCGAGCCCGCGGGGCGGGGAGCTGTTTAAGGAGATGCTGGCCAAGGAGATGCTGGCCGAGGAGAGAGTTCCCTCCGCCGCCCGGCCCTCGAGCGAGTGAGAGCGCAGAAGGGGCACCTGCCCCCGCACCTGTCGGGCAATGGCCGCCGAGGTCATGGGGGACGCGGCCCTGCGCGCCCGGGTCATCCCCTGCAGCCTCGACACCGAGGGCAGTCACCGGGCGCTCTCGCACTCACTCGACCACGAGGTGGCTCGCCGAATCAACCAAGGCTCCAAGAGCCCCCTGATCCTCTCCGTGGGCACCGCCTTCAACAACGTGAAGGGCGTTCTGTCCTACGCCGCGGCGCAGGAGCCTTACGCGCCCGAGACGAACCCCCGGAACGTCTACAACGGCCTGACCGGCCTCTTTTCCTCGGACGGAGGAGGCGGTGAAGCCGATCACCGCGTCAAGCGCGGCGAGAGCATCATCGATCTGGTGAGCGAGGACCTGGCGACGTTCAAGCGCCTCGACATGAGCCAGGCCGACCAGGAGCGGATCGACGACTGGCTGCAGCTCTTGCGGGCTTGATGAACGCCGTGGGCTGCGAGGCGGAGGACGGCGGCCCCATCACGAGCTTCGGGGTAGTGGACAGCTCGAACCTGGAGGCAGGGATCACGGATCCCGGAGAGCTGTCGGCGCTGAGAGCCTGAGCGGAGCTCGGTATGCGTGGAACGCATGAATGGGCGGCGACCTATGCGTCCGTCGCATGGGACGCACAGGCGTGCTCCTCCCAGGTCGGGGGCGAGCACAGGGCTGCGGGCTCAGCTGGTGCCGAGGAGGAGGCGCACGTCGAGGTGGGCGGCCAGTCTCTCGGGGAGGGCGTCGGGTTGGTGCGGTAGGACTCCGAGCAGCGGCGCCCGCAGCCGGCGCTGGAGGGTCTCGATCTGCGCGGCGTCGTTGGTGTCGGGCGGTTCGACGCAGTTGGCGATCCAGCCGCGCAGCTCGAGGCCATCTCGGTGGATCGCCTCCGCGGTCAGCAGCCCGTGGTTGAGGCAGCCGAGCCGGATCCCCACGACCAACACCACGTCGAGCCCGAGGCGCCTGGGGATCTCCGCCAGGGTGAGGTCCGCGTCGAGGGGGACACGCCAACCACCGGCGCCCTCCACCACGACCACCTCTGCGAGCGCGAGGAGCTGCCGATAGCTCGCCTCGATGTGCTCCAAGGAGATGGGGCGCTGCGCTGCTCGAGCCGCGAGGTGGGGGGCGATGGGCGGCTCGTAGGCGCACGGGTTAACGAGATCGTAGCGTGCTCGCTGCCCGACGCGCTGTAGTGCCAGGGCGTCGTCGTTGCGGAGGCCAGCGGGAGTGGAGCTGCAGCCCGACGCGACCGGCTTCATGCCGACGGCGCGGACCCCGCGATCCGTAAGGGCTTGCAGCAAGGCGCAGCTCGCGACTGTCTTCCCGATGCCCGTGTCCGTGCCGGTCACGAAGAAGCTGCGCGGGCCCCCTAAACCGCGCAGCGGAGCCTGGCTCGGATCGTTCGCCACGGCCTCTGTTTCGCACGGCTGCGCGCCCGCAGGCAAACAGGGGCTGTCGTTCGAGCGGCTCCGTTGACAGGTGGGGGGCGGCCATGGGGGGATGAGCCGCGACGAGCGAATGATGCTGAAGATCGACGAAATCACCCAGCCAAGCGGCGCGCTCTGCCCCGTGTTCCTCGCGGTGACGCCCCAGGGACTCGAGATCGTGGAGGGCGACCGTGCGCTGCCGCTGCCGGGTGGCGCGCTCGAGGCGGTGATGGAGCGCTACGGGGGACCTCTCGACCCCGCCGAGCGGCTGACGCGCGTTGCCCAGCTCGAGCTCGGAGGAGGGCGCGCTCTGTGGCACGTGCGTCACCTGTCCGGCTACGACGTCGTCGCGCGGGACTATCTGATCTACGAGGCGTCGAGCGGCGCGCCGCGCTGCGCCCAGGCCGTGACGGTGTCCGGCGCGCTCCGGCACCTCGCCTACGCCGCCCAGGGCAGCTCAGCGCGAGCTCGAGGTGCCCTCACAGAGGGCTGAGCGAGCTCGCGGCGGCTGAGCGAGCTTGCGACGCACGTCTCAGGGCGCGCCCTGCGCCACCTTCTCCGCGAGGCTGCGGAACCGGCCCTTCGGGTAAGCCGCGAGGTAGCGCTTTGCTCGAGACACCGCCCGGGGATCCTTACGCGCGGAGGCAACCTCGATGGACAACGCCAGGGCGTCTTCCGCCAGCGCGCCCCGCGGGTTCTCCCTGAGGTATCCGTCGAGCAAACGCTGGGCGCGCGCCGCGTCTCCGTCGCTGCGCCAGGCCCGGATGGCCGCGAGCACGGGCGTCGGATCCTCACCGGAGGGCTTCTCCTCCGCGGGGCGCTTGGCTCGAGAGCGCTCCTGGGGCGCGGCCTCAGCCGACGCTGCCTTCTCCCCGTCGGAGGATTCCAGCGACGGGGAGGGCGGGTCTAGCTCGGCGAGAGCGTGAGGTGCGTCTTCGGCGAGGTCCTCCTCGTCCGTCGCCGCGGGCTGAAGGGGCGCAGGTGGGCCGAGGGTGGCCTGGGAGCGCTCGTCCCGCTCCGTCGCCTCCTCTGGAGCCGCGGCGCCGAACCAGCTCCCCAAGAGCCCCTCGTCGCCAAAGACCTTGCCCCCCAAGCCCACGCCCCCCCAGCCCATGCCACCCAGCGCCGCCGCGGCGGCGGTGCCACCGCCGAGCAGCGCGATGATGCAGAGCCCGCGCAGGGTCCAGGGGGCGCGGCGCGGAGGGCGCGTGCGAGCGGTCATCAAGCTCGCCCAGATCCGCCGCTTGCGAAACGGATCTTTGGTCGTCGGCTCGAGCTGACGCAGCAGCTCGGAGAGCCTCTGCTCCGAGCCCGACAAGGGTGAGTCCTCGACGAGACGTTTCATGGTCGACGCACCTCTCCGGAATCGAGCCCTTCCAGCAGCCGCCCGAGCTTCTTGCGCGCCGCGTGGATGCGCGCCCAGACCGTGTTGAGGGGCACCTCCTGGAGCTCGGCGATCTCCCGCCCCGAATACCCTTCGACCTCGAACAGCACGAAGGCGAGCCGCTGCTCGGGGTTCAACCGATCCAGGAGCTGCTCCAAGAGCGCGCTGGCCTGTTTCCGCTCGAGAGTGTCCCCCGGGTTGCCCGAGGTGTGCTCCAAGTGCTCGGGGAGGGCGCTGCGGCGCTGGACGAGGTACTTGAACCAGCGCAGGCGCCGAAAATCCCGGACGCGTCGCCGCGCGATGCGGTAGAGCCACCCAGCCGGGTTACGCCCATCGAAATCCGGGAGCCGCCGATAGGCGACGAGGAAGACGTCTTGCACCAGATCGTCGCGGTCCGCGGCGGGCCCCCCCATGGCGCGCACCCAGCGCGCGACGTCTTCGAACCACCGCTCATAGAGCTCCTCGAACTGCAGCGGTTCGTCCTGCAGCGGTTCGTCCTGCAGCGGTTCGTCCTGTGGCCCCAACGCCTCGTCCTCGTCGGAGATCATGCTCGAAGGTGAGCCCACACAGGAGGAACCAGCGTAGGAGACGGGCGGAGCCTCTGCCGGGTCCTGGGTCATCCTCACTGCGGTCGCGCGAAAGCCCATCTCCTGATGATCAGGGGCGCCGTCGCGAGAACCTTTGGTCATCGAACCTCAGATCGACACTTTGTGAGGAAACCTACACTTTGCGAGACATGCCCCGGGGGGATTCGCTAGTCTGCCGCTCCCGTGGCTCGAGCTCCTCGCGACAGGATCTTCCCATTATACACCGCCTTGCTCGCGGTGGCTCTCCTGGGAGCGCGGAGCACGTTCGCTGCACCCAGGGCCGCAATTTCTCATGTGGATGGGATCTCCGTCACCGATAGGGGGGACTGTCCTGGGGGGCGCGCTGTGGGAGCGGCGCTGCTGGAGCTCATCCCGCCGGGCCAGGAGGACGTTCTCCGCGAGAGCGTCGACGTCCAGCTTTGGGACTACGGGGACCGCTATCGGGTGCGCGTCGTCGCGCCCGGCAAGCGCGCGGAGAAGGTCTACGCGGATCCCGGGCGTGATTGTCACAAGCGGGCGCGGGTGGCAGCGGTGTTCGTGTTCCTCACGATCTTCCCGCCCGAGCTCTGGGGTGAGGCCCTCGAAGGGGCCGAGTTACGCGACGGCGCGCTGGCGGACGGTGCACGGCGCGACGGTGCACGGCGCGACGGTGCACGGCGCGAGGACTCCCCGGTGGAGGGATCGGCGGGGGGCGACCCAGGAGACGCGCCCGAGGCGCCTGCCACGCGATCACCCGGCGAGGTCGCCGGGGGCTCGGAGGCGCACGAGGGAGGACTGGAGAGGAGCCCAGGGTCGGTCCGGGGTGTGCGCTTCGAACTGGGCGGGAGCGCAGAGATGGCGCCCGCCCTCGGGCGCGGGCCCGCTCTGACCAGCGGGGGAGTCGAGCTCCGCAGCGTCCTGGGGCGGGGACCTCTCGTCACGGTGCTCGGCGTGGGCTACGCGCCCGAGATCGAGATCACGGTCCCCGGTGCGCGGGCGCGCTCGTGGCGCGCACCTGCGAGCGTGGGAATGCGCCTGAGGTTTCCTTCCGAGCACGTGTGGGTCGGGTTTGATGGGGCGGCGCACGTGCAGCTGCAAGGGGTCTCGGGGACGAGCCTCTTGGAGACGGAGCGCGACGTCGTGCTGCGTTGGGGAGCGCGGGTGGGGCTCAGCGTGGGCGGCACGAGCTCGTCCTGGTCGCCCGTCGCCAGCTTGCACGCGACGTTCCTCGGGGATCGCAGGGAGCTCGTGGTGTTGCCCCGCGGAGCCGTCGGGGAGCTGCCGCGCTTGTGGCTCGGCATGACGCTGGGCATGGCTCTGGACCTGTGAAGGGGACCTGTGAGGGAAAGGATGCTTAGACTCGCGAGGGTGTCGAGAGCGGACCGGCCGCAAGGAGAGCGGCGCCGGCCGGCAGGCGCCGGCGGGCTGCTCTGCGCCGCGCTGTTTTACATCGTGCTGCTCTGCGTCGCGCTCGTGGGCGCCGCGTGCTCCGAGCCCGTCCAGCTCGGCTCCGAGATCCTCTGGCAGGCGCGGCACGAGGACGGCGACCTCCGCGAGTGGGAGCAAGATCGTCGCGGAGGGATCGTCGACGGCACCGTCGACGTGGGAGACGAGCACGCCCGCGCGGGCCGCTTCTCCGCGCGCCTCGTGAACCCCGGAAATCGCATCGACGCAGGACCTTGCTTGTGGCGGCGCTTCGAGGGGCAACCGCGGGCGTTCTACAGCTCCTGGCATTTGGTGCCGAAGGCGCCGACCACGCGCTCCGGCTGGACCCTCCATCGCTTCCAGACCTTGGTCCCGGAGAAGGCCGCGGGCGAGGGTGGAGGCGCTGGGATGGACCCGGGCGCGGAGGGCGGGGCAGGGGGAGAGGGGCCCCTCGCGGACGGTCCAGCGGGGGAGTGGCGATCTGTGATCAGCCTCGGCATGCGCTCGTTGCCCGACGGCGCGTTGGCCCTGTACGTCTTCGATCACAGCCGCGACCACCTGCGGCTGCCCCTCGCGGTTCCGCCGCCCATCTTGCCCGAGGGGAGGTGGTTCCACCTCGAGGTGTTCTACGAGTCTTCCGCGGAGCCCGAGGGCAGGCTCGTCGTGTGGCTCGACGGACGCCCCGTGTACACGGTGACGGAGCGGAGCCTCGGGGACGGCTCGAACGTCACCTTCGGCGTGTGTAACGCGGGGGAGAGCACGGAGGACGAGCCGACGGAGGTGTTCGTCGACGACGTCCTGGTGAGCCGCATCCGCGCGACCCCCGCGGGTCGGCTGCGTCGTTAGCCGCCCCTCGCGGGTCGGCTGCGTCGTTAGCGTCCCGCGCTCACTCCAAGCCGAGGTCCGAGGGGATCCGCTGCGGTGCCCACGTGGAGAATCCATCTCCGAGGGTTGCGTGGTTTCGCCGCCCCGAGCGGTCGTAAGCGCGTAGCCCGTCCGTCTCGTCGAAAGACAGCTCCAGCACCAAAGCGTCGGAGCTGGGATCGCCGCCCGTGAAATCGTCGACGATCTGCGCCTGCGTCCGCGCTTCGCTCCACACGCGCACCCGGTCCATCTCGCCCTGGAAGAACCAGCGCTGGCCGTCGAAGCTCCCCAACCAACCCCCGGTGGACGTGCGGTTGTTGGGCTCGAGGGTCCCGGTGCCGCGCTCCTCTCCATCGACGTAGAGGCGGTGCGTGGCGCCGTCGAAGACGTAGGCAAGGTGGTGCCAGACGCCGACGGCGAGGGCGTCGGAGGCGCCGACGTAGGGGCGCCGCGCATACACGCGCCACGCGGTGGGGACTCCTTCCTGGAGACCGAGCTGCACGCCGCTCTGGTAGTCCTTGCGCAGCGCCACCAAGGTCTCGTCGCCCTCCGCGCGGCGGGGCTTCACCCAGAGGGCGATGGTTTGGGCCGCGAGCCCGAAGGGGAACCCCGCCGAGCCGACGGTGGCGTACTGGGACGAGCCGTCGAAGGCGAGCGCGCCGTCTCCCTCGGGGGCGGGCGGTGAGTCGTCGGGGAGGGGCAGCGCCTCCTCCGTGGAGCCCGTCGAGCCGCACCCGGCGAGGCTCAGCAGCACGACGGTCCAAGCGCGGGCGGCGCCGCGGAGCCCGGAGCTGTGGAGCCCGGGGCTGTGGAGCCCGGGGCCGCGCGGCAGGTCTTGGGTGCGACGTCGGAGCACGTCTGCAATGTCCGTCAGGAAGGCGGGCATCGCAATGGCTGCTACATTCCTGGGAGGGAGGCAGGGAGTCGCATGGGGATCATCGGGTCGGGCGCGGCGCACACCACGGGCTGGGGCATCATCGTTCACGGTGGCGCGGGCAGCGTCCCGCCCG
>JAEWOQ010000594.1 GCA_023460875.1 Pseudomonadota bacterium
CGACAGCGCGGCTCACGGCACCGCCCCTCACGGCACGGCTCACGACATCGCCCCTCACGGCGCTGCCCCTCACAGCACCGCCCCTCACGGCGCGGCGAACCACGACCCCGCGAGCCACGGCGCGCACCCGGCACCCCACGGCGACGCCCCCACCCCGGCGGCCCACACCTCCCTGGACGCGCGCTGGTTCGGGGCGCACTACGACGCCACGACCACGATGGAGGGCGTCACCCTCTACGAGCTCCGCGCCAAGCCCCGATCGCTGCCCGCGCCCCCTTGACCTCAGGCTCCCATGGAGTATTCAGAAGGCGACTTGCGCCCCTAGCTCAGCTGGATAGAGCGTCGGACTTCGAATCCGCAGGTCGGAGGTTCGAATCCTCCGGGGCGCGCTGAATAGAGCCGGTTCCGCAACCCACGACCGGCAACCTGTACCCAAGCCGTACCGCGGAGTTTCCAACCTCCGGATTCACATCCGAGGGGTCAGGAAACACGCCCGTCTTGGTTCGCACGAGGGCGGCGCTCCATGGCACCACGCCCCCCTTCAACCTCGCGGATGTGCGGTTCCAGAAAGCCCTCACCACCGTCATCGCGCCCAGCGGAGGTCTAGTCTGGCTTCGGTCCGCAGAACTCGCGCCGACAGTGCCCCTTCCTCGTTCTTCTCGAGCACCGGCGCGCCTGACGCAACCGGGTGTCGAACACAACGCGGTGAGCTTGCTCGGTTTGATCTCGCAGGTGTAGCCTGACGTTCTCTGCCCTGCTTCCGGATCCTGTTGGCCGCCGGGGGTTAGATCCGTCACCGACGAGTGTTTGCAGGGGCAGAACCGATTCCGCAGAACCCATCCATGGACGCCACGCAACACAGCAGCATCGTCAGCTTCATCTGGGGCATCGCGGACGACGTCCTCCGCGACCTGTACGTCCGCGGAAAGTACCGCGACGTCATCCTACCCATGGTCGTGCTCCGGCGACTGGACGCCGTCCTCGAACCGACGAAGCAGGCCGTCCTGGAGATGAAGAGGACACTGGACAAAGCGAAGATCGCTGACCAGGACCAACCCCTCAGGCACGCCGCCCGCCAGGCCTTCTACAACGCCTCCAAGTTCACGCTGAGAGACCTGCGGAACCGCGCAAGCCAGCAGAAGCTGAGGGCCGACTTCGAGGCGTACCTCGACGGCTTCTCACCGAACGTCCAGGAGATCCTCGACAACTTTGAGTTCCGCAACCAGATTCCGCGGCTCACCAAGGCGGATGCGCTGGGCACACTCATCGAGAAGTTCCTCGATCCCCGCATGAACCTGAGCCCCCACCCGGTGCAGAACGGGTCCGGCAGTTATCCCGGCCTCGACAACCACGCGATGGGAACAATCTTCGAGGAGCTCGTCCGGCGCTTCAACGAAGAAAACAATGAAGAGGCGGGAGAGCACTGGACCCCTCGCGACGCCGTGAAACTCATGGCGCGGCTCATCCTCCTGCCCGTCGCAGACCAGATCAAGTCCGGCACCTACCTGCTGTACGACGGCGCCTGCGGAACCGGCGGCATGCTGACCGTCGCGGAGGAGACGCTCAACGAGCTCGCCAAGCAGCATCGCAAGAAGGTCACCACGCACCTCTACGGCCAGGAGATCAACGGGGAGACCTACGCCATCTGCAAGGCGGACCTCCTGCTCAAGGGCGAAGGCGAGGCCGCGGACAACATCGTAGGTGGTCCAGAGCACTCCACCCTGTCAAACGACGCCTTCGTCGGGCGTGAGTTCGACTTCATGCTCTCGAATCCTCCCTACGGGAAGAGTTGGAAGACCGACCTCGCCCGACTAGGAGGCGAGGAGGGCAAGAAGTCCATCAAGGACCCGCGCTTCGTCGTCGAGCATGATGGCGATCCGGAGTTCTCTCTGGTGACCCGCTCCAGCGACGGGCAGATGATGTTCCTGGCGAACATGGTCTCGAAGATGAAGCACGGGACCAAGCTGGGGAGCCGCATCGCGGAGGTCCACAACGGCTCGTCGCTCTTCACCGGAGACGCCGGCCAGGGCGAAAGCAACATCCGCCGGTGGATCATCGAAAGCGACTGGCTGGAGGCCATCGTCGCGCTGCCGTTGAACATGTTCTACAACACCGGCATCGCGACCTACGTCTGGGTTCTCTCCAACAAGAAGCCGGAGCACCGACGAGGCAAGGTCCAGCTCATCGACGCCACCAAGTGGTTCAAGCCGCTGCGAAAGAACCTCGGCAAGAAGAACTGCGAGCTGTCGGAGGAGGACACTCAACGTATCACCGACGTTTTCCTCGCCTTCGAGGAGACAGAGGAGTCGAAGATCTTCGACAACCGCGATTTCGGCTACTGGAAGGTCACGGTCGAGCGGCCGCTCCGGCTGCGAATAGACCTCTCGAAGAAGAATCGCACCCGGTTCCAGGTGGCGTGCGCCGAGATAGGGGACGACGATCTTGCAAACCTCATCGAGGGAGCCGCCAAACGCCTCGGGGTCGGGCCGCATGACGACTACAACGCCTTCGTCGAGCAGCTCGAGGAGCTTGCGCGGGGATGGGACCTGAAACTGACAGCCAAGCGTCTCAAGCTCGTTCAGTCCGAGCTGGCCGAGAGATGCGAGGAGGCGGCCCCGGTCGTCAAGAAGGTCCACAAGGCCGGCAAAGTGCAAGCCGAGCCGCTCCGCGGGCGCTTCCTGGAGCGCAAGGGCAAGAAGACCGTGGTGGAGTACGAGTCCGACACCGAGCTGCGCGATACAGAGCAGGTGCCGCTCAACGAGCCCGGGGGCATCGAGGAGTTCCTGAAGCGGGAGGTGCTGCCCCACGCCCCCGATGCGTGGTTCGAGGAGAGCAGCGTCCGCATCGGCTACGAGATCTCCTTCACCCGCTACTTCTACAAGCCGGAGCCCCTGCGCAGCCTGGACGAAATCCGGGCGGACATCCTGGCATTGGAGAGGGAGACCGACGGGCTCCTGGTCGAGATTGTAGGAGGGGCGCCGTGAGACAGATCTTGGGAGAGGCCACGATCCACGACCCAGCGTTCCGAAGCTGGGTGCAGAGCACTGGCTTGCCGTTTCGACCCCACCAGGATTTTAAGAAGGCGGACCTCGCGGAGCGGAGCGAACTCTACCGGCGCATTGCCAACCTGATTTGGAACCCCGAGGCGCTGCTGCAGGAGGTAGGGGCGTGATCGAGGGGTTGAAGCCCTATCCGGGTTATCGCCAGATTCCTCTCCGCTGGCTGCCTGCGATCCCAGGCCACTGGGGCATCCAGAGAGGTAAGGTTCTCTTTCGGGAGTCCACGCTGGCTGTTCGGGACGGCGACGGAGTCGTTACGTGCTTCCGCGACGGACAGGTCACTCTTCGGACGAATAGACGAACGACCGGGTTTACTAACGCGATCCTCGAAGGTGGCTACCAGGGCGTCCGCTGCGGTCAACTCGTCATCCACGCCATGGATGCTTTCGCGGGCGCCATCGGCGTTTCGGACTCCGATGGCAAATGTACGCCGGAGTATGCAGTCTGTGACCCGGTGACCGATGCCAACCCTTACTACTACGCGTGGCTGCTGCGGGAGGCTGCGCGGCGGGAGTACATCCTAATTGAATGCCCAGCCGTGCGGGAACGAGCCCCGCGCTTCCGGTTTCCAAGCTTCGGGCGCATGAGCTTCCCAGTGCCCCCGCTCGACGAGCAGGCGGCGATCGTCAAGTTCATCGACTACGCGGACCGGCGCATCCGGCGGTACATCCGCGCCAAGCAGAAGCTGCTTCGACATCAGAGCGAGGCGGTAGCGTCAATCACGCAATGGGCAGCAACCAGAACCAAGATACGGCGCATGCGCCTCTCGACCGTCGCCAGCCAGGTCATACGACGAGTCACTAGAGACGTCGAGACCGTGTACACCCCCGTGGGTCTCTACAACCGAGGACGCGGAATGTTCGCCAAGACACCGCTCCCTGGGACAGAGCTTGGGGACTCGGAGTTCTTCTGGCTGCAGCCTGGTGACTTGATTCTCAGCGGCCAGTTCGCTTGGGAAGGGGCCGTCGCCATGGTCACCCCGGAGTATGGCGGTTGTGTCGCATCGCATCGCTACCCTGTGCTACGGGCTCGACCTGACGTAGCGCTTACACCTTACCTATTGGCGTTCTTCAGAAGCAGCTACGGTCATCTGCTCCTCGACATCAACTCAAGGGGCGCTGCTGGACGGAACCGACCCCTCAACGTTCCCAGGCTGATGAAGGAAAAGGTGCCTATTCCTCCAATGGAGGCGCAGGCAAAGGTTCTTGACTTGCTTCAGCAAGAGGCTGCGCTGCGCGCAGCTATCGCGCGGGAGGTGGCTCTCGTCACAGAATACCGCACTCGCCTCATCGCCGACGTCGTCACCGGCAAACTCGACGTCCGCCGGGCCGCTGCGGATCTTCCCGACGAGTTGGACGCCGACGAACCAGAGCTTGCCGACACGGACGAACTGGAGAACACCGAAGAGGAACTCCCCGAGGAAGAGGCTGCTGAATGACCCGCACCCGGTCCAGTGAGACAGCGATCGAGCTGGCCGGAGAGTTGCCGGAGCGGCGTAAGGAGCCGCGCCCGTGAATCCCGGTGAGCTCATCGCCCTCGTGGATCGACTCCGGGCGCTCCCGAGCGAGACCGAGTGGGTGGAGTTCAAGCGGAACAACGCCGACCCGCAGACCATCGGAGAGTACCTCTCCGCCCTGGCCAACGAGGCATGCCTCCGCAACCAGCCCCGCGGCTACCTCGTCTTCGGTGTCGATGACGCTACCCACGAAGTCGTGGGCACCACCTTCGACCCCTACACCGCCACGGGCAAAGGAAACCAGCACCTTCTCCCCTGGCTCGGAGCACACCTGACGCCGAACCCCGGAGTCGAGCCATGGCTCCTCGAGCATCCCGGTGGCCGAGTCGTCATCCTAGCTGTGGGGCCTGCTCAAGGCCGCCCCGTCGCCTTCGCCGGCAAGCCATACGGTCGAACCGGCGCTAGCAAGGTCGAACTCGCGAAACATCCCGAAAAGGAGCGCGCTCTTTGGACTCGGGGCACCGATTGGTCTGCCGAGGTCTGCGATGGAGCCACCGTCGATGACCTAGATCCCGAAGCGCTCGCAAAGGCCCGGGAGCAGTTCCGGGTCAAGCACCCGACCCAGGCCGATGCGATCGCGGCGTGGGACGACCTGACGTTCCTCAACAAGGCCCGGCTCCTCCGCCATGGCGCCGTGACCAACACCGCGCTGGTGCTCCTCGGGCGGGCTGAGAGCGCCACCCTGCTCTCGCCCTCCGTTGCCAAAGTGAGCTGGATTCTGAAGGATGCCGACAATCGAGAGCTCGACTACGAGCACATCGGTCCGCCGCTTCTGCTTGCCGGTGACCGACTGCTGAAGCACATCCGCAACCTGACGGTCCGCGCTCTTCCGAGCGGCACACTCTTCCCAACGGAGCTCACCCAGTACGATCCCTGGGTGCTCCGTGAGGCGCTGCACAACGCTATCGCTCACCAAGACTATCGGCGACAGGCGCGCATCACGGTGGTGGAGTTTCCGGATCGCGTCCTCGTGACGAACGTCGGTGACTTCCTGCCCGGGAGCGTGCAGACCGTGATTCAGCAGGACGCCCCCCAGCTCTTCTACCGGAACCCCTTCTTGGCGGATGCCATGGTCGAGCTCAACCTGATCGAC
>JAEWOQ010000595.1 GCA_023460875.1 Pseudomonadota bacterium
TCCGGATCGGGGTTCGCCAAGGCGAACACGATGGGGCGGGGGGCCATGGTCTTCAGCATCTCGGGGGTGACGATGCCGCCCGTGCTCAGGCCGATGAGGACATCCGCGTCGACGAGGACCTCGGCCAGGGTGCGGCGTGGATCGGCGCGGGGGCGGGCGAAGGCTGCCCGAAACTCGTCCAGGTCCTCGCGCCCGTCATGGATGACACCGTGGAGGTCGACCATCGTGATGTTCGCGGTGGGGACGCCCATCCTCACCCACATCTGCATGCAGGAGGTGGCGGCCGCGCCCGCGCCGACGCACGCGACGCGCACCTCGTCGATGCGCTTCTCTTGCAGCTCACAGGCGTTGAGCAGCGCCGCGGCGGAGATGATGGCCGTGCCGTGCTGATCGTCGTGGAAGACAGGGATCTGCATCTGCTCGCGCAGCGCGCGCTCGACGTAAAAGCAGTCCGGGGCGCGGATGTCCTCGAGGTTGATCCCGCCGAAGGTCGGCTCGAGGCTGCGCACGAGCTGCACTAGCCGTTCGGGGTCCTTCTCGTCGATCTCCAGATCGAAGACGTCGATGTCGGCGAAGCGCTTGAAGAGGACCGCCTTGCCTTCCATGACCGGCTTCGCCGCTCGCGGGCCGATGTCGCCGAGGCCGAGCACGGCGGTGCCGTTGGTCACCACCGCCACGAGGTTGCGGCGCGCCGTGTACGTGTCGACTTGATCGGGATCGACGGCGATCTCGCGGCACGGTTCGGCCACCCCCGGCGAGTAAGCGAGGGAGAGATCGAGCTGCGAAGCCACTGGCTTGGTCCAGGCGAGCTCGATTTTTCCCGGGCGTCCTTCCCGGTGGTAGCGCAGGGCGTCTTCGCGTCGGTGCATGACGGTGAGCCTAGCGCAGACGGGCCCCGGACATGGCTTGACGGTGCTCCGGGTCGGGCTTAGCCCAGAAGGCGTGGGATTCTATCGAGCCGGACCAAGCCGCCCTCCGCCGTTCGTCCTCCCGCGCTCGTCGCGCGGGGCTCTGCGCTCGGCGACGCCGCTGACGGGGAGGAAGGGGTGAACTTCGAGCGCGGCGCGGGGGCGAGGGGAGAGCCCGCCACGGCGGAGGCGAGGGACGACGCGGAGCGGTTGGGGGTCGAGCTCGAGCGGGCCGCCTTGCTGCAGATCCGCCAGGCCTACGAGGACGTGAACGGCACCTACTTCAACTTCTCCCTCCGCCCTCCGACCCTCGAGTTGACGCGGGCGGAGAGCTTCTTGGGGCGCTGGGTGAGCGGTACGCGGACGCTCCAGCTCGATCGCAGCCTGCTCATCGAGCACTCCTGGGGGACCCTCGTGGAGGTGCTCAAGCACGAGATGGCGCACCAGTACGTGGACGAGATCCTGGGTAACCCCGACGGGAGACCTCACGGCGAGACGTTCCGGCGGGTGTGCACGGAGCGCGGCATCGACTTCGCCACGCGAGGTATCCCCGCCGCCACCGGCCAGAGCACGCCGGAGTCGAAGACCCTCGAGCGCATCGCGAAGCTACTGGCCCTCGCGGAGAGCCAGAACCTCAACGAGGCCCAGGCAGCCATGTCGGCGGCGCGGCGCTTGATGCTCAAGCACAACATCGCTCAGGCGACCGCCCCGGGGAGCGGGCGCTATACGTTTCGTCACATCGGTCGGCCGACAGGGCGTCGCTCCGCGGCGGAGCGCATCCTGGGGCTCATCTTGAGCGAGCACTTCTTCGTCGAGGTGATCTGGGTGCCCGTCTGGCGGCCGCTCGAAGGCAAGCGCGGCAACGTGCTCGAGGCCTGTGGGACCCTCGAGAACCTCGAGATCGCCGCCTACGTCTATGATTTCCTCGTCCACACGGCGGAGCGTCTCTGGCGCGAGCACAAGAAGGCCCGCGGGCTGCAGCGGGACGCGGAGCGCCAGAGCTTCATCTATGGGGTCATGCGGGGCTTCCGCGCGAAGCTGGCGTCGGAGGCGTCGGCGGCGCGGCAGGAAGGGCTCATCTGGGTAGGAGATGCGGATCTCGAGAGGTACTATCGTGCCCGTCACCCCTACATGCGCACCACGCACGTGCGGCCCGTCACTCACGGACAGGCGTACCGCGCTGGCCATGCAGCCGGTCAGCAGATCGTGTTGCACCGGGGGATGCGACAGGGGCCGAGCGGCGCGGGGGGACCGCGCTTGCTGCGAGGCAAGTAGCTCCTGACCTCGACGCCCGAGGGACTGGAAGCTACGTACCCAAGGTGAGCGACACGTCGAAAACGAACGCTCGCGGAGCCGGCGTCGCCCACGCGGGCAGCGAAGGGGGGGCGGGCGCGCTCGCGACGCGCGACACCGTGCCGCCGGCGGCTGAGGGGCGGCCTCCCACGTCCAGAGGCGACGAGGCGGGAGACCCCCTGATCGGCCAGATCCTGGCGGAGCGGTACCGGGTCACGCGTCTGCTGGGGAGCGGCGGTATGGGGGCCGTGTACCGGGCCGAGCACGTCCACATGCGCAAGGCGGTGGCGCTCAAGGTGTTGCACCGGGAGATGACGGCCATGCCCGAGGTCGTGGCGCGCTTCGAGCGGGAAGCGGTCGCCGCCGCGCGCATCGAGCACCCGAACGTCGCCGGGGCCCTGGACTTCGGGCAGCTGGAAGACGGCGCCTTTTACCTCGTGCTCGAGTACATCGAGGGTCACAGCCTGAGCGCGGCCCTCGACGCGGAGGGCCCGTTCTCCCCCTTGCGCGCCGTCCACATCGCGCGGCAGGTCGCCGAAGCCCTCGCCGCCGCCCACGAGGCGGGCGTCGTCCACCGGGACCTGAAGCCCGACAACATCATGTTGGTGGATCGGGACGGTGACGTGGACTTCGCCAAGGTCCTCGACTTCGGCATCGCCAAGCTCCGCACGGACGAAGGGGACGGGCAAAAGGCCCTGACCCAGATCGGCTCGGTCTTCGGCACGCCCGAGTACATGTCCCCCGAGCAGGCGATGGGAGAGCCCGTCGACGCGCGCTCCGATCTCTACGCCTTGGGCATGATCCTCTACGAGATGCTGGTCGGGCAGACGGCGTTCGCGTCGGGAGAGCTCATCGCCGTGCTGGCCAAGCACATGACGGCGCCGCCACCGCCGCTCCCAGGCCACGTGCCGAAGGCGGTGCGGGACTTGACCATGCGCTTGTTGCGCAAGGAGCCGGAGGCGCGCGTGCAGACGGCGCAGGAGCTCGGCGCGCTGCTGCGGGCGCTGGAGCTCGAGTGGAGCCCTCGCCGTCCTGGCTCTGCGCCCGATGGTGGCTTCTCGCGCCGCGCCTCAGGGCGCAGCGCGGGCGCGGGCAGCCTGGGGGCTCTCGTGGGTCGCACGGCGCGGCGCACGATGACCGTGGCGCGGACCGCGCAGCGGGCGCTGCCCGCGCTGCTTCGGCGCGAGGTACCCGTGGCGGGGCGCCCGGTGCCCTTGTGGTGGGTCGCCGCGCCCCTCACCGCGCTCAGTATGGTGGTCACCTTGAGCTTGGCCTCTGCTCCCGCGAAGGAGGACAGCTCCTTGGCCGATCAAGCGCGCAGGCTCGCGGCGGCGGTGCTCGAACCAGAGCTGCCGGCGCTGATCGCAAAGGCGAGGTCCGGTGACCGAGAGGCCCTCGCGGACCTACGGCGGCGCGCCGAGAGCTCGGGCAGCGCCGAGCAGTGGCTGGCCCTCGGCAAGGGCTACGCGATGATCGCCCATCGCGCCGCGAGCGTGGAGGCCTACGGGCGGGCGGCGGAGCTCGATCTTGCGTTGCGTGAGGATCAAGAGCTCCTCGTCGAGTTCCGCGCCGCGATGGAAGCGAGCGAGTCCTCGGCGGAGGCGATGGAGATCGCGGTCCGCTCTTTGGGCTCGACGGGCGCCGACCTGATCGACGCGGTGGTGCGCGACGGCGCGCGCGACAAGGAGCTCGCGGAGGTGGTGAGCCAGGGCCGGAAGCTCATGGGGGAGGAGCGCTTCCGCGAGGCGGCGTCCCCTGCGCTGCTCGTCGCCCTCGACCTCGAGGCCGCGAAGACCTGCAGCGACTACAAGGCCCTCATCGAGCGGGCCCTCGAACATGGCGATCAGCGGAGCGTCCGCAAGCTGACGCCCCTCGGCGCGACCCGCGGCTGCGGCTTCTTGGGGCTCCGTGACTGCTACTCGTGCCTGAGGGGCCGAGACGTACCGCTGCGCGCGGCGACGGAGGCCGCCAAAGGTCAGGCGGCTCCAGAGCTCCCCAGCAGCAGCCCCGTGGAGCCTCCGCCGGCGGGCGAAGTGGACGGCGCGACGGCGCCGACCAGCGCCGCGCCCTGAGCGCCCAGTAGCGGGTCAGTAGCGGGGCGGCGCTCAGTAGCGGGACAGGCTCAGTAGCGGGGCGGCGCTCAGTAGCGGGGCGGTGCTCAGTAGCGGGGCACGTTGGGATCGATCTCCGTCGACCAGGCCTCGATGCCGCCGATCAAATTGTAGACCCGCCGAAAGCCCGCCTGGATGTACTGCTCGGCGGCGCGCTGGCTGCGGTGCCCGTGGTGGCACTGGAACACGAGCACGCGATCCCGATCGAGCTCCTCGAGCTCTTCGCGCAGGCTGTCGTCCAGGAACCGCGAGGCGGCGATGCTCGCGGTCTGTCGCTCCCCCTCGGTGCGCACGTCGATCAGCAACAGCTCCTCGCCCGCGTCGAGCTTCGCCTTCAGCTCCTGGACGTTCATGGGCTGGACGTGAGGAGGCTCGTTGGGGTTGTCGACCTTGAAGGCGGCGCCCTGAGGGGTCTCGACGTAGTCGACCGTCACGCCGTTCGCTCTCCCGGCAGAGAGCCTGTCCAGGGCGACGCGGACGCCGTTGCTCTCCACGATGATCGAGGTGGGGCGGGCGGGGCCCACGGAGAGGCCGGGCTGGAAATCCTTGTCGATTTCGAGGCAGACGAGCTCATCCGCCCCTTGGATGGCGCCGCGCAGCGCCTCGGCGGCGCGCTCCGTCACGGTGAGCTCTGGAGGCTCCACCTGGTCATCGAAGCCGAGCTTCTTCTGGAGCTCACCGCCTTCGAAGAGCTCCGTCACGATGTCGGAGCCGCCGATGAACTCACCGCGGATGTACAGCTGCGGGATCGTCGGCCAGGAGCTGTACTCCTTGATGCCGTCGCGGATTTCAGGGTGGGCGAGCACGTCGACGGTCGCGTACTCTGGCAAGAGCGAGTCCAAGACCTCCACCGTGCGAGCGGAAAATCCACATTGCGGGGCGCGCCGCGTGCCCTTCATGAACAGCAGCACGTCGTTGTTCTCGATGGCGCGGGCGATGCGATCCCGGGTTTCGGCGTCCATGGGGCGGTTCTGGCGCGCTCCGTCCGGCGTGTCAAAAGCGGCGATGGGGGCGCCATGGGGCGCAGCTGGGCTCGGTGCCGCCCGGCGGGGATCGGGTCTCGAGGCCGAAAAAGCTGTCCTGCGGGTGCGCTTGATGCAAGAAAAGGTGTAAACAGCCGTCCCATCACGTGTGGCGGCTCAGCCCTTCGGCGAGCCGCCCCCCGCCACGCCCGCGCTCCAGCGGGCAGCAGCTTCCGATCATGGCATCGAACGACGTCTCCGCTCGCCTTCAGTCTCTCGCCCAGCAGCGCATCCTGATCATCGATGGCGCGATGGGAACCGCTCTCCAGGGGTACGATCTCACCGAACGAGACTACCGGGGCGAGCGCTTCGCCGAGCACCCGCGCGAGCTCAAGGGGGACTCCGATCTCCTCGTGCTCACCAGGCCGGACATCATCCAGCAGGTGCACCGCGACTACCTGGAGGCGGGCGCCGACATCCTGGAGACGAACACGTTCAGCGCCACCCGGATCTCTCAGGCCGACTACGCCCTCGAGCCCCTCGCCTATGAGCTCAACTACGAGGCTACGCGCCTCGCTCGCGCGCTCGCGGACGAGTTCTCGGATCGCACCCCCGACAAGCCGCGCTTCGTCGCCGGGGCGATCGGCCCGCTGAACCGCACCCTGAGCCTGTCACCGGACGTGAACGATCCCGGCTACCGGGCGGTCACGTTCGATCAAGTGCGGGAGGCGTACGCGGAGCAAGTGCGGGGCCTCATCGACGGCGGCGCCCACTTGCTGCTCGCGGAGACGGTCTTCGACACCCTGAACCTCAAGGCGTGCCTGTTCGCCATCGAGGAGGTGTTCGCGGAGAAGGGGGTGCAGCTGCCCCTGATGATCAGCGTCACCATCACCGACAAGAGCGGTCGCACGCTGAGCGGTCAGACCGTGGAAGCGTTCTGGAACAGCGTCAAGCACGCGAACCCCATCTCCGTCGGGGTCAACTGCGCCCTGGGCGCGCAGGAGATGCGGCCGCACGTCGCAGAGCTGGCCCAAATCGCCCCCACCCTCGTCAGCGCCTACCCCAACGCGGGGCTCCCGAACGCCTTCGGCGGCTACGACGAGACACCCACGCAGACGGCGGGCTTCCTCGAGGAGTTCGGGCGGAGCGGCATCGTGAACCTCGTCGGCGGCTGCTGCGGGACGACGCCCGCCCACATCGCGGCGATCGCGGACCACGTGCGAGACGTCGAGCCCCGCAGGCTGGTCGAGGTGGAGCCGCTGACTCGTCTCTCTGGGCTCGAGCCCCTGACGATCCGCCCCGAGTCGAACTTCATCATGGTGGGCGAGCGCACCAACGTGACCGGCTCGAAGCGCTTCGCCCGGCTCATCCTGCAGAACGACTACAACACCGCGCTGGAGGTGGCGGCGGAGCAGGTGCGCAGCGGCGCGAACATCATCGACGTCAACATGGACGAGGCGATGCTCGACTCCGAGGCCGCCATGACCAAGTTCCTCAATTTGGTGGCCGCGGAGCCCGAGATCTCCCGGGTGCCCATCATGATCGACAGCTCCAAGTGGTCGGTCATCGAGGCGGGACTCAAGTGCGTCCAGGGGAAGGCGATCGTCAACTCCATCAGCTTGAAGGAGGGCGAGGCGGACTTCCTGGAGAAGGCGCGCAAGGTAAAGAACTACGGCGCGGCCGTCGTCGTCATGGCCTTCGACGAGGAGGGCCAGGCGGAGACCGCCGAGCGCAAGTTCGCCATCTGCGAGCGCGCCTATCGCCTGCTGACCGAGCAGGTGGGGTTCGCCGGCACGGACATCATCTTCGATCCGAACATCTTCGCCGTCGCCACCGGCATCGAGGGGCACAACCGCTTCGCGCTCGCCTTCCTCGACGCCGTCCAGCGCATCAAGGCGAACCTGCCCGGGGCGTTGATCAGCGGCGGCGTCAGCAACCTCTCCTTCTCCTTCCGGGGCAACGACATCGTCCGGGAGGCGATGCACTCGGCGTTCCTCTATCGGGCCGTGCAAGCGGGCATGGACATGGGGATCGTCAACGCGGGGCAGCTCGTCGTCTACGAGGACATCGACAAGGAGCTGCTCGAGCGCGTGGAGGACGTGCTCTGGGATCGCCGCGAGGACGCCACGGAGCGGCTCGTCGCCTTCGCCGAGCAGGTGAAGGGGAGCGGCAAGAAGCGCGAGGTCGATCTGTCCTGGCGCGAGCAGCCGGTAGAGAAGCGCATCGCGCACGCGCTGGTGCAGGGCATCGTCGATTTCATCGAAGCGGACGCGGAGGAGGCCCGCCAAAAGCTCGGTCGGCCGCTGCTGGTGATCGAGGGTCCGATGATGGACGGCATGAGCATCGTCGGTGACCTGTTCGGCGCCGGGAAGATGTTCCTGCCCCAGGTGGTGAAGAGCGCCCGCGTGATGAAGAAGGGCGTCGCCTACCTCGAACCCTTCATGGATCAGGAGAAGGCGGAGACGGGGAGCAGCGCCCAGGGCAAGGTGCTCATGGCCACCGTCAAGGGCGACGTCCACGACATCGGCAAGAACATCGTGGGCGTGGTGCTCGGCTGCAACAACTACGCGGTGGTCGACCTCGGCGTCATGGTCCCGGCGGACAGGATCCTCCAGGAGGCCGTCGATCAGGGCTGTGACATGGTCGGGCTCTCCGGGCTCATCACGCCGAGCCTCGACGAGATGGTCAACGTCGCCCGGGAGATGGAGCGTCGCAAGATGACGATGCCGCTCTTGATCGGCGGCGCCACCACCAGCCGTCAGCACACCGCGGTGAAGATCGCGCCCGTGTACTCCGGCCCGGTCGTGCACGTGCTCGACGCGTCGCGGGCCGTCGGCGTCGTCGCCAGCCTGCTGGACGACAAGCAGCGGGATGCGTTCATGGAGAAGACCCGCACGGAGCAGGTGCGCTTGCGCGAGGTGCACGGCGGCAAGCAGAAGCGCCCGCTCGTCTCCTACGAGGTGGCCCGCTCGCGGCGCATCCCCATCGAGTGGAAGGCGGAGGATCTGGTCCAGCCCGAGCAGGTGGGCCTGCGCTTCCTCGAGGACTACCCCCTGACGGAGATCGTCGAGTACATCGACTGGTCGTTCTTCTTCACCGCCTGGGAGCTGCCCGGCCGCTTCCCGGCCATCCTGGACAACCCGCAGTACGGCGCGGCCGCCCGGGATCTCTACGACGCGGGGACCAAGCTGCTCCGCAAGATCATCGACGAGAAGCTGCTGCGCGCCCAGGCGAGCTATGGCTTGTGGCCCGCCAACGCGGAGGGGGACGACGTCGTGCTCTACACGGACGAGAGCCGGTCCACCGAGCTGATGCGCTTCTCCATGCTGCGTGAGCAGCAGGATCGAGGTACCCGGGAGCCTTGCCGTTGCCTCGCGGATTTCGTGGCCCCGAAGGAGACAGGCCTCGCGGACTACGTGGGAGCCTTCGCGGTCACCGCGGGGCTCGGCGCCGAGGAGTTGGCTCGCAAGTTCCAAGCCGATCACGACGACTACAGCGCGATCATGGTCAAGGCGCTGGCGGACCGCCTGGCGGAGGCCTTCGCCGAGCTCCTGCACGCCCGCGTGCGGCGCGAGTGGGGCTACGGGGAGGGCGAGCAGCTCTCCAACGCGGAGCTCATCGCGGAGAAGTATCGCGGCATCCGCCCCGCCTTCGGCTACCCGGCGTGCCCGGATCATACGGAGAAGAACAAGCTGTTCCGCCTGCTCGAGGCGCGGAAGATAGGGATGGACCTCACCGAAGGCTGGGCGATGACCCCGGGGGCCAGCGTGAGCGGCATGTACTTCGCTCACCCGCGGGCGAAGTACTTCAGCGTGGGGCGCATCGCCCGGGACCAGGTCGAGGACTACGCGCGGCGCAAGGACGCCTCTCCCGAGGACGTCGAGCGCTGGCTGCAGTCGAACCTCGGCTACACCCCCGCCTGAGCTGCGCGCCCCCGAGGGGCGCCGCGTGACCGTGCTGCGCGCCCCTGAGGGGCGCCGCGTGACCGTCGCGCCGCTCGTGGGGGCCGGGCTCACCGGATCGGACGGGACCACCAGGCGCGCAGATCCGCGAACAGGGTCTCGTCGAGCGCGTGGAGGTGCCAGCCGTGCTCGGGGCCGCTCTCACCCGAGTACCCACGCAGGCGAAATCCCTGCTCCGTGACCTCCGAGCGCAGCTCGACCCGGTCCGCTCCCGGCGCGCCGCGAGCCGGAACCCGCGTCAGGTCGAGCCGCTCGAGCAGGTAGTCGGTGGTCTCGGTCGTGCTCGCGTAATCCGGCGTGCGGATGGCGCTGTGGGTGATGCTCAGGAGCTTCTCACCGCGCCGGGCGAGCTCGCCGAAGGCGACGAAGGGCTCCACGTCCGTCGAGAGCACCGCGCGACCCGCGCCGCCGACGAGGGACGCGTGGATGCCATCGGAGAGCAGGACGGCGTCGACCGGCTCGTTGCCCGCGTCCCGGAGCATGGCTCGGATCGCCGCGTAGCCGGCGCTCCAGCCGCTCAGGGCTACCCGACCCACCCGCGCCGGCCGCTCCGGGCAGAGCTCCGCGAGCTGCGCGTCGACCCGATCGAGCAGGCGCTGGTAGGCTCCTCGTTGCTCGTAGACCGCTTTGTAATCGCGCCCCCAGGTCCCGGCGTTGGCCACGGCGAGGACGCCGCCGAGTCGAGCTGCGCTCCACTGGCGCTCGACGGCGTCCGCGACGCCATGGAAGTGGACGACGAGGTCATAGGAGCGCTCTCCGCGTAGGCAGTCCTCGCGGGTCACCACGACGAAGCCCTTCTCGGC
>JAEWOQ010000596.1 GCA_023460875.1 Pseudomonadota bacterium
GGCGCTGACCGTGACCGCCAAGGCGGGCACGACCCCGACGCTGGACGTGACGATCGAGACCAGTCACGACGGCGTGACTTGGTACGAGGCTGGCGCCTTCGCCCAGCTCAGCGACCCGACGGTCACCACGCCGGTGGTCGCGCGCAAGGTGTTCGCGATCGACCGGTTCGTGCGGGCGAAATGGGAGGTCGGCGGCAGCGCAGATCCGTCGCTGACGTTCGCGCTCGCTGGCGAAGCGGCCTGACTCATGGACAACCCGCTCCCCATCACGCTCCTGGAGGACACCGTCCTCAGTGCGCCCGGGAGCGGGGCGGCCGTGGACGTCGGGATGCTGCGCCAGGTCGCCAAGCTGCGGCTCGACCTGGTGGCGCTGACCTCAGGCGAGGAGCTCGATGTGTTCGTCGAGACGAGCCCCGCGGGGGTCGCCCACTGGTCGCAGGTGGCGCGGCGCTCCCTGGACTGGCCGGGCGTCCACGAGGTCACCGTCGGCCCACTGCAGCGCTTCGTGCGCGTACGGTGGTCCTTCTCGGGGGGAGGCGCGGCGACACTCGGGGTCACAGCGAAAGCCCACGTCACCTACTGCACTCCGCGGGACATCCACCGATTCTCGGTCCCGGCGGGCGCGCTCGACTGCATCCCGCTCGACGAGCAGCTCGACGCCTGCATTGCAGCGACGGATGAGGCCGACGGCTACGTGGGCGGGGCCTACAAGCTCCCGCTCAAGGCCTGGGGCGATGACCTGCGCAAGGCGACGGCCCGCATCGCCGGGGCGGACCTGCTGAGCGCCCGGGGCATCGACCCCGAGAGCCAGGACGCCGTCGTCTTCCAGCGCGAGGAGGCGGCCAAGGAGTGGCTGAACCGCCTCGCCAATGGACGGCTCGCGCCTCCCGGCATGGTCGACCAGACCCCAGAGACCTTCGAGGGCGGCTCCGTCGTGGTGAGCCGACCCAAGCGCGGATGGTGGTGACATGACCGACAACTTTCCCGGGCAGATGGGCGGCTTGCTCGCCCCGACCGATGACTTCGAGGTCATCGTGCCCGACGACGACAACGACCTCGCCAAGCTCCCGCGGCGCGTCTGGGCGGCCACCGACGGCAACGCTGTGGTGCACAACAAGGACGGCGACACCGTCACCATCCCGGTGCTCGCGGGGCAAGACGTTCCGATTCGGCCGCGCCGGGTGCTGGAGACCAGCACGGCTACGTTGGTGGCGCTGTACTGAGGTCCCGCCGGGGCTGGGATGCTTGCTGGTATGGCCGAGACTCGACTCAAGCGCATCGCGAAGGAGGTGCACCAAGCGCTGGGGGACCTGTCCGTTGCGGCGCGCCACGATCGCACGGCGCTCTCCGAGCATGGCCAGCTGCGCCGCATCGTGTGGCTCACTGAGGGCGGCACGGGAGAAGCTGCGCACCAGGCCGGCGGACGCATCCCTCCGGGGCGCCCCAACGTGCGGGTCGTGTCCACCTGGCTCCGGGTCGAGGACGTACAGGCGCACATCTACGCGGAGGATCGGGCAGCTTGCGAGGAGCTCCTCGACAAGGTCATCGCAGCCCTCGATGAGGAATGCGGGCCGAGCTTCTCGGGGTTCAGCTACCGCTGGGTCACGGAGGAGCGCCCGAATGCCGGGGTCACGCTCCGGGCCAGCAAGTGCGTCCTGAGCCTCCAGCTCCGCATGCCGGTCGTGGCGAAAGAGGAACCCCTCCACCCGCTCCCCGGCCCTGACACAGAGTACGGCCTCCTGCTCGAGGACGACACGATCGCCCCGCACCCTGAGAGCTGATCGATGCGCCTCCGCTTCACCGGCGACTTCAAGGAGCTCGACCGGTGGCGAAAGAAGGTCGAGCGGGCTCCCGAAGTTCTGGACGAGATCGGCCTGCAGCTCGCCGAAGAGACCATCGATCTGATTCGCGAGGGCATCGCGGACAGCGTCGACCCATACGGGAGGCCCTACAAGCCTCTCCAGTTACGGGAAGGCCAGCCCCTCCGGAAGACCGGCGGGATGCAGGTCTGGCAGCGCAAGGCCGCCAGTCGGCGCGGCTTCACCGTCTCGAGCCCGAAGAGCTACGCCATCTATCACCAGAAGGGCACGGGCATCTACGGGCCTAAGAAGCGGCCCATTAGGCCTACGAAGGCCAAGGCGCTGCGCATCCCCACGCAGGGAGGTGCCCTCTTCCGGAGGTCGGTCAAGGGCACGCCAAAGCGCCGCATGGTCCCTGACCGTGGACCGCTGCCGATGAAGTGGCGCACCAGATACGTCGAAACCTCCAACGAAGTGCTGACTGAGTACTTTCGCAAGTAGGCAGGGAGATCCATGGACGAAAAGAAGACGCCGGGCGAGAGCCCGAAGGGAGCTCCCAAGGCGGAGCCCAAGGGCCCCGAGCTCCGCACTCCTGCCGATTGGGCGGAGAAGCTGGGCCTCATCACGAAGGCAAATCCTCACGTCCCGCAGGTGCCCACCTTCGCCGACTGGCGCCATGCCGTCGCGGACAAGCTGCACGGTTGGTCAGACCACGCCTACCACCACCAGGCGAAGCCGTTCGAGATCTCCCGCGAGGACTACGAGAAGGCGCTCGCGGCGGCGGCACAGTTCCCCTGCTGCCCGCCCCACTCTGCGGCGCTCCCCGAGAGCCAGCGGGAGCGTTTCAAGGAGTTCAAGCCCAGCGCCAAGCGCGACAAGAAGAAGGCTAAGGAGGCCACCCGATGACCCTGCCCGCTGCAGTCGAGAGCGTCCGCGACGGCGGACTCAACCTGGCCCAACCCGCCTCGATGATGCCCGTCGTCGTTGGCGTGGCGAGCGCTGGGCCGCAGAAAGAGCTGACGATCTTCGGTAGCGCCTCCCAGCTCCAGGACGTCCACGGCGAGGGCCCCGGCGTGGAGCTCGCAGCGAACATCCTCGCGAAGGGCGGGCCGATCGGTTTCCTGCGCATGGATCCTTCCGTGGCAGCGAGCAACGGCGCTGCGAGCAACTCCGGCAGCGGAGCTGGCACCGTGGCGCTGAGCGGCGACGCAGCCTTCGACGCCCTGCTGCGCATCCGGATCGTCGCTGGCGGCGTCTTGGGCGTGGCCACCTTCCAGTACAACCTGGACGGCTATGCGGGGGACAAGGACAGCGAGCGGACCTGGAGCGAAGTCCTGACGGTGCCCGCCGGGGGCACGTTCGTGATCCCCGGGCTCGGCGTCACCGTGACCTTCGACGATGACTCGGGCTCCGATCTGTTCGTTGCCGGGGACATCTACAGCGCTGAGGTCGACTGCGCGGGCTGGAACGCCACCGACCTGGCGGACGCCTTCACGGTGCTGAAGGCACAGCCCACCCGCTGGCGCTTCGTCGTGCCGGCGACCTCTCGCGGGTGTGGGGACGAGACCGCGCACGCCCTCCTGGCGACGGCCCTCCAGTCGCAGCTGGCCGCGCTGGCCGCAACGAGCAAGTACCGGCGAGGCATGCTGGCCACGGACGCGGGAGAGACTCCCGCCGATGTCGTCACGGCCTACCAGGGCGTCACGGCGATCCGCTGCCTGCTCGCCCACGGGCAGGTACGACGCAGCACCGTCAAGCCGCTCCCTGGGCTGGGCTTCCCGATCACGGGCGCCGTGGACGTCATTGCGGCGCGCGCGGCGGTCAGCCTGCCCAGCACGGACCTGAAGCGGGTCCGGTCGGGCCCCCTCGACGAGGTGGTGAAGCTTTTCCACGACGACTACCGCACGCCCACCCAGCTCGACGCGACGAAGATCTCGACGCTGCGGACCTACGAGAACCGCGAGGGCGTGTACATCACGCAGGGCCGCTTGAAGTCCCCCGCGGGCTCCGACTTCAAGCTCTGGCCCCAGGGCATCGTGATGGACATCGCGTGCGAGACCGTGCACCAGGTCCTCACGGACTCGATCGGTCGAGGCGTGCGCTTCGTGAACCGCACGGTCAACGACGTGGTCTACCAGGGCACCATCGACGACCGCGACGCCTCGACCATCGAGGACGAGGTGAACCAGGCGCTGCTCGCCCAGCTGCTCACCACCCCGAACGCCGAGGGCTTCCTCGGGCAGGTGACTGGCGTCCGCTACCGGATCAATCGCCTGCACAACGTGCTGAGCACCGGCGTCGTGTTCGGTTCCGTCGGCATCCTCCCCCTCGCCTACATCGACCGCACCGAGACCGAGCTCGGGTTTGCGGTGGAACTGCCCGACGCGGCCTGACCCTGAAAGGACGTCATGAAGTACCCCGACCTCGAAGGCTTCGGCTACCAGTTCTCGCGCGGAGAAATCTCGCTGGGGACGAAGATCTACACCGCCATCACGGGAGTCTCGATCGCACAGCCCACGACGAATGCCGGCATCTTCGGCACGCGACCGTGGCCCATCGGACAGACCGAGGGAGACATGGAACTCGGCGAGGGAACGATCACGTTCTCCGACGAGGCGGAGCGCCAGCGGTTTCTCGACGATCTCGGCGACGGATACAGGTCGAAGACCTGGAAGTTCACCTGGATCCTCACCTCGAAGGGGCGCCCGAACATCAAGTTCGCCGCCTACGGCTGCAAGGTGAACGACGACCCTGTCGAGCACGAGCGCGGCGAGGAGGCGCTTGGCGGCGACGTGACGTTCTCCTTCCTGAGTTACACGCGCAACGGGAAGGCGCCCCACGAGGGACAGCCGAACCCGGGCTGAGTCCACCGCGGTGGAGCGCCCATCGACCACACCACCGTCTAGGAGAGACACGTGGAACCCGAAACGAAAACCAAGAATCGATCCGCCAACGCCATCAAGCTCGAGGAGCTCCAGCGCGAGCACGGCCGCGTCGCCAGCGCAGAGATCCACGGTCAGCTCTACGCCTTCCGCGCCCCGACGCTCGAGGAGTGGGAGGAGTACCAGGACGGCCTGGGCAAGCGCCCGCGCGGCGCGTGCTTTCGTGAGCTGTCGCAGGTCACCTGTGTGCACCCCAGCGTCGACGAGCTGCAGAAGCTCTTCGATCGCCTGCCAGGCATCGGGGCGCGCATCGCGGACGCCGTGGCGGATCTCGCCGGCGCAGACATCGAGCTGACCGTAAAAAAAGGCTGAGGCTGTGGAAGGGCTCGCGACGTAGGCACTACACCACGGCGCGAGCCCTGCGCGCGTTCATAGCCCGTGACGGCACAGACCACGACTGGGCCGGCGCGCTCATCGTGAGCGAGTTCCTCGACGACGTCCGGTTCATCCGCGGGTTCGTCGAGGCCTACGCAAAGGCGCTGAAGAAGCGCCGCAAGTGACCCCACTGCCATGGCCGACGAAGCCAAGTTTTCCGTACGCCTGATCGACAAGGTCAGGGGCCCCGGCCGCGCCATGGCCAAGGCCCTGGGCCGCGTGCGTCACGAGGTCGGCGGGCTCGGCAAGGTGGTGGGGCGCCAGCAGGGACGCCTGAAGAAGCTGCGGACGTGGGCTTTCGGTTCGAAGGGGGGCGCCAAGGGCGAGCGCGGGGCCGGAGGTAAGTTCCTCAAGGGACAGCAGGGCTTCTTCGGGAAGCACATCGACCGCGCCATGGCGAACACCGGCAAGTCTGCCGGTAGCATGTGGAAGCAGGTGGCCGGCGGGCACCTCGCCGCCCAAGCGATCTCGCGCGTCGCGTCGCTGGGCGCGGCCGCAGCCGGGGCTGGGTGGGACTTCGTCAAGTTCGGGCAGCGCTCGGAGCTCGCCCTGGGCCAGCTCGGCAAGCAAGGGGCGACGGGGCCCAAGCTGTTCGAGCTCGGCCGGACGCTGGCGATGAAGTTCGGTCAGGACGTCGAGGACACGACGACCAACCTGCAGAAGCTCCTGTCGGCCCAGTTCGACGCCAAGCTCTCGACCGACATCATCAAGATGGGCGCGGACTTGCGCGCCATCGGCGCCACGGCGGAGGACACCAGCGGAGCCGTTCGCGCGATCACCCAGATCAAGGGCGCCGGCAAGCTGATGGGGCAGGAGCTGCTCCAGCTCGCCAATGCTGGGGTGTCGATCAACCTCGTGCGCGAGGAGATCGGCAAGTTGATGGGCGGCAAGTCCGGCGCCGAAGTCCTGAAGCTCCAGGAGGCCGGACAAGTCGACGCCGACACGGCCATTGCCGGCATCTTGAACGCCGTCCAGAAGAAGACGGGTTCAAAGCACCTCGGGGAGGCTGGCGCGAAGTTCGCGGACACCACGATCGACGGCATGCTCGGTCGCGTCAAAGCCGTCGGTCAGAACGCTGCGCTCGAAGTCACCAAGCGGCTGGAACAGCCGATTACCAAGTTCATCACCGGCAAGGCGCGGGCGTTTTCCGATTGGCTGGATAGCCCCCGGGGGGCAAAGACCCTCGACCTACTAGGGAGGGGCCTGGAGAAGGCCATCGGTCTGTTCGAGGCCATCGCGGACACGGCCGGAGACACCTTCCTTCACGTCATGACGGCCGTGGGTGACGTGGTCGGGCCTGTGTTCAAGACGCTGGGCTCTGAGGGAGCTGTGGCGACCGAGGTGGCGCGGACCCTGGGCAAGGTTCTGGGATTTGTGGCTTCTGCTCTGGCTGTGGCAGGCGGACTCGTCCTCGGATTCGCTAGCGCGTCGATGTTCGTCAGCGGGGCTATTTGGGAAGGTGCGATCGCGGCATTCGACTGGCTCATCAAGAAGCTTGGAGCCGCCGCGGTCGGGTTCGACACCTTCAAGGCGAAGCTGAAGGCCATGAGCTTCGGCGACATCGCCATGGCCATCGGCAAGTCGATCGTGCGCGGCATCGCTCGCGGCATCACGAGCATGGTTGGGCTGCCGCTCGAGGCCGTCGAAAGCCTCGGCGGTGCCATGGTCGGCAAGCTCAAGGGTGTCCTGGGGATCAACTCTCCGTCCAAAGTCGCGGCCGCGGTCGGCACCGAGGTGCCAGCGGGCTTCACCATCGGTGTACAGCGCGGGGAGCGCAGCGTGCGGGCGGCAGGTGCCGACCTGGCCACCGCCCATCTCGGCGGTTTCAGCGCGGGTCTCACTGCCGGCAAGGGGCTCGGTAGCCCCGTCACCTCCTCCGGAGGCTTCGACCTCGGCGGCAACACGTCCGCCTTCGAGTTCGGCGATCTCACGAGCGCCGCGATGCCGACGCCTCGCCTCGACAGCTCGCAGGTAGGCGGGGGGCGGGGGCCGACCCGTGTCGACCTCCACACCGAGGTGCACGCCGGGTCGGGAGACGCAGACGAGATCGCGCGCCTCTCAGCGCGAAGCAGCCGGCGAGAACTCGAAGACTTCTTCCGCGAACTCGACATGGAGACCTGATGCCGACCCCGAATTGGTGGCGCACCGAGGATTGGGACGCGCTCTACCTGGGCGGGAAGCGCATGCCCGGAGTCGCACGCGTCAACGTTACCCTGCCCTCGGGGCTCGACATCAAGAAGCCCAAGGGCGGCTCGAAGGCGACCATCAAGGACGAGGGGGCGCCCCCCGCGGAGGTGGACATCGAGATCGAGCTCACGCCGGAGGAGCTCAACGAGTTCGAGGCCTACGTCCCCCTGCTGCGCCCGCGGTCGAAGGCCGGGGCTCGCGACCCGCTCGAGATCGGGCACCCGAACGCGAGGCTCTGGGGCGTCAACGTGGTCACCGTCGGGGAGATCGGGGCTCCCCACCCGAAAACCGGCAGCACCTACGCCGTGAACATCCGGGCTCATGAGTGGGCCCCGGCGCCAACGAAGACGAAGAAGTCGGCGGAGAAGCCGAAGGGCGCGGGTGAGGGGGACTGGGACGTGCAGCGCCTCATCGACGAGAACAGGCCGGGGCGCATCGGCGGCGCCGCCGCGAACTTCTGAACCATGATCACCGTCGCGGACCTCCCTGTGCTCTCCATGCGCCTGACCCTACCGATCGTCGGGGCGTGGGTGCTCACCGCGGAGCTGGACGGCGATGAGACGCCATCTGGGGCCATCGAGCTCGCCCAGGGCGACGTGCGCCTCGCCGGCACCGTGGTCCGTGCTGCCTCCGTAGCCGGGTCGGTGCGCCTCACTGCTGTGGGCGGCGCCGGCGGGCTCCACACGGAGCTCGGCGCCCGCTCCTACCAGGGGGCCACGGTGCGCGACGTGGTGAGCGACCTCCTGGCCGCCGCCGGTGAGCGCCTCGACGCTTCCAGCTCCCGTGGCATCCTGGAATCCGCCCTCCCCTACTGGACGCGCCCAGGCGGCCGCGAGGGGCGCGCTGGCGCCTCCCTGATGCGCGTCGCCGAATACGTCGATGCCCGGTGGAGGGTGCTCCCGTCCGGAGCGGCATGGATTGGCCAAGAGACGTGGCCGGGCGCGCCAGAGGAGTACGACGCGCTCGAGCTCGACCGAGACGGTGCCGCGGGGTGGGTGCTCCTCGCTCCGGAGACGATCGGGCTCCTGCCTGGCGTGACCCTTCGAGGCGACCGGGTGGGCCGTGTCGAGCACAGCTTCGGTCGTGACGCTCCCCTCCGGACGACATTCTGGATCGAGCCATGACGACCGTCGTCTACGACGCCCCCGGGGTGCCGCGAGTCACGCTCACGAAGACCGCGCAGGGCGCTTTCGAGGCGACGATCGAGGTCGATGGGCTCGCGCCGCAGCGCGCCGCGTCCGCCGAGGAGCGGTTCGCTGGAATCTCGTCGCTGGATCCCCCGACGGTGCGAGCGCGGCCTCGCCGCAACGTCCGTCAGGTGCACCGCGCCCTGGTCGCGCTGGCGTGTAGGGCGGTTTCCAGCGCCGCCACGAGCACGACCGGCAGCACGGGGGGACCTGCCGCCGTCATCTGCACGTACATGCGGGTGGCGTTCGCCATGCGCCAAGCCCTCCGGAGGCTCGGCGAGGACATCTGACCCATGGATCCCAAGGGCGCCCTCGCAAACTTCATCCGCTGGGTGATGCGGGACACGATCTATCACGGCACGTACGAGTGCACGGTCGAGCGCCAGCACGACGACGACTCCCTCGACCTGCTGCCGGACGACGAGCGCGTACGTGGGACGGGGCTATCTCGGATCGAGCTCTGGCATGGGCTGCCCGGGGTGCGCGTGAGGGTGCTCGTGGGCGCCCGGGTCCTCCTCGCATTCCGGAACGGTGACCCCACCAAGCCCTACGCGAGCCTCTGGCAGCGAGGCTCCATCGAGGAGATCTCCTTTGACGGCGGGCAGTCCCCCATCGCACGTCAGGGCGACGCCGTAGCCGTGTACTGGCCCCCGTCGCTGACCATCGTCGGGGCTATCCCGGCTGGAGCGCTCACGGGGACAGTGACGATCGGGACCCAGAGCGCCGGAGTCATCCAGACTGGTGCGACCAAGGTGCTGGCATGAGCGCAAAGGGCGCCCTCGCAAACTTCATCCGCTGGGTGATGCGGGACGTGACCTACCAACGACGCTACTCGGCGACCATCGAGCGCGACCGCGGCGACGGAACCTTCGACCTCATGCCCGATGACCCTGCCATGCGCGGCACGGGGCTCCAGGCTGTCCCGGACCGCGTCGGCGTCGCTGGTGCAGAGGTGCGGGTCGAGCCGGGCACGCGGTGCGTGTTCGCGTTCGCTGACGCGGACCCGGCAAAGCCGCGGATCGTGGCCTGGGAGTACGCGAAGGGGAGCGCCGTCGTCTCCCTGGACGGAGGGCAGGCGCAGGTGGCTCGCCAGGGCGACCTGGTCGACGCCCTGCTCGGCACGCCGACGCCCGTCGCGGGGATCGTGCAGGGGATGGTGACGCCGCCGGCACCGGCCGTCCCGTTCCCGCTGCCACCTACCCCGTTTACGGGGACCGGAACCCTCTCGGGGCCCGTACGAGCCGTGATCGTCGGAGGCGCCAAACGCGTGAAGGCATGACGGTCAGCTACCAAGGATCGATCACGCTCGGACAGGCGATCCCGACCGCGCAAACCGCCCAGGTGACGCTGGCCTCGTCGCTCGGCGCGGCCCTGCCGGACGTCCAGGCGCGCGTGACCGGGCTCCTGGCGCTGAGCGTCCAGCCGCCCCCCTCACTGCCGGCGCTGATTTCCGGGGTGCAGGCGACGCTGGCCGCTCTGCAGGCCCTGGTGGCCGACCCTCTCCCTGACGTGGGTGCCACCGCTGCGGCGCTGGCCGATCTGCAGGCGACCCTCGGCCAGCTTCAGGCGGGACTGTCCTTCGCGGCGAGCATGGGTGGGCTCCTGGGGACTCCCGGCATCCACTACTACGTGTTCGCGGGCCGAGCTGACGCCCTAGGCGGAGAGATGAGCGCGGAGCTGTCTAGCGGCCTCCCCGGCGGCGGAGGCCCGGCCGAGAGCATCGGAGGCGTGGTCCTCCTAGCGCGGGACGGGTCGGCGCTTTCGGCACTGCAGGCCGTGTTCGGGTGACCCATGGCAGAGCAGGACCACGGCACAGACCTCTCCGGGATCACCAGCCTGGATTGGACCCTCTCGACGGTCGGCGGCCGACGAGCCCTCGCTCACGCCATCCTTCGACGGCTCACCACGCCGCGCGGCGGGCTCTTCTACGCCCCCACCTACGGCTACAACGTGGCGGAGCTCCTCGGCTCCACCGTTCCCGCCAGCGTGGTCGAGCAGCGCGTGCTCGAGCAGGTGCTCGCGGAGGAAGAGGTCGAGGACGCGCGGTGCACGGTCGCCCTGACCGGGACGACGCTCCGCATCGAGATCCACGTGGTGGCAGCGGACGGTCCCTTCGACCTCGTGCTCACCCAAGACGAGCTCACCATCGAGGCCTTCTTCGACGGCGAGCAGCTCCCCTTGGCGGCGTAACCCATGCTCTCTCTCCAGCAGCTCAGGACTCCCCTCACCCGAGCGCAGGCCACGGCCCGCGTGGTCGAGTGGCTCAAGGATCTTGGCTTCGAGACGACAGGATGGGCGGACGGGCGCATCCAGAAGACGCTCGTGATGCTAGTCGGGACGCTGGCCGCGGACCTGTCCGAGGTCGTCAAAGCCCTCGCCGAGTTCGGCTTCAACGACTATGCGAGCGGCGACCCGCTGAACGAGTTCTCGTGGAGCCGGTACCGCAACCGCAAGGCGGTTGCGGAGCACGCCACCGGCCCGATGACGCTCACGTCAACGGCCTCTGTTCCGTACACGATCCAGCCGGGGCAGCTGCTCGCTGCGACGGGCTTGGGGGTCCAATTTCGGAACGTCGACGGTGGCACGCTGTCGGCTGGAAGCACCGCGTCACCCAGCGCACTGCAGCTCACCTGGCGTGCGCTGCTCGCAGGAGCCGCTGGCAACGTACAGCGCAACTCCGTATCGCGGCTACTCACGCCGCTTGCGGGCGTGACGATTGCCAACGACGTGGGCGACCCCTGGTACACCACAGCCGGGCGCGACGAGGAGTCCGACTCATCCATCCAGCGTCGGAACGCAACGAAGTGGTCACGGCTGACGGTCGAGCTCGTCGCCGAGAGCTACGAGAACATCGTTCGCGAGGCAGGCGCGCTGAAGGTGAAGGTCCACGACGACAACCCGCGCGGCCCCGGCACCATCGACATCTACTGTGCGGGTGACGCTGAGCAGCTAGGCGCCTCCGACATGGAGGCGATTCAACTCGCGCTCTCGAAGGCCGCGTTCCAGACCGACTCCGCCTGGCCGCCGGCGCCAGACTCTCGGGCTGCGGCGGTGCACCCGACACCGCAGGAGCTCGGCATCGTCGCCACGCTCTATCACGACCCGAATTTCTCGGGCGCTGCCATCGTGGCGGCAGCCGAGGAGGCGCTTGAGGACTTCCTGCGGCGGACTCCGCTCGGCGGCTGGAGCTACGCCTCCGGGCTCCAGAGCGTGATCGTGCCAGAGGACATCTCGAACTTGCTGAAGGAGATCGAGGGCATCGAGACGGTGGTGCTCGCCAGCCCGTCTGCCCCCGTTGGTGTCGGCGCGCTGAACCTCGTGGTGAGGAACGAGGGCTTGGCGCCCTGGACCCTGACGGCCGTCCCCGTCACCGCCTGAAACATGGCCAGCACCTACCTCCAGTTCGTGCGGCGCGTCGTCCCCACGGTGCTGCGCACCGAGCCCGGCCGGCGCCTCGTGGGGACATGCGCCATGTTCTCCAACATGGTCGCGGAGGCAGGTACGCAGGCCGTACGCGCGGCGTGGATCGGCGACAGCAAGGGGCCCGCCTACGACGCGCTCAAGCCCGCGGGCAACGAGCTGTCGCTGCCACGTTACCCAGTGGAGTCGTGGTCACAGTACCACGCCAGGCTCCAGCGGGCGTGGGAGGACTGGCAGCACGCGGGCCACGACTCTTCGGTGGTCGGGCAACTGGAGACCGCGGGGTTCCCTGGTGCGGAGATCTACTCGGCGCTGTCCTGGGGCTGGCCGACGCGCCCGCCATGGAACTGGCCCAAGGGTGTATATCCACGATTTCCGAGACGAAGCACCGCTATGCCGCCGCTCGATTCGTAACGGTTGCCTTGTAGCTGGAGGCGAGGATGTCCATGAGGTCGTTGAAGCGGCGTGACTTCAAGGCGGC
>JAEWOQ010000597.1 GCA_023460875.1 Pseudomonadota bacterium
AAGGTGAACCTGCCTCGGGTCGACGTGCCGCTGGTGTCGCTCATGTGCAGCGTCGGCAAGCCGCGGGGGGTGGGGCGCTTGTCTTGGTCCAGCGCGCTGCCCCGGAGTCGCCCGACCATCGAGTCGCTGCTGCTCGAGGATCCGGAGGATCGCCGCAAGGCAGTGGAGGCCATGGCGCTGGCCCATGAGCTCTCGCAGACACGCGCCCTGCGCGCGCTGGCCCGGCTCCTTTGGCCGAGGCCGCGGACCTTCTCGGAGCGCTCACGGATCGATGGCTGGATCCGGCGCAGCTGCGACTCGGGCTATCACCCGTGCGGCACGGTCCCCATGGGCGCCGACGACGATCCCCACGCCGCCACGGACGGTCGCGGGCGCGTGCGCGGCGTGGAGGGGCTGCGCGTGGCGGACGCGAGCCTCATGCCGACGATCCCCTCAGCGAACACCAACCTCACGGTGATCATGATGGGGGAGCGCTTCGGGGAGTGGCTGCGCGGCGCCGCTGAATGAGCTAGGGGCGAACCCGCATGACTGGCGCGGGTTCGAAGGATCGTCATGCGTTCTGTGCATGAATGGGACGCGAATCATGCAAGTCGTGCATGGATGACATTGCGCAGCTTCGGAGCGTGCATCGATGGCGTGGCGCAGCCTCGGGGCGTCATGCGCGCTGCGCATGAATGGGAGGCGAATCATGCGAGTCGTGCATCGATGGCGTGGCGCAGCCTCGGAGCGCGGGCGGCGGGGCGGCGCGGCAGGGCGGCGCGTGTCAGGTGCCGCAGAAGGTGCGGTAGCGCCACTGTTCGTCGCCGGGGGGTTCGGCGAGCTCGGCGTGCTCCGGCTGGTCCTCGAAGGGGCGCGCGAGCACCTGGTGGAGCCGCTGGAGCGCAGCCGTGTCGCCCACCGTGGCGGCCGCGATGGCCTCCTCCACGCGGTGGTTGCGCGGGATGAACGCTGGGTTCACCTGCCGCATGAGCCGGGCGCGCTCCTCGGGTGCGGTGGGCTCGCGCTCGGTGCGGGTGCGCCAGCGCGAGAGCCACGCGTCGCTGCGATCGGGGGTCGAGAAGAGCTCCCGGAAGCCGTCGGGTGCGGGTGCGGCTGCGGCGCTCAGGCGTCGGAAGGCGAGGGTATAATCGACCTGGTCGGTGGCCATGAGCTGCAGGAGCTCCTCGGCGAGCTCCTGGTCGCCCTCGTGGGCCTCGGTCAAGCCGAGCTTCGCCCGGAGCTCGGCCTCGTGGGCGGCGCGCATGCGGTGAGGGAAGCTCTCGAGCTCGGCTTCGAAGAGGCGCAGGATGTGTGGATCGGCGCTGTCACCGCTGCTGGAGAGGGGGAGCAGCGCCTCGGCGAGGCGCGCCAGGTTCCACTGGGCGATGGGCGCCTGGTGAGCGAAGGCGTAGCGCCCCTGGCGATCGATCGAGCTGAACACGCGCTGGGGGTGATAGGCGTCGAGGAAGGCGCAGGGCCCATAGTCGAGGGTCTCGCCTGAGATCGCCGTGTTGTCCGTGTTCATCACGCCGTGCACGAAGCCGAGGGCGAGCCATTTCGTGACGAGGCGGATCTGCGCGTCCACGACGGCCTCGAAGAGGGTGAGGGCCGGGGTCTCCCCGCGGGGGCGGTCGGGATAGTGCCGGGCGAGGGCGTAGTCGACCAGCGCGGCGAGGGCGTCGCGGTCGCCGCGCGAAGCGAAGTACTCGAAGGTGCCGACGCGCAGGTGGCTCGAGGCGATGCGGGTCAGCACGGCGCCGGGGAGCGGGGTCTCCCGGAACACGGGCTCGCCCGTGAGCACGACCGCCAGGGCGCGGGTGGTGGGCACCCCGAGGGCGTGCATCGCCTCGCTCACCAAAAACTCACGGAGTGCAGGGCCCAGCGCCGCGCGCCCGTCGCCGCCGCGGGAGAACGGCGTGCGCCCCGAGCCCTTGAGCTGCACGTCGCGGCGCACCCCGTGGGTGTCGACGACTTCACCGAGGAGCACGGCGCGGCCGTCCCCCAGCTGGGGCACGAAGTGCCCGAACTGGTGGCCGGCGTAGGCGAGGGCGAGGGGCTCGGAGCCCTCCAGGGTCTGGTTGCCGGCGAGCGCGCCGAGGAGCTCCGGCGACGACAGCTCCGCTTCGGTGAGGCCGAGGTCCGCGCCCAGGGAGTGATTCACCACGAGCCAGGCGGGGGCCGCGACGGGGGTCGGCGTGACGCGCGCGAAGAGGCGGTCGGGCAAGCGGGCGTAGCTGTTGTCGAAACGAAGCGGCATCGGGATCCAATCGGTGGCTGGCACCTGCGTGGGTGGAGGCGCCGCTCTTACCGTACCTGGCGCGAGCGTCGCGCGCATGGTTCTGGGCGCGTTGGAGTGGGTGGGATCGGGGGCGCCTGCGTGGGGGGAGGTGAATCGAGGGTCGGGCGTTGGGTAGCTGTGACCTCTTGGATGAGGGAACTGGGTGTGGAGTGCGGGGTGTGCGCTGGGCGGGGTGCGTTGCGCGGACGGAGCGAGCGCGCTGGGCGGGGTGCGTTGCGCGGACGTCTTCGTCCTGCCGCACCTGAGCCTCGGCGCCGCGGTGCGGTTCGAGCACGCGAGGTTCACGAGGACGATCACGGTCGACGGCTCCGAGGGCGACACGACGAGCGACGGTGACAGCCATCACGACACATCGAAGGTGACGACCCTGCGCTTCAGCCCGCGGATTGGCTACGGGAGGTGGTTCGAAGGAGGGATGGGCGCGTGGGTGCGCGCGGGGGTCGACCTTGGATCGACCAGCGCCGTCCGAGCCACGGGCACTCCGGGGGTCGACTGGGCGACAGGGCGCGTCTTCGGAGTGAGCGTGGAGGCGTTGGCGGTGTTCCAGCCTCTCCCCCACACGCTCGTCGCGGTCGGTCCGACGTACCGCCGGACGAGCATCGACGGCAGCTCCGGCGACCACCTCGTCGCGCTCGTCGCCAACCTCGGAGTCGAGCTCTGAGGAGTCGAGCTCTGGCGATGGCACAACGGTGATGGGTTGCGACGGGCAACGACGCTGGGCGTAAGTATCTCAGTGGGTGATGGGCGATGTGGAGACGACGATGTCGTCGAAGAACACGACCTCATCGCGGAGGGGGGCCCAGTCGGCGGCGTTGCCACCGAAGAACGTGCTGAAATAAAGTGAGCTGATCCCGAGCGACTCGCCCCCCGCGGCCCGGAACTGGACGTCGGTGCGCTCGACGGCCAACACTCCGTCGAACCATCCCTGGAGGACGCCGTCAGCGACGCCGGGTGTGTTCATCACGACGCGGTGCTCGATGAGATACCACTGGTCGGGTACGAAGAGCCTTCGCGCGCCGAGGTCGTACACGTAGTTGTCGCCGCAGTTCTCGGGGCGGTCGACGTCATAGACGTACTGGACGAGGTAAGCCTGGTCCGTAGGGTCAGCGCTGTTCCGGCGCCACATGTTGCGGGCGCTCCAGCCTTGGTCGCGGGTGGCAGTGCAGCCGGTGTTGTCCTTGCCGCCCGTCAACCCGGGGAGCTTGCCGCCTCGGACGAACTCGAAGCCCGCTTGGAACCGCACCCGGTAAGCGAAGTACAGCTCGTCGTAGGGCTGCGGGAAGACCAGGTGCCACTGGGCGCCGCCTTCGTTCGGGCCGACGCTCCCTTGGGGGAAGCTGACGGCCAGGGCGTTGCCGGAGAAGGCGTCGGCGCCGTCGA
>JAEWOQ010000598.1 GCA_023460875.1 Pseudomonadota bacterium
CCTCGGTGAGGCGCCCCCTGCACCCGTGGCAGGTCACTCGACGGCGCAAGTGAACTCGTCAACGGCCAGGTTGCCGCCGGCGCCGCCGTTCCAGATTTCGAAGCCGAAGAACACGTCCGTCAGGTACAGGTCCGAGCCGATTCCGTGGGGCTGGGCGGCCTTGATGAAATCGAGCAGATCGAACTCATTCGATGAATGGTTCTCCGTCGCCACGAAGGAGACGACCTTCGCACTGTTGTAGCCCTCCGGCCCGTCGCCCCGTGGACCGACCCACACCTGCCAGCTGCGGTTGGCGATGGTGACGTTCTGGGGTTGCTGGTCGCCGATCGGTCGCTCGTTGGGCGGGTCATGCACCCACACCATCACGAACCCGTCAATGCCGTCGTTGTATGCCTGGCTGGGCGGCGAGGCGGCGAACCACACGTCGTAGGTGGCGTTGAAGGAGCTCGTGCTGCCGCTCCACCTGAACTTCGTGTTGATGCTGTTGATCTGGGAGATCTGCCGCGGCAGGTTGTCCGTGGCCTTCGTCGTATAGACGCCGTTCGCCGTGTTGCCGTTGGCGCCGATGTAGATCGACGGGAACGACGCGGGGATACCGCCTCCCGGGCTACTTCCGGAGCCGCTCGTGATCTTGAAGCTGTTGTTGAAGTAGGAGAGGATCAGATCTGACCCATCGGGATTGCCCCAATTGTTGTTCTGGATGATGTACTCCTTGCCGCCGACCACGACCTTGGCTCGGTCGAAGTCGCCATCCGGGGAGACGTTGGCGTAGCCGACGGTGCCCTGCTGATCGCCGATGTCCGCGGGGCCGTCCGGTGCGTCCTCGGCGGAGTCGCCGGGCGCGAAGCCGTTCACGCAGAACTCGTACGGGACCGCGGTCGGGCTCCCAGGCACGAGGAACACCACGGCGGAGACAGGTTCCCGGGCGTAAGGGATGTCTCCAGGCGCGTCTTCTTCTTCTTCCCAGCACTTCGTGCTGAAGTCGCTGAACGGGACGAAGATTTTCCCCTCCGGGACCCCCGTGATGTTGGCGCACCAACGATCATTGTCATCCGTGGCACCGTTGGGCCCCTGGATTTGGACGCGGAACTCGTAGCCCGTGTTCGCCCCCTGCTTGACGACGTTGGCGGCGATGCCGGTGCCCGTCAGCTGGATCCCCGCAGGCCCCATGCTGTGGGCGGAGTTGGGGTCGTAGCTACAGTCGGCCGTGGCCGGATCATCGTTCAAGTTGAAGCCGAGGAGGGCCACCGACTCGTACTCGGGGTGAGGACCCACCGTGCCCGAGGCGCAGTAGGGCTCGTCGAGGCCGCGCATGGTGAAGTCGTTCGGGGAAATGGTCGAGCCGACGCCGGTCTCGTCCACGCCGGTCCACGCGCAGCCGGCCAAGTCGCCATAGCGCCAGAAGCCCAGAGGGTCGCCCGTGCGCGGACCGTCGTTGCCGCCTCCTCCACCCGACCCCGGACCGCCGCCGGTCCCGGGAGCGCCGCCGGAGCCCTCGACGCCGCTGCACACACCGTTCGAGCACACACCGCTCGCGCACGTGTTGCCGCAGGCGCCGCAGTTCTGGAAGCTCGTCTGGAGGTTCTCACAGGATTGACCGCAGGCGGTCAGCCCCGGCGCGCACTCGGAGGAGCACTGACCCAAGGAGCAGAACAGGCCGTTGCAGGAGGTGCCGCAGGCGCCGCAGTTGTTGGGGTCTGCTTGCAGGTTCGTGCACACGCCTCCGCAGGAGGCCATCCCGGCGGCGCACTGCGCGCCGCCGCCGCCGCCCGGGCCGCTATCACCTGAATCGGTCTGACAAGCACCAACGGCCAGGAGGGCGATCCCCAAGATCGCTCCGCCTGGCACCCATTTCATTACGCCATTCATAGGTCGGATCCGCGCAGTTGGTTGAAAAAGCATCCTTCGAGGAAAGTCGGGCGGGCTCGTCGCCACGGCGACGTGGCCGCACTCTCGCGGACGACTATGCACCATGTGAGCGAGGGGAGCACCAGGCCACACGCCACGGCGGGATTCTTTTTCGACTAGAATGTTAATGAAAGCGAAATGTTTCCTCGTGAGCGTAAGGCGTCCACCTTCGCTAGACTTTTCAAGTGTCGGGTGGGGGTGACTGAGGCGGCTCGAGCGGCCCGAGGCGGGGAGCGCCTCCGGCTTCGGCGCGGCGGCCGGCCTCCGGCTCGTGGAGTTCCTCAGCCCTCAGCCAGGCGCCTCGTCGAGCGCGCTTCATGAAGTGGAGCGTATGCGCGACACGCATGGGTCCAAGGGGTTGTATGCATTTGACGCATGCGGGAGAGGTGCCGCAGCCGCAAGGCGAACATCGACGCAGGCCAGAGCAGAGGCACCCGCTCTGCTCTGGCTCGAGCGGCGCTCCTCGCGGCCGCGGCAATCTCCCGTCGTTGCCCCGCTGCGTTGACAGCAGGTTGCGATCCGGCTAACGGCGGCAGGTGATGGGACCTTTGCGTATCAGCTTTCTTGCGTTGTTCTTCACGATCGCCTGTGGCCCGTCGAAGAGGAACTACTCCGACGTCGACCCCGAAGATACCGGGAGCGGGGGCGGGAAAGGCGATGGGGGTGCGGCGAGCGGCGGGATGGCTGGTGCCACTTCCGGGAGCGGGGCTTCGGGAAGCGGGGCTTCCGGGAGTGGCGGGAGGCCCAAGGACACGGAGAGCCCCGTGGTGGTGAACGTGAACCCGGAGGCCGACGAGAGCGACGTCTCGCTCGACACGGTCGTCTCCGTGCTCTTCAGCGAAGAGGTCAAGGAGAGCACGCTGAACAGCGAGAGCTTCACGGTCCGTAATCAAATCGGCGGTCAGGTGAGCGCGGGCTCGCTGCAGCTCGAGGACGGAGACCTCGCCGTGTTCACCCCGGAGGCCCCCCTCCAGCGTGGGACGATGTACACGGCCACCGTCACGACCCAGGTGACGGACCTCGCGGGCAATCCGCTCGCCGCCGAAGAGTCCTGGTCGTTCGTCACGGAGGCCCCATCGTGGGGAAGCGCAGAGCTCATCGAGACGGACAACGCGGGGGCCGCGAACTATCCCCAGATCGCAGTGGACGCGAAGGGCAACGCGATCGCCGTGTGGCAGCAGTCGGATGGAACCCGCAACAACATCTGGGCGAACCGCTACGTGGTTGGCACTGGCTGGGGGGTCGCCACGCTCATCGAAAAGGATGACGCCGGGGCCGCGCGAAATGCTCAGGTCGCGGTGGACGCGAAGGGCAACGCGATCGCCGTGTGGCAGCAGTCGGATGGAACCCGCGACAGCATCTGGGCGAACCGCTACGTGGTTGGCACTGGCTGGGGGATCGCCACGCTCATCGAAAAGGACGACGCTGGCGCCGCTGAATCCCCCCAGGTGGCGGTGGACTCCGCGGGCAACGCGATCGCCGTTTGGAAGCAGTCGGATGGCAGCTCTAGTTACATCTTGGCGAACCGCTACGACACCGAGGAGGGCTGGGGTACGGCCACGCTCATCGACGACGTGGGCGGCGCAAGGCTTCCACGGGTGGCAGTCGATTCAGCTGGCAACGCGCTGGTCGTATGGGACCAGTGGGACGGGACTCTTAGCAACATCCGGGCGAACCGCTACGAGACGGGTACGGGCTGGGGGACCGCCTCGCTGATCGAGACTGAGGCGGGGAGCGCGGCGTTTCCACGGGTAGCGGTCGACACTGGGGGCAACGCGATAGCCGTTTGGCAGCAGTCCGACGGCACGCGGAACCGGATCCGCGCAAACCGTTACGAGATGGGAACGGGTTGGGGCACAGCCACGATCATCGAAGCTGACGACGACGCGACCAACGTGTATCCCGGATCGGTCGCGGTCGACTCGATGGGCAATGCCGTCGCCGTGTGGCGCCAAGCGGACGGAGCTGGGAATCGCACCATGGCCAACCGCTTCGATGTCGAGTCAGGTTGGGGTACGGCTACGTTGCTTCACGAGGTCGGGGGCAGCGCAACGGACCCGCAAGTAGCCGTCGATTCAGCTGGCAACGCGGTGGTCGTGTGGCAATGGCAGCAAGAGGGAATTCGCACCGATATTTGGGCGGCCCGTTACGTGGCTGGCTCCGGTTGGGAGACGCCCACGCTCGTCGAGACGGACAACGCCGGCGGAGCGAACTTACCCCAGGTGGCGATCGATCCAGCTGGCAACGCGATGGCCGTCTGGTCCCAATCGGACGGCACTCGTGGCAACATCTGGGCCAATCTGCTGCGCTAACCTGCGGCGCTACCACGCTCCTTTCCCGCCCTGCGGCGATGGGCGTCGAGGAGCGACAGCTCCAGGGGCGCCTTGACCGCTCCCCGTGTGGCTGCGAAAAGTGGCCGTGTCCCGGGCATCTCGGACTTCAGCGACAGCCAAGGTAGCGCAGCGGGGCCGCCTCGTGGGGGCGCTGCGGTCTTTCTTTCCGAGGCTCATCACCGATCGGGGCGCGGACTACTTCCGGCGCGGCGCGGTCGAGGTCCTCGAGTGGACGGAGCAGGGGATCCATGCGCACGTCCAGGGCCGGACGCTGTACACTACCGGGCTCGCCTGTCGGCCCCGAGAGGCGCGATCCGTGGACGGGCCGCCCGTCGTGTCGCTGTGGTGCGACTGTCCCTTCCTGGACGCCTACGACACGCCCTGCAAGCACCTGTGGGCCGTGATCCAGGAAGCGGACGCGCTCGGGGCGCTGGGCGCCCTGTTCGCGACGGGCTCACGGCAGGTCCGAAGCGTCCAGCTCGGCGGGCACCCAAGGCCCATCCGGGACGAGGAGCCCGCGGCGTCTACGGTGACCACGCGCGCGAGCTCCCCTCGAGACGA
>JAEWOQ010000599.1 GCA_023460875.1 Pseudomonadota bacterium
CCCCCCACGGCCGCCGTGCGCGAAGAAGCTCGGAGGCTCCCGCCGCGAGCGCCGATGAGCCGTGAGGAGCGCGGCGCCCTCGCCTTGTTCGCGCGACGCCGCCCCCTGCTGAGCCCCCAGCGGGCCGAGGAGCTCGCGGAGATCGTCGCGCCGGCCTTCGCCGAGCGCCTCGACGTCCGCTACGGGAGCGCGGCGGCCTTCCTGGAAGCGCTGCATCGACAGGTGAGCGCCCAAGGCACCACGGCGAGGCGATGACCCCGTTGACCTCCCCGCCCGCTCCTCCGGGGCAGCTTCACACCGCAGCCCTGCCGACGCTCGGCACCGCAGAGCGTTTTCTGGAGCTCCGGCGGGGGAGCTGGGACGAGCTCTCCACGCTGCTCCGCAAACAGTCGCACCTCCACAAGCTCGAGCCCGATCAGATCGCCCGGGTCGCTGCCCTCTACCGGGAGGTGTGCACGGATCGCATGCGCGCCGACTACTTGGGCTGCCCTCCCGAGGTGACGAGCTTCCTGGACCAGCTGGTGGCGCAGACGCACAACGCCCTCTACTCGTCCCGGCGCTTCTCCGTACGGCGCGCCATCGAGTTCGCGCTGTTCGAGTTTCCGCGCGCCCTGCGGCGCAACAGCGGCCCGTTCCTCTGGGCGAACTTGCTCTTCTGGGGCCCGTTCGCCCTCGGCTTGGTGGGCTCGATCGGCTCGCAGCAGTTCGCCATGAACATCCTGCCCGCCCAGCTGCTCGAGGGCATGGCCGAGGCCTACTCCAAGGGGTTCGCCGACGGGCGGGACGGCGCGACGAACGCCGCCATGGCGGGCTTCTACGTCTACAACAACGTCGGCATCGCCTTCCGCTGCTTCGCCACCGGCATCCTCTTCGGCGTCGGCAGCGTGTTCTTTCTCCTCTACAACGGGCTGGTGACCGGGGCGGTGATGGGCCACGTGATCCGCACCGGCGGCGGCCCCAACATCCTCACCTTCGTCGCCGGGCACGCGCCGCTCGAGCTCACGGCCATCGTGATCTCGGGAGCAGCGGGGCTGCAGATGGGGCGCGCCCTCGTCGCCACCGGCGGCTTGACGCGGCTCGGCTCTCTGTGGGCGGCCCGCCACGACTTGGCGGCGCAGATCGTCGGCGCGGCGTGGATGCTGTTGGCCGCGGCCGCCATCGAGGGGTTCTGGTCGCCCTCGTCCCTGAGCCCGCCCGTCAAGTGGGCCTTCGGGGGCGCGCTCACGTGTCTGGTCGTCCTCTACTTGGCGTTCGCTGGCAGACCGCGCGCGGCCACCATGACTCCGTCCCGGGGCACCCCGCGGCGTCCGTCGTCCCGCCCCCCGGAGGGCTCATGAACCTCAGCTCCGCGGCCATCGTGCTTCGGGAGCGGACGGCCCTCGAGGTGATCGACCTCAGCCTCCGCTTCGTGCGGTCGCTGGCGCCCCTCGCCTATCTCCGGCTCGGCGCCGTCGTCCTGGTGCCGATCTTCGCGGGGTGCCTGCTGCTCCGCTACGTCACCGACGTCGCGTGGGGCTGGATTTGGCTGATCGCCTGGTGCGCCGCGACCGTCGCGCAGGGGCCCTTCACGCTCTTGGCCGGGCGGCTGCTGTTCGCCGACGAGGTGCAGGTCCGCTCGATCCTCATCGACTCCCTGCGCCGCGCACCTTCCTACGTCGCCCTGCTGACGTTGCGCGCGCTGCTGTTCCTGCTCTCCAGCGTCACCCTCGTCGGACCGCTCCTGGTGTGGTCACGAACCGCTTACCTCCACGAGATCCTTTACCTGGAGAACGCGACCCTGGGCACGACCCTAGGGCGCAGCAGCCGCTTCGTGCGCGGGCGGAGCGGCTCGAGCATCGAGGTGCTGCTGCTTCTGTTCTGCGGGATCTTCGTCTCCATCGTGCTCGCGGAGGTGCTCGGGCTCATGCTGGTGCGCTACGTCCTCGAGATCGCCCTCCCCGTCGAGACGGTGGCGGAGAACGGCGGCTCGCCATTCGCGTTGGCGGGCTTGCTGTTCGCCGTCCCCTTCATCAGCGCTCAACGTTTCTTGTTCTACGTCAACGAGCGCACCCTGCGGGACGGTTGGGACGTGCAGGTGCGGTTCCTCGGGCTTCGGGAGGGGCTCAGACGACGTGCTTAGGACCGACGGCGCAGCCAATGCCGCCGCCGCGCCGCGCCGCGTCCGCTCTCGGGGCGCGCTGATCGCGTCCGCGAGCCTGGTCCTGGGGCTGGGATTCCCTGCGGAGGCCGCTGGGGAGACGACGACTAGCGAGGACGCTGGCTGGACCGCGATCGCCGAGCAGGGAGCTACCTGGGAGGCCGCCGAGGAGGAGGAAGACACCCAGGCGAAGGTCGCCGAAGAGGCGCGCTGGATCGTCTTCCCGGCGGTGGAGAGCGACGTGCGCGAGGTGCTCGGGGACGCAGCGAAGTTCCGTTACTGCCACGAGGAAGGCTACCGGCTCTGGCCCCACGAGAAGGACACCTATTGCCAGGACGCCGATGTCCTGGCGGAGCGCTGTCAGGGCCTGGCCCGAGCCTGCCAGCTGCCTGCCTTCCAGCTCATGGAGAGGGAGGAAGTCGAGGTCGGCGGGAGCTGGTTGCACGGCATGGGTGAGGTGGTGCGGGTCCTGTTCTGGCTCACCCTGGCGCTCGGGGTCGGTTTGTTGCTCCGCGCGCTGGCGCGGAACCTCGCCGCGGAGGTCCAGCGACGTCGCCAGGCCGGGGGCGAGCCCGCTCCAGAGCTCATCGACTGGGCCCCGGAGGTACCGCCACCCCCCCGCGAGACGGACGCCGAGCGGCTGCTGGCCTGGGCCCGGGAACAAGCGGCTCGAGGGGACTTCGGCGCCGCCCTGGGGAGCGCCTACGCGGCCGCGCTGTGGACCCTAAACCAACGGGGCTTGATCGAGCTCCACCGCTCCCGCACCAACGGTGACTACCTGCGGCAGCTGGCGCCCCACCCGACGGAGCGCGACGAGCTGCGTCACATCGTCCGAGACGTCGAGGCGGTGCAGTTCGGCCACGCCCCCGCCGACCGCGCGCGCTTCGACCGCCTCCTCGCCCAGGTCACGTCGCTGGTGCAGCGCGCCTCCCTGTGGCTCGCCCTCGCGCTGCTCCCCTTCACGGGCACCGCCTGCAGCGCCGCCTCCCAGCCGGCTCCTCCCCATGCGCAGCACGGTCCCGACGGCTACGCGCTGTTCGAGACCCTGCTCCAGCGCCACTCCGACGGGGCACAGCGACGCGTGCGCCGGCTCACGGGGAGCCTCGATGAGGTGACGACCTTCGTCGCCCTTGGCCCGGCGCTGCGCCAGGAGGAGTGGGATCTCCTGATGGCCTGGGTCGACCGCGGGGGCACCCTCGTCACCGCTGGTGTCCCGCCTCCGCTTCGAAAGTACGTCCCTCATGACGTCGACGACCTGCGCTGTGAAGCGCCGCTCACCCTGAGCGCGCGCGCCTCGGACGACGCGCTGACCCTCGTCCAGGCCGGCGCCCACACCTTCCGGGATTTTCCGAGCGCGGAGCCCCTCGTCTCCTGCGGGGCGAACCCCTTCTTGGTCAGCCTCGAGCACGGCGACGGGAGCGTGTACCTGCTCGCCGACGACGCCTGGCTCCGGAACGCCAACCTCGGCGCGGCCGACAACGCTCAGGTCATCGTGCAGCTGGCGGCCGCACCAGGAGGGCGCGTGGAGCTGCTCGGCCCCTGGACGGGATCCGGCGCTCACCATCCCCTCGAGAGCATCCACAAGGCGGGGCTGACCCCATGGCTCCTCCAGCTCGCGCTGCTGGGCCTGGCCTACGCCTTCGCCCGCGGCGTCCGCTTCGGCACGCCACGCGAACCGCAGCGCGAGCAGCGTCGCTCCTTCACCGAGCACGCCCAGGCCCTGGGCAACCAGTACGCGCGGCGCCAAGCCTCGGGGCACGCCCTCGAGCAGTACGGGCGCTGGGCGTTGGAGCGCATCCGCGAGCGGGTGCCGGTGAGGGAGCGCGATCTCCACGCGTTGTCCCACGCCGTCGCGCGCCGCACGGGCGGTGATCCCATGGCCATCCTCAGGATCTTGGTAGAAGCGCAGTCAGCGGGACAGATCCAAGGCAGCCCCGAGGAGCACTCCAGGACGATGGAGAGCCTGTCGCGTATCCTGCGCGACGTCGGCGGGGCATGAACGGAAAGCAGACGAGGTACTGGTGAACGTCGAAGAATTCAGTCGAGCCTTCCAGGAAACTGTGGACGAGGTCTCCCGCGTGTTGCTCGGGCAAAGGGAGGTGATCGAGCACGTGCTCGTAGCCATGCTCTCGCGCGGGCACGTCTTGATCGAGGGGGTCCCTGGCCTGGGCAAGACCCTGCTCGTGCGCACCCTCGGCCACGTGCTCGGCTGCACGTTCCGGCGCATCCAGTTCACACCAGACTTGATGCCGAGCGACGTCACCGGGAACAACGTCTACAACACCAAGGCGGGCGAGTTCGAGTTCGTGCCCGGGCCGGTGTTCACGCAGCTGCTCCTCGCCGACGAGATCAACCGCGCACCTGCCAAGACGCAGGCGGCCCTGCTCGAGGCGATGCAGGAGCGCAGCGTGACCATCGACGGCACGACCCGCCAGCTCCCCGAACCGTTCCTGGTGCTGGCGACCCAGAACCCCATCGACTCGCAGGGCACCTATCCACTGCCGGAGGCGCAGCTCGATCGGTTCCTGCTCAAGGTCCACGTCGGCTACCCCGCACCCGACGCGGAGCGTGGTATACTAAAGAGTTATCTCGACGGCTTCGATCCGGGGGACCTCGCCGGTCTCGACCTCCGCTGCATCCTGGATACCGACCGCCTGCTCGCCATGCAGTCGGCGCTGCGGACGCTCACGGTGCACGACGAGCTCCTCGACTACATCACGCGCATCGTCACCCGCACTCGGGCTCACGCCTCCGTCTACGTCGGCGCCTCGCCACGCGCGTCGGTGGCGCTGCTGAACACGGCTCGAGCCGCCGCCGCCGCAGCGGGCCGCTCGTTCATCGTCCCCGATGACGTCAAGGCGTACGCCCACGGCGTCCTCCGGCATCGGCTCATCCTGCACCCAGACGCGGAGCTGGAGAACGTGTCCGCCGACGACGTCATCGACGGGATCCTGCGGGAGACGCCCGTGCCCAAGTCGGCAGCCTGAGGGCCCCATGTTTCCCTCGCGCTTGCTGCTCGCGCTCCTGTCACTGCCCGCCCTGTTGGCCCTCGGCGTCGTCTTCGATCGCACCCTGCTGCTGCCCGTCCTCGTCCTGGATGGTGCTCTGCTGCTGGTCGCGATCGTGGACGCCCTGTGGTCGCGGCGGCGCGCGGTGCAGATCACGCGGCGAGCGCCGGACGTCTTCTCCCTCGGCGAACCGAACCGGGTCACCCTCGAGCTGCGCTCCCAGGCGGCCGCCCCGCTGCGCCTCGACGTCAATCAGGATCTTTTCTCTGACGCCACCTCGCCGGATCTCCCGGCCTCCGTCGAGCTCCCAGCCCACGGGACGGTCGAGGTGACGTACCGCGTGGTGCCGAAGCGACGCGGGGCCTTCGAGCTCGGAGATCACTTCGTACGGCACCCGTCGAAGCTCCGCCTGTGGACACGCCAGCTGCGGGTGCGCGCCCGACACGCTGTGCGCGTCTACCCGGATCTGGCCATGATCCGGACCTTCGAGCTCTTGGCGCGCACCAACCGGGAGTACGCCCTCGTCCGCGCGACCAAGCTGCGCGGCGGCGAGACGGAGTTCGCGCGCCTGCGGGACTACACCACGGACGACGATTATCGCAGCATCGATTGGAAGACCTCCGCGCGCCGCCAGAAGCTCACGGCTCGCGAGTACCAGCTGGAGAGCGATCAGAACGTCTTCTTCATGCTGGACAGCGGCCGCTTGATGACCGCCGTGGTCGACGAGCTGTCCCAGTTCGATCACGCCCTGAACGCGACCTTGATGATGGCGCACGTGGCGAGCCGCGGCGGCGACAAGGTCGGGCTGCTCACCTTCGACGAGCGGGTCCACGGCTTCGTGCCGCCGGAGCGCGGCGCGGACGCGTCCCGCCGGCTCGTGCAGAGCTGCTACTCCGTCTACCCCCGCCTGGTCGAGTCGAACTTCGACGAGGCCTTCGCGCACGTGGCCCTCGAGCTGCGCCGCCGCTCGCTGTTGGTCCTCTTCACCCAGCTGATGGACGACGGCTCCGCCCGGTCTCTGGCGCGGCAGGTGCGCACCCAAGCCAAACGCCACCTGCCCTTGGTGGTCCTGCTGAAGGACACGGATCTCGAGGCGATGGCGGAAGGGCTCCTCAGCGGTGCCTCCGAGGGCGATATGGCCCGAGGGCGGCCGCGCAGCACCTCCCCGGGAGCGGGGCAGCTGTACCAGCGCGGCGCAGCGGCCGAGCTCCTCCGCTGGAAGTCGACCGTGGTCCGCGAGCTCACGGGAGCGGGAGCCCTCGTCCTCGAGGCACCCGCCCGCCAGCTCACGGGCGCCCTCGTCAATCGGTACCTCGAGGTCAAGGCGCGACAGCTCCTGTGAGGGAGCGAGGGGCGCCACGCGTCGCTATCTCTGATGCGACGCGGCGTGCTCGCGTCGAGACGCCACCTCCCCGTGGCTCTGCGCCGGCCGTTGCCGCTCGTACGGAGGGCGCGAACATTGAAGCCGCTGAAACGACTCCCCTGGAAGAAGCTGGCCCTCGAGGTGAAGCGCCAGGCCGCTCATGACAACCTGACGAACGGTGCGGCCGCCATCGGCTTCTACCTCATGCTAGCCCTGTTCCCGGGCCTCATCTTCCTCCTGAGCATCCTGCCCTATCTGCCCATCCCCCAGCTCGAGCAGGCCATCATGGATCTCCTGCACCAGGGCATGCCCGGCGACGCAGCCGGGCTCCTCGAGGGGACGGTCCAGTCGCTGGTGCAGCAACGCCAGGGCGGGCTCCTGTCCTTGGGCCTCCTCGGGACCCTCTGGGCCGCTTCGGCCGGCATGATGGCGATCATGCGGCAGCTGAACCAAACCTACAACGTCGACGAGACGCGCTCCTTCGTCCGCGCGCGCGGCACCGCGCTCGTCATGACGGTGCTGTTCGGCGTGCTCGTCATCGGGGCCATGACCCTCGTCGTCGGGGGTGGGTTCCTCCAGCGCTGGCTCATCACCCAGACTGGCCTCGAGCAGCCCGTCGTGATCCTCTTCGGCGTCCTGCGCTGGGCGATCGTCTTGACGCTCCTCCTGCTCGCGTTCTCCGTGTTCTATTACCTCGGACCCAACGTGGATCAGGAGTTCCGCTGGATCAGCCCAGGCGCCCTCTTCGGCGTGCCGGTGCTCGTCCTGGCCGCCCTCGGGTTCCGGTTCTACATCGAGAATTTCAACAACTACGAGGCGACCTACGGGGGTCTCGGCGCCGTCATCATCCTGATGATGTGGCTCTTTGTGGCTGGCTTGGTGCTGCTGCTCGGCTCGGAGATCAACGTCGTGTTCGAGAACTTCGCCCGAGAGGACGAGTCCGGTCGGCTCCACCCCTCCAAGCGGGCGCGCCGCGCGCTCTCCCACCGCTGACCGTCAGCTCATCAGACACGTCACAGCGCGGGACACGCCACGCACGCAGGACACGGCGTCGCAGGCCTCCTCGCCACGCCCTCGTGAGCGCGAGGTCCGCGCGTCGCTACCGCGCGCCGTGCTGGGGAGCGCCGTCTCGCGAGGCACCCTCCTGGGCAGCGCTCTGACGCGGCGCAGACCACAGCGCCTCGGCGATCGCGGAGACCACCCGATCAGAGCGCTTCCGGGCCTCTCCCGGCTCGGCCGGTACGCCCACCACGAGCAGGCTGAAGGCGATGGGGGCACGGCCCGCCGGGCCCATCACGTAGCCGCTCAAGGCGATGACGTTTCGCAGCGTCCCCGTCTTCGCCCGCACGACGCGCTGCCCGGCGAGCTCCCGGAACCGATTGCGGAGGGTGCCGTCCACGCCCCCGATCGCGAGCTGCGCCACCATCTCACTGGAGATCGCCGGCTCCCTGTAAGCTGCGGCGAGGGCGTCGGCGAGCAAGCCCGCAGACACGCGGTTCGCATCGAAGAGCCCCGAGCCGTTCGCGATGACGACGTCCTTCGTGTCGATCTTCGCCCCCTCGAGCCAACGCACCAGAGCCCGCGCGCCGGCTTCGCTCGTCCCCGGCGGCGCGTTCTTCCCGTCGGCGTTCGCGGCGGCGCCCACCACCTTGAGCAGCATCTCGGCGTAGAAGTTGTCGCTGTCCTTGCCGACCGGGTAGAGCAGCTGGGCCAAGGGCTTCGAGGTGATGTAAGCGAGCTGTTCGCCGGAGGGGATCTTGCCGAGGCGGACCTCGCCATCGACCTCGATCCCGAGCTCCACCAAGACCTCTCGCAGGGCGTATCCCGGCGCGAGCCGTGGGTCCTCCAGGCGGCGCGTGTAGCGGCGCCGACCGAGGTCCGCTGCGATGCCACCGCTCACCTCCGAACGCAGCCGTGTCGCGCCCGTCGGGCCCTCGGGGCGCAGCGACCACCCCACCGCGTCGCCGCTGCCCGACGCTCGGGTGGCGATGGTGCCGTGAGAGTCCACTGCCCCTGGCGGCTCGAACCAGAAGCTCGCCGCCGAGCCCGGAGCGTTCGACAACACGTTCAGGGTCACCGTGTTCTGCTCGATCGCCACCGCGCTCACGGGCGCGCGAAACGCCGCCCATTCGTTCGGCTGCTGATCGAAGGCGGGCGGCACGAACTGGTCGTCGAAATAGCTCTGATCGACGTACACCGTGCCGACGCGCTTCAACCCCCGCTCTCGAGCGACGCGCGCCAACCGCCAGAGATCCTGAGTACCCAGGGACGGATCGCCGTTCCCCGAGAGCACGATCGCCTCGGCGACGCCGTCCTTCGGGTTGCCCCGGAGCTCCGTCTTGAAGCGGTAGGCGGGGCCGAGGTAGTGCAGCGCCGCCGCCGCCGTGAGGACCTTCTGGTTGGACGCGGGGTTGAGGGGACGCGCGGCTTCGACGGCTGCCACGCGCCGTCCATCGCGCGCGTCGACGATGCTCGCGCCGAGGGTGCCCCCCTTCTTCTTCGTCCATTCCGCGAGCCCGAGGAGCGCGCGACGAATGCCGTCTTCGGGGAGCGCCGCGTCCACGCGAGGATCGACCGTCACCGTCGCGGCGGGCGTCGGATCGAGGGCCGCGCTCTCCGCGTCGGGCGGAGGAGCGTCGTGGCTCGTGTCCTCCGTCACCCGCGCTGCATCTTCCGCGGCCGCCGGAGCGTCGGAGGCGACGCCTTTCCCGTCGACGGCGCTCACGTCGGAGGTCCGCTGCTGACCGCAAGCAGACGCCAGGAGGAGAGCGAGCAGCAGGTGCGAGGCCCGATTTGCCATGTCTACCGCCTGCCCGACCGAGGCGCGGAGCGCAAGACTTCTGCCGTCGCCCCCCAGGGCTTGCTTGGACCTCGAAGTGCCACGAACATGGCCCCCGCCGATGCGACTCCCCTGGATTTTCCGCCTCTTCGTCAGCCTCGCCGCCATCGGCGCGTGCGGGGCGGTGACCCCGAGCGCGCACGCCGAGGAGCCCAGGCGAGCCACCCGTGTCGATCCCGACGCGTACCCACCGCCCGCTGCGCGGGCTCCCCTGCTCCTGACCGGCGCCGCCGTCACGGGCGCGTTCTATGGGGGCGCGGTGGGCGCCTCGTATCTCTGGCCGGACGCCCGCGGCGCGGAGCACCTCAGGATCCCCATCGTGGGTCCCTGGATGAAGCTGTTTCAAACGGGCTGCTCGGACACCGCGCCGGACTGTAACCGCTTCTTGCTCGCGGTCGGCGCTGTGCTAGCGGGCCTCGACGGGTTAGGCCAAGCAGGCGGCGTCGGGCTCTTGCTCGAAGGAATCTTTCTGAAGACACGACCTGCGACGCCACCGCCTCCCTCAGGCGCGTGGGGACCAACGTTGCGACTCGGCGCAGACGCTGCGCCGACGCCACGCGCCTCGGGGTCCGTCACTTGGTATCCGGTCCCGATCGTCGGCGGCGCAGACGCCGTCGGCCTCGGGGTAGCCGGGGTTTTCTAAACGTTGTCCGATGCACAGAAATGTGCTGAAGAGAGGCGCCCGAGCCGTCCTTGGACCGGCTGGGTGATAGGTGGTACTTGGGATGCATGCCGGAGGTCGCCAGGTGAGTCGTAGGACCAAATTCGTCCTGGTCACCGGCGGAGTCGTCTCTTCCATTGGGAAGGGCCTGACCTCCGCCTCGATTGGTGCGCTGATGGAGGCGCGGGGACTGAGCGTCACCCACATGAAGCTCGATCCCTACATCAACGTGGATCCGGGCACGATGTCCCCGTATCAGCACGGCGAGGTGTTCGTCACCGACGACGGCGCGGAGACGGACCTCGACCTGGGGCACTACGAGCGGTTCACCTCCTGTCGGCTGACGCGCAACGCGAACATCACCACCGGCAGGATCTACGAGACCGTCATCGGCAAGGAGCGCCGCGGGGAGTACCTGGGCGCGACGGTGCAGGTGATTCCGCACATCACCGACGAGATCAAGGCGCGGATCTACGAGGCGACCGGCGACGTCGACATCGCCATCGTCGAGATCGGCGGCACGGTCGGCGACATCGAGTCGTTGCCCTTCCTCGAGGCGATCCGCCAGCTGAAGGTGGAGCGGGGGCCAGAGAACGCCGTGAGCGTGCACGTCACGCTCGTGCCCCACATCGCCACGGCGGGGGAGATGAAGACCAAGCCGACTCAGCACTCCGTCCGGGAGATGCGGGAGATCGGGATCCAGCCGGATCTGCTGGTGTGTCGCTGTGACCGGCACATCCCCCAGGGCCTCAAGGAGAAGATCGCTCTGTTCTCCAACGTCCGCGTGGATCGCGTGATCTCGGCGGTAGACGTGAGCTGCACTTACGAGCTGCCCATGGCGTTGCACGTCGAGGGCATCGACTCGCAGATCACGGATCAGCTCAACATCTGGTCGCGTCAGCCGGATCTCAGCCGCTGGGAAGACACCGTCGAGAAGTTCAAGAAGCCCGCCGCCGGCACCGTGCGCATCGGGGTGGTCGGCAAGTACATACACCTGAAGGACAGCTACAAGTCCCTCCACGAGGCGCTGGTCCATGGCGGCCTCGCCAACGACGTGGCGGTCCACCTGGAGTACATCGACTCGGAGAACCTCGAGCGCGGCGGCAACGGGTCCCGCTCCCTGACGGGCCTCGATGGAATCCTCGTCCCCGGCGGGTTCGGAGATCGCGGGGTCGAAGGGAAGATCGCGGCTATCCGCTTCGCGCGCGAGAACGGGGTGCCTTACTTCGGCATCTGCCTCGGCATGCAGCTGGCGGTCATCGAGTTCGCCCGTAGCATGTGCGGCATCGAGAACGCCTCCTCCGCGGAGTTCGGGAAGCCGTCGGACGATCTGGTCATCGATCTGATGCCGGAGCAGCGGGGGATAGAGGACAAGGGGGGCACCATGCGCCTCGGCGCTTACCCCTGCGTCATCGAGAAGGGAAGCCGCGCCCACCAGATCTACGGAGAGACGGAGATCAGCGAGCGGCACCGGCATCGCTTCGAGGTCAACAACGACTACCGTGACGCGCTGACCCGGCGAGGCCTCGTGCTCAGCGGGACGAGCCCCGACAAGAGCCTCGTGGAGATCGTGGAGCTGCCGGATCATCCGCACTTCATCGGGTGTCAGTTCCATCCAGAGTTCAAGAGCCGCCCCCACGCCGCTCACCCCCTGTTCTCGAGCTTCGTGCAGGCGGCGCTGCAACGTCGGGATCGGATCGCGCGGGAAGTGCGGTCGGCGGATGAGCAGCACGCGCCTCAGGCGAACTAGGCCGAGACAGCTGCCTCGACGAGGAGACGGGCCGAGTGAGGTCGAAGCGAAGCGCTGAGGTAACGGTCGGGCGGCTGAGGTGGACGGCCGTGTGGCTCGCCTGCTGCGCCTTCGGCGGGTGTCGCCCGCCGAGCGGCGCCGTCGCGTCGGCCCTGCAGGGCGACTTGAAGACGCTCCGCGCCGACATCGTCGCGGAGCGCGATCAGGGCAAGATCGATCGCGAGCGAGCGCGGGCGATCGCCCAAGCCGTCCTGGAGCGCGAGGTGACCTCTGCCCGGGGGAGCGAGGCCGTGCCGCGCATCCGCGCGCTCCGCAGCTGCGCGCGCCCGC
>JAEWOQ010000600.1 GCA_023460875.1 Pseudomonadota bacterium
CCCCCGGCTGCCGACAGCGGCCGTCGAAGACGCGCCCGCCGGCCCCGCCTCCCCCGACCAAGATGGTCAGCGGCGCGAACAGCACCCCAGGTTCGCTGCCCGCTGCCGCGAAGTAGCCGCCCAGGGCCGCCGCCATCGCCGTGCCATCCTCACGGAGGATCTCGGCGGCCACTTCGTCCGCCTCCGGATGCGTGGACACCACGCCAGCGCGCTGCATCAGGAGACTCCTCGCCGAGGCGGTGACGATCCCGAGCCGCACGACGACTCACGAGCCACGACGAACCCACTCACGCGTCAGCCTCCCCGCCCAAGAGCTCCCTCAAGAGGGCGGCTGCGCGCACGGCGCCCTGCCCTTCGATCACCACGTACGCCTCCTCCACGCCTTCTAGACGCTCGGCGAGCCGCTCGATCGCGCGGGCCCCCACCCGCGTTCCAAAGCCGAGGGCCCGGAGCCGCGTGTAGACGACGGACGCCTCGGGCCCATCGTCTCGGCTCAGGTCTCGCACCAGGGTGAGATCGAGCTCGTCGGCCCAGCCCTCCGCCTCCTCCGGCGCCCACACGCCGTGGGGCTCCCAGGCGAGCCGCCAGTCGGGGCTCCGCAGCCGCTCGGTCAGCTCTGTGAGCAGGGCCCGGTTGCGGGCGGTCGGCGTCGTTGTCGGGCTGGTGGTGAGCACCCCCCAGCGCGCCCCCAGCGCGTCGCGGGCCTTCACGGCGCGCGCCAGGATCTCCTCCTGCACGCTGCCGGGCCGTACTACCTCCGGCGGCAGACGCAGGGAGAAGACGCGGCTCGGCATCGCCTCGATCCAGATGGCAAGCTTTTTGGGGTGTGGCAGGTTCGGCGCCACGAGCACCTCGAGCAGATCGAAGGGATACCGGCGAATTCCCCCCTGGAGCGCGGACTGCCCGATGTAGAGTTTCATGGGCGATGCTTTTGCCAAATGCCTCGACGCAGCGCCACCACTTTACGCCCGCGCGGAGAACTGATGGTTGGATCGGTCGACGCTGCCGCGAACCATTCCTCGGGCTCGTCGCTGAGAAAGGAGCGCGCCCGACCCTGCGTTCCCGCTCGCGACACGAAACTGCACGAACGGCACGAGCGGCACGAATGAAACGGCGGAGTCACTCGCCGAGCTCGATGTCCACACCGGAGCCGTCATCGGTGAAATGGAACCATTGGGTCGCGTTGCTGCGCAGGAAAGCGCCCATCTGCCTCGCGAAGGCGCCGGCCGCGTCCTCCACCTGCTCCCGATCCGCGCGCCGGGGCAGGCGGATCGGGTGACCGACGTCGATCCTGTATTCGAAGAACCCGCGACGACTGGCGAAGACCGGCAGAATGGCGATCTGGGCGATGCTGGCGAGGGCGAAGGGGCCTTTCGGTAGCGGGAACGGGGCTCCCAACAGATCCACGATGACTGCCCCGGCCCCCGGAGCGCGATCCATCTGCACGGCCGCGACCTTTCCCGCCTGCAGCCACTCGAGCACGGGGAGCGCGTCCAGTGGATGAGCACCCACCCGGCGGACCTCGAGCCCCGCGGTCCGCCGCACCAGATCGTGGAACGTGCCGGCCGCTGCGTCCTGCTCCTGTCCCATGACCAGCAGGATCGGCTCGTCACGGGTCCCCCGGAGACCCTGCGCCGCTGCGTCCCAAGGCCCCACGTGGGCGGTCGCCAGGAGCACCCCGTCGCCGCTCCTGCGGAGCGCCTCGTAGCGCTCCGCCCCGACCACCCGGTAGCGCGCCGCCCTGCCCTCCTCGCGTTCGGCCGCCAACGACTCCGCCAGGCAGGCCGCGAAGGCGCCGAAGGTCGCGGCGATGTCCTTGAGCTCGCTGAGCTCATCGCGCCGGCCGTGAATCCGTCGCAGGTTGCGGAGCACCTGCCGGCGGGCTCGCGGCAACGCCAACCCAAAGCCGAGACCAATCAATGGCGGGCTCCAGCGGACGAAGGCGCGAGGACCGAAGCGCGCTCCCAGGTACGCCCAGCGCCGCCATCCCGCGGAGCGGGGCGCCCACCCTGCCCCTGGGTCGCCCTTCACGCCGCTCATCTCCCGAGCAGCCGATCGAAGACGATCGCGGCGGCGGCGCGGACGCTCAGGTGGTTGTAGCCATCCGCGCGAGGCGACTGGATGGGCGCGAGACACACCGCGGCGCGCTCGACGATCTCCGGCGCGAGCCCCCAGCCCGTACCGAACACGAGCAGGACGCCGGGTCCAGTGCTCTCGAGGAGGCTGCGAGCCGCAGGGAAGTCGACGGCCCCTGGCAAGGGGCGCGCGCTGGTGATCCACAGCTCCGCAGCGGGATCGAACTGCTCCACGGCCTCGTCGAGGGAAGACAGCACGGTGAGCCCTTCCATCGGCGGCTTGCGATCCGGAATCCGTTGCGCGCCGGACCCCTCCGTCCAGTGCTTGCGGACCCGCACCGCCAGCTCTCGCTGAGCGGCCACCGGGTGAGCGACATAGTAGCGCTCGAGGCCGAAGGTGTGGGCGCTGCGGGCGATGTCGTGGAGATCGAGGTTCGTGATCGCGGTCGTCACCACCTGACCCCCTCGATCGAGCACAGGGTGGTGGACCAGGGCTACGGCGACGCGGCGACTCATGGCCTCCCCTTCTCCGCGCCCTCGGATCCCGCCCTCGTCGCGTCGCCCGCCAGCTCCGGGCGCCGGGCGCGCGTGCGCTCCCGCGACTGCTCCCTGCGCCACTCCGCGATGCGCCGGTGGTCCCCGCTCTTCAAGATCTCCGGCACACCAAGCTCACGGTACTCGGCTGGGCGCGTGTACTGAGGGTACTCGAGTCCACCCTCGAGCTCGGGGCTGAACGACTCCTCTTGAACGGACTGCTCGTTGCCGAGCACCCCAGGCACGAGGCGGACGCAAGCTTCGATGATCGCCATCGCAGGGATCTCGCCGCCCGTGAGCACGAAATCGCCCAGGGAGACCTCCTCATCCATGAACGCGCGCACCCGCTCGTCGAAGCCCTCATAGCGCCCGCACACCAAGACCAGATCACGTCGCGTCGCGAAGCTGCGCGCGAGCCCTTGGTGGAAAGGGCGCCCCTGAGGCGTCATGAGCACACGCAGCGCGCGGCCACCGAGCTTGTGCTCAGCGGCCTCGACGGCGGACATCACACAATCCACACGCATCACCATCCCCGAGCCGCCGCCATAAGGGGTGTCGTCCACCGACGCATGCTTGCCGATGCCGTGGGCCCGCAGGTCCTCGAAGGACAGCTCGAGATCACCGGCGCGGCGCGCCCGCCCGATGAAGCTGGTCTCCGCGAAAGGCCCGAAGAGCTCCGGAAACAGGGTGACGACGGAAACACGCATGGGAACGACTCATGAGGTCTGACGGAACACGGGCGCCGCCGCTGCGACGGGACACGGCGACGACGGTCGCGCGCCGCGCGCCCTCAGCGGATGAGGCCGTCTTCGGTGGAGAGCTCGACGCGCCGCGAGCCCACGTCGACGGACGCCACCCACGCGTCCCCGATAGGCTGCTCCAGGAGCCTCCCCTCCGGGTCTTCGATGACCAGCGTATCTACGCTCGGGTCCGGCCGCACCTGCCGCACCACGCCGATGACACGGCCCTCGCCGGAGTCGCTGGCCGCCACGTGAACGGTGCAGCCAACCAGATCGGCCAGGTAATACTCGCCAGGCTCGAGGGGCGGCAAAGCAGCCCGCTCCACTAGCAGCCGGTGTCCCCGCAGAGCCTCGGCGCCGTCGCAGTCGTCCACGCCGTCCAAGTGAAGCAGCAGCCCCTTGCCGGTGCCGCGCACGGCGGCGATACGTCGCTGGCTGCGCTGCCCCCGAGGAGACTCCAGCAGCACATGCTCCACATGATGGAGCGCGTCGCTCTCGGCGTAATGGAGCTTGACCTTCACCTCACCGCGGAGGCCATGAGGGCGAAGGATGGCGCCGATCTCGAGGGGCGCTTCGGGAGAGGAGGGGGTCGCGGGGCGCGCCTCCTCCTCGGCCGAGCTGGAGCGCTCGCGCTCAGTCACGCGAGCCCTCAATCAAGGATGTCGAGGTGAGCTCGACGTCCTTCTTTTGTCGCAGCCGCGGTGAGCAGGACCCGCATACTCTGCGCGGTCCGCCCATCCTTCCCGATCACCTTGCCGATGTCCTCGGAGGCGACCTTCAGCTCGATCACGCAGCCGTCGTCGCTCTCGAGCTCTTCCACCTCGACGGCGTCCGGGTCGTCGACCAGGGCTTCTGCGAGGGTCGCGATGAGGTCTTTCAGTGCCATGATGGTAGTCCGGTCGGCGACGCCGCCCTTCGACCCTCAGCCCTGCGCCGCGGCACGAGCTGCGCGCTTGAGCAAGCGATCGACGGTATCGGAGGTCTGGGCGCCATGCCCTTTCCAGTAGTCGACGCGGGTACGATCTACCTGGAGCACACCTTCACCAGAGGGATCGAAGGTTCCCACGTTCTCGATGAAGCGCCCGTCGCGGGCATTGCGCTGGTCGGTCACGACGACGCGATAGAAAGGACGCTTCTTGGAACCGTGGCGAGCAAGACGAATGTGAACGGCCATTTTTCCTCGGACTCTTGATTCTGACGCCGGCCCAGGAGAGGCACCAGCGACCACCAGACCCTGCTGGACGCATGGGCGGGGGGCCTCCACTACCCCGAGCCGGCCCCTTCGGCAAGGGGATCCATCGGGAGCTGCGCTGTCGCGGGCCCCTCGTCGAGGAAATTCGTACCAGCTCGACCGCGATACCCTGACCCACCCTCGGCAGCGCCCGGGGAAGATGGTAGGATCATAAAGACGTGTTGGATACTGAGGCGGACGTGCCCGGCCCTGGGGCCGAGCGACTCATCGATGTCCTGCGGACCGTCGTCGCTCCCCTCGTCGAGGCCGACGAAGGCGAACTCTACCTCTTGGAGGCCACCTCGATGCAGGTCCGGCTCCATCTTCGGGGCAAGTTCTCCGGCTGCCCAGGGAACAACCTGGTCGCGGAAGAGGTCATCCTCCCCGTGCTGCGCCGGGAGGCCCCGGACGTGCGCCTGGACGTCAGCTCGGGTCCCCTTCTCCCCCAAGGGGCGGAGCGGGTCTCGCCACGGAGCTCCTCCCCGCCGTCCCCCGGCGAGCCTAACCCGGCGTGAGCCGCCAATCACATGGGACTCCGCATCCCGTCTCCGAGCGCCCTCCGAATGCCCTGCCTACGAGGGCACCCGACGGGAGCGAGCACCGCCCGTGCGGGTGACTGCTGAACAG
>JAEWOQ010000601.1 GCA_023460875.1 Pseudomonadota bacterium
GGCCAAGCAAGCGAGGGCGACGACGGCGCTCGCGCCCGCACCTTCGCGGAGACGCCAGCGTCGGGAGCGGGCGCGGCGCGGCGCCTGGGTGCGAGCGTCTGCGGAGAACATCACCGAGAAATAGCGCGCCGACCGCTGCTGTGAAGGAGATTCGAGGGGCGATGCGCCGCCGGCTCTCCCGAAAGGTGCTGGGGCTGCCTGGCAGGTTCGCTATAAGCCACCCCGATGTCCGCATCGCTCGCTGCGCCGGAAGATGCCGTGACGCGTCGTGCTCGAGAAATCGCCGAGCGCCTCGAGCGTGATCCCCAGGGTCTGCGGACGCGGCGAGACTGCCAGAGCGAGCTCTCGAAGCTCCGTGCGTTGTTTCGAAGCAACCCCGCGCTGTTCTCGTCCGATGCAGTGCGCATGCTGCAATCCCTGTCCTCCAGGCTCAAGGCGCTCAGCGAAACCGGGGGAGCGGACGCTCACGCGGCGGCCCTCGCGGCGCTCCAAGAGAGCTTCGGCTACAGCTCCTTCCGGCCCGGCCAAGAGTCGATCATCACCTCCGTGCTCCACGGCAAGGACACCCTCGGCATCATGCCCACGGGCGCGGGGAAGTCGCTCACCTATCAAATTCCGGCGCGCCTGCTCGGGGGGACCACCCTCGTGGTCTCGCCGCTCATCGCGCTCATGAAGGATCAGGTGGACGCGCTCACGGAGGTGGGGATCCGGGCGACGTACCTGAACTCGACCTTGAGCCCGGCGGAGCGGACGGAGCGGCTGCGCGGCCTGGCAGCGGGTGAGTACGAGCTCCTCTACGCGGCTCCCGAGGGACTCGAGGCGAGCGTGGGCCAGGTGCTCTCGAGCATCGAGCCCACGCTGATCGCCGTGGACGAGGCCCACTGCATCAGCCAATGGGGGCACGACTTCCGCCCCGCCTACCGCAAGCTGCGGGGCTTGAAGAAGCGGTTTCATGCGCCGGTGCTCGCGCTCACCGCGACCGCGACCGCGGAGGTGATGCGCGACATCGTGGCGCAGCTCGCCATGCACGAGCCCTCGATCTTTCGGGGGAGCTTCTTCCGCAAGAACCTCCGGCTCTTCGCCTATCAGAAGGGGGACGGGCTCGGGATCTCCGTGCGCCAGGCGGTGCTGCGGCTGGTCCGCGAGCGCGTGGGGCAGAGCGGCATCATCTATTGTTTGTCGAGGAAGAAGACGGAGGAGCTCTCGTCGTTCCTCTCCGAGCACGGCCTGAAGGCAGAAGCCTACCACGCCGGCATGGATCCCGAGGATCGCAGCCGGGTCCAGGACGCGTTCCGCAAGGACGACATCGACGTAGTCGTGGCGACGATCGCCTTCGGCATGGGGATCGACAAGTCGAACGTCCGCTACGTGATCCACGCGGACATGCCGCGGTCGGTGGAGGGGTACTACCAGGAGGTGGGGCGCGCGGGGCGCGACGGTTTGCCCAGCGATTGCGTGCTCTTCTATTCCTGGAGCGAGGTGAAGACCTATGATCGCTTCGCCGAGAGCTCGGAGGACGAGGACGCCGCCGAGCGGCTCCGTCAGCAGGCCCGAGAGATGTTCCAGTTCGCCCAGGCGGAGGCGTGTCGACACCAGACGCTCGTGGGCTACTTCGGCGAAGAGCTCGAGCCCTGCGCGTCGTCCTGCGATCGCTGCACAGGGACCGATCCGGTGCGGGAGGCCGCGGGCGCTCGTGGCGCGAAGGGGACGTCTCGGGGGGCGCGCAGTCAGCCGCCGCGGGAGCGGGATCTCGGCGCCGTGGGGATCGAGACCGCGGTGTTCGAGCGCCTCAAGTCGTTGCGGCGTGAGCTCGCCGCGGAGCGCGGAGTGCCGGCCTATGTCGTCTTCAGCGACGCGACGTTGCTCGAGATGGCTGCGTACAAGCCCCGCACCCTGGGGCAGCTCGCGGCGATCTCCGGGGTGGGACCGACGAAGCTGGCCCGCTACGGCGAAGCCTTCTTGGCCGCGCTGAACGAGCCCGTATGAAGCGCGTAGATCGCGCGGAGCCGCTCCCAGCTCAGGAGCGGGCCGCGCGTCACGAGGCGGAGGTGCGCGTAGAGCTCGCGGAGCTCGGGCTCTTCGAGCTGGTTCTCTCCCGTCTCGAGGGTCTCGCGGTAGCCCGCGGGGAGCGGTCGGCTCATGTGTCCGATGCGCCAGTCGCGCCGATAAGCGGACCCCACCCGCGCCAGGAGCGGATCGGTGAGCCCGGCCGTGTCCACGAGGTGCCGCGTCGGGCCCGCCGCGTACGCCGTGAGGCCGGCGTTGTCGGGGACCACGACGCGCCGATCCCCTCGCCGGAAGGCGACCCCGTCACGCCAGAAGCCGTGGGATCGGTACGCGCGGGCGCGCAGGTTGGGGAAGAGCCCGAGCTCGGGACGATAGTAGTCACGCTCGCTGACGATGCCCGTCGATGGGATCGTGCGCGGCCCGCCCGCGCCGAAGGGATCGTACGGGGAGGACACCATCACGAGCGCGCTTACGGCCGCGCAGGCGGCGATCCGTGATCCGAGGGCGGGGCCAGAGGGGGGTGCTCCGGCGAGCCCGTGCAACAGCAGGGTCACCGCCGCCAGGAAGGGCACGGTGAAGAAGCGGCCCGCCATGAAATCTCCGCCCACCGCGATCACGTAAGCGAGGTGGAGCAGTATGCCCACGGCGATGGGGCGAGTCCCAGGGGCGCGCAGGCCGAGGGCGGCGCCCATCGCGAGGACGAGGGGGGTGAGCGGGTCTCGCTCCACGGAGGTCAACAGGTAGACGAGGCCCTGTCCGAGGAGCTCGTGGCGCGGGACGTCGACCCCGAGCTTCGCGACGGCCGTGTTCGGGACGAGGGCCCCGTAGTACACGAGCGCGAAGAGCTCCCACGCGAGGAAGGGGCCCAGGCCGAGGGCGGCGGCGGCCGCGACGCGCAGCGCGGCCTGGGATCGGGCGGGGGCAGCGGCCCTCGTCGACGGGACCCTGCGCGATGAGAAGGCGCTCGAGAGCAGAGCGCTCGATGGCAGAGCACACGCACCGAGCGCGCGCCGCTGAGCCTCGTACTGTCGCAGGGCGAGCATGACGAGCCCGCAGGCGAGGAGCACGCCGTTGTCGAGGCGCGCCGAGAGCGCCAGCCCAGCGCAGAGCCACGGGGCCCAGGGGCGGCGGCGCCAGCGCTCCGGGTGCAGGAAGAACAGGAGGGCGGAGAGGACGAGCAGGTGGCTCAGCGGGTTCTCGAGGCCGCTCGTCGAGAAATCCCCATAGGCCTCGGACGCCGTGAGCAGGGCCAGCCCGAGCGCTCCGAGGAGCGGCGTGGGGGCGGCGAGCCAGCCGAGCACCCAGGCGGCGGCGAGGGAGACCACGAGGCTGGTCACCAGGAGCACCGCGTAGGGCTCGCGTAGCAGGGCGTGCGGGCCGCTCAACAAGAGCACCCACAGGGGATTGGTGAAGCTCTGCACCCGCTCGCCGACGTTGAAGACGAGCCCGTGACCCAGGACCAGGTGCTCGACGCTGCGCAGGCTGATGAAGGCGTCGTCACAGAGCCAACCCCGGCGCAGGATCACGAGGGCGAACCCAAAGAACACCCCGAGGCGCAGCCCCTCTGCGAGAGGCTCGTTCCCGGGGCGGGGCAAGGAGCGCGGGGCTCGCGGCAGCCCGCGGGACGCTGGGCGCTGCGCTAGGTCGCCGCCCGGCGACGTCTCGACGTTCGCCGCGCTGTCCTGCGCCGCGCTGTCCTGCGCCGCGTTGTTCTGGGCCCCGCCTCCCATGGCCCGGGGTTACGGCAGCGGGGCCGGTGGGTTCAGCGCGCCGCCGTGCTCTTCTTGCTGCCGGGGTCGCCAGCGCTCTCAGCCGCGGATGCGGGCGATGGCGGCGCTCACGCCCTGGCTCTCGATCTCCGCGCCCGTGGATTTCAGGTGCTTCATGGCGATGCCCATCGCCGGCCCCGGACCAGGGGCGGCTCGCAGGGCGGCGGCGACTGGCTCGAGGGCGGTCACGATCTCGTCGACGTTGAGGGCGCGGGGCAGCAGAGACTGCAGCACGTCGAGCTCTTCTTGCAGCTCCGCGCGGGTCTCGGGGGCCTCGGCGGCGCTCAGGGCTTCGCGGTTCGACTTCACGAGCTTTCGCAGCACACCTTGGACGTCGTCGTCGCTGAGCGCGCCCTCGGCGCGGCCTTCCGCCGTCGTGATCTCTCCGAGGCAGACCCGGAGGATCTCCTTCTCCACCGTCTTGCCCGCCTTCATGGCGGCGAACATGCGCTTCTTGATGTCGTCGACGAGCATTGGGGCTCCCCAGGGCCGCCTGGAGCAGGCGGCGCAGTATGGATCGAGCGCGGCGTGGATCTGCGCCGCGACTTCGCTGTAGTACAAACCACGCGACGAGGCGATCTCTGCTCCCTGCGGGGGCCCTCTGCTACGCTTTTCGCGTGAGCTCGTCACGACGCTCGTCCACCGAATCCGAGGCCGAGGCCCTCGCTGCCTCGCCTCGTCCGCCCGCGTTGCGGTCGCAGGGCCCGTCCTCCTCCGCGGCCGAGGGGGCGACCGCCGATGGGACGGGCAACGCGGCGGACTACACCTCGGAGGGTGAGGTGCCCGCGGGGACCCCGGCGGAGTACGCGGCGCTCCGGGCCGCGGTGGAGCGCTGGCGCTCTGGGCCCGTGCGAGAGAGCTTCGAGCGCGTGCCGCCGCGGAGCGCCTCCTTCGAGACCTGGAGCGGGCTGCCGGTGCCCG
>JAEWOQ010000602.1 GCA_023460875.1 Pseudomonadota bacterium
AAGGGGCGACGCGAATGGCCGTCCCCCGGCGCCCGGGCGGGCCGAGCGCAGTTATTCAGAGAGGGGGAGGGGGCGCGCGGCGCCTCAGGCTGCTGGGCAGCAGGGCGCCACGCGCGGTCGGTGGCGAGTCAGCTCGGGCCCGAGTCAGGACCCGACGGTGGCTCCCGCCAGGCCGAGGTTGAGGGTCACGAAGTCGCCGGAGACGCCGTTCTGCAGGGCTTGACCCCAGACGACGAGCTTGCCGGTACCGCCGCCCACGGTAGCCGCAACGGCGCCGGTGGCGGAGTACTTGGCGAATGCCCCGCGGGCGAGACCGGCAGAGCCGCCCTTCACGCGGACCGCGCCCTTGCCGAAGAGAGCGACGCGCACGACCTGGCCGGCGGTGCCAGACTCGAGCGCGATGCCGAAGCAGTCGTCGCCGACTGCCGCAGCGTTCTCGATCTGGTCGTCGGCGCCGTCGAACTTGACGCCGAGGCCTTCGGTGACGGTTTTGCCTGCGGCGACCGTATAGGGTCGGATGACGGGATCGCCGAGGCGGGTGGTTCGCTCTGCCATGATGGGAAGTTCCTTTCAGTGGCCGCGCGGCGCCCTCAGGCGCCCTTGGCCTCGTCGATGAGGGACTGCGCGCCGCCGGCGGAACCCGGAGTGGACCCGTCCTTCGGCACGATGTTCTTGAGGTGAGGGAGCTCGGGCATGTCCGCGAGCAGCTCGTCGAACTCCGACTTGCTGCGGAGGCGGACGGCCATCCACTTCTCGCGGGCGGCGGGCGCGATCTTCTTGCCGACCACGGCGTCGACGTCCGCAGCCGCTTCGGCCTTCGCCTTCTCCTCGGTGGCCTTCTTCTCGGCCTCCTGGAACTTGGCGTTGGCTTCCGACAGCGTCTTCACCTGGTCGGTGAGCTCGCCGCACTTCGTCTTCTGGCCCTCGAGCAGGCCTTCCAGCTCCTTGATGCGGGCCTCGTCCTTGTCGGCCTTCGCCTTCGCCTCGGTCTTGGTCTTGTCGAGGTCGGCGTTCGCGACAGCCAGCGCGCCCTTCACCTTGTCGAGCTCGGCCTGGAGTTCCTTCGGATCCATATCGGTGTCTCCTGCGCCACCGGGCGCGTTGTCTTTGGCCGCGAGGCGGCGCAGTTGGTCGTGTTCGAACGCGATCGATTTGGCGACCGCGTCGGGGTTGCTCGGAATCGGGACAACGCTGATCTCGTAGAGCTCGTTGTCCGACAGCTCGTAGTAGGTGTGCCCGTGCTCGTCGGTCTTCTCGGTCACCTTGCCGGGACGGAAGCCGATGGAGACGGCCCGGATGATCTCTTCCTTGAATCCGAGCCAGACCTGCTCGGCGAGCTCGTTGTATTCCTTCGAGCCGAAGATGAGCTTCGTCGCGAGCTGGCGGTCCCCAGTGGCGGCGTCCCGCTCGACCTTCGTTCCCTTGGCTCTGCCGACGGGGAGAAAGTCTTTCGGGGCTGACGTGCCGCCGAAGAACCCGCCGAACCGGTTGTGGTGCCAGAGCACCACGGGGTTCTTCTTGTACCGGGTGAGGTCGAACTTCTGATCCACGACGTCGCCGTGCGCGTCGATGGTCTTGGTCGAGCAGACCACCTCGACGGAGCGCTCTTCCTCGTTGATGGAGCGGACCTCGAGGTCGATGGAGCGGCGAACGATGCCGTCCCACTGCGGCTCGGGATGTGCCGGTGTAGTCATGGGTGCCTTCGCTGTGAGGGGGGCGCGTGCGGCTACTTCGTTCGGAGCCGGTCGGGGCGGACGCTGCGCTCGTAGTGGGTGCCGGAGGGACCGCGGACGGTGTCGCGGCGCGACTTGTCGGCCCACTTCTCCCGGGCGCTACGCTGCTGGTTTTGATGCGGCTGGGCCTTCGGCTTGCTTTGCTCCAACGAGCACCTCCTCGCCTTCCTTCGGGGTGGGAATGCCGCTCTGGTTGCGGACCCAGGCGGCGGGGATGCGGAGGCCAGCCTCGGTGAACGTCTTCAGCGCCTTCGAGAAGCTCTCCAGGTCGGCCGCATCCTCCGTGTGGAAGATGAAGTGGCCGGGCCGGACGCTGCCCCCGGCGTTCAGGGCGTGCAGGGGCCGCACGACGCAGCGGGTGAGAGCTGCCGCCTCTCCGATGGCGTCACCCACGAGGATGTCGCCGCGAACGCGGTCCTGGACGTTTCCGAGGGACTGGCTGCCCCGGTTGCCCTGCTCGGTGGTGAGGGTCTGGCCGAGCACGGCCTTGCTCATCTCCGCGCCCATCACGTCGAAGAGCTCGCGGTGCGAGGACGAGGTCGAGGAGGCCTGCGTGCCCTTCGGCCACTCCACGGCGAGGCTGGTGCTCTCCGGAATGACCGCCGATCCCGTGGTGCCTAGCCGGCGGACCACCCGCTTGAGGATCTCGATGTCGAGCTTTCCAGCGGGCGTGGTGGGGTCCTTCGAGTACTTGCCGATGCGCCAGGGCTTCCACCCGATCTCACCGAGCTGGAGCCAGTCGCGGAGGCTCCAGTTCCGGAAGAGGGCGAGCCAGATCAAGACGCGGGCGAGGCCTTCGCGGACGCGAACGTCTCCGTTGATGATGGGCTGGTACTGGACGAACTTGCCCGGGTAGACCTCCATGAGGTCCACGCCGTCGTGCTGCGCGCCGGAGTCGCTCCAGAGCAGACGACCGTCGCCGACGGCGAACACGAAGCGCCGCGGGTGGATGAGGTTCCAGCGCTCGGGGACGATGAACCGCCCGACTCGGGCGTATATGGTCTCTGCGGTGGCGTGCCCGTGGTAGGGACCCGCGCCGGAGAGGTGGTGCACCAGGTCCGGGAAGTTCTCCGAGTCCTTGAGCTGCTGCTCGATGTCGGCGGCTGCCTTCTTCTCGGCGGCGGAGGCGTTCTCTGGGGGGGCGACGGACCAGCGCAGGCCCTTGAGCGCGAGCTCACGGGTCTGGAGCACCGAATGCAGGTGCCCGTCCTTCTGCCGCGCCTCGTTGCTCAGGTCGACGAAGCGCGCGATCTGCCCCGTGTCGGCCTCGAGGATGATGTGCGAGACCTGCTGGGGGGTGAGGTTGCCGCCGATGCGCTGGAACTGCCTCCAGAGCTGCTGCTCCTCGACGATGGGGTCCTCGTCGCCGACGACCACGATGCCGCCCGCGGCCGACGCTGCTCGCTGGAACAGCCCTGTGACGTTCTCCCAGAGACCCACACTTCACGCCTTCCGAGGTTCGGAGGATTCAGGCTTCGAAGACCACGACCGTGACCGCGGTCTCGGCGAGCAGAGCTGCGATGGCGGCGGGGTACTCCTGCCCGGCAACGGCTTCGATCACGTCTTCGCCGAGGGGATACCGGACCGCGATGTCCCCGGAGGTGTCACCGCATCGGAGCCACCAGAGGCGCTGGCGGCCCTTCGGGACCATCAGAGGGGCGACACCGCCCCAGCCAAAGATCAGGGACCCGCTTCCGTTGGCCTGCGCCTCGACCTCGAGGCTCGTGGGAGCGCCGTCGAGGGGGCCATCGGCGAGCAAAGTTTCGCCGCCGTCGGCGTCGGTCAGCGTGGCAACGCGCCGAACCTCCTGGCCGTCCCAAGTTCCCACGAAGGTCACTGTCGAGCCGACGACGTAGGAGCCCACGTTGGCGCCCGTCGTCACCGACGGGATCCCTCCGACCTGCTCGAAGCCCGCGAAGGCCTCGGGGCTTTGGGCCGCTCCGTTGAGGTCCTCGGGCCCGTAGGTCTGGGGCGTCGCCTGCGTGGCCACGCTGGTCTTGATGGCGTCGGTGTCGCCGAGGTCGGCGGCATCGAAGGTCATGGTGCGGCGGGCGAACGTCATGCTGGCTTAGCTCGCGGTCCGAAGCGTGCACGCGTGCCAGCGCCCGTCGCCCGTAGTGGGGACGAGGACGTTGTCGTCGGCAGCGGTATCGCTCTCCGAGTCGAAGACCCACAGCGAGTAGTCGGACATCACGACGGCGAGCATGCCGTGGACGCGAAACGTGGGAGGCAGATCCTGCAGGGCCGCCGCGCTTTCGAACGAGCCTGCTGCCCGCTCCGAAACCTCACGCGCCGCCCGCTCGCCGTATTTCAGTGCACCGTTGCTCATGCTGTTCTCCTGGACCTTTCAGAATCCGCGGCCCTCGCCGTCGAAGTCGTCCCAGCGGGACAGGGCCTCGGTCGTGGTGTCGGGCTCGGTCAGCGCGGCCTCGTGCTCGCCGAGCATCAGCTCCGTCAGGACCCAGACCAGCGCATCGAGGCGATTGGGGCTCCAGGCCGAGACGCCGGGCTCCCACTGACACATCTCGTCCTCGAGCAGTGGGAAGGTGCCGCAGTGGCGGACCCGCCTCTGCTCGTAGAGGCTGGCGACGGGCTCGGCCCGCTTCTGCTTGCCGCGGCTCGCCCGGACCGCCTTGTAGGAGACGTTCGGGTCGATGCTCCGAACGTTGGCCTCGACCAGGTCACCGCCGTTGTTCACCTCGCCGACGATCCGGTCGGCCTCGAGCTTGTGGTAGAGCGTGACGCCGCCGCTGCCCCACTCCTTCGGGGTCGGCTGAATCAGCGACGCGTCCTCGAGCACGTAAGCGAGACCGTCCGTACCCAGGCCCGCAGCGACGATGCCGGTGCAGGCGTTGGCCGAGTCGCTCGACACCGAGGGGTCGAGGGCGACCGCGATGCGGACGAGGTCCGGCGCCTTCGTGACGCGCAGGTCCTCGATCTCGGTGCGGCGCCAGAGCGCCCCCGGGGCGTCGTCGAGGATCTCGGCCTCGAGCTCCTGGCGACCGAGGCGCGTGCCCTCGTACTTCTTGAGAATGGTGTCGAGGAACTTCCGCGCGAGGTTGGCGCGGTTTTCGTACGTCGAGCCCTTGGTGAGCGCGAACGTGGGATCGGGGCCCAGCGCATCCTTCACCCACGACTTGATCAGCGGGGTGGGGCGGGGCGGCGTGGTGATGACGGCCTGCGGACGGTCACCGAGGCGGAGCCCCATGAGGAGCTCGTCAAAGGCCTCGGGGTAGCGCCACTTGGCGGCCTCGTCGCACCAGGCCTTGTGGTGCTGGGGACCGCGGAGCTGGTCGGGCTCCTCGGCGGAGAATGTCGAGGCCTGCACCCCGTTGGGCCAGATGAGGCGCCGCTTGGAGGGCTGGTACTTGGGGCGGAAGCCGGGAGGGGAGCAGGCGAGGATGCCGCTGTCGCCCTCGACCATGACGTCGCGGGCGTCGGCGGCGGTCTCCGCGACCAGCGCGATGCGCATGCCCGGAAAGCCGCTGCGGGCCTGCTCGATGATCCACTCGGAGCCGGTGCGGGTGTTGTGGGTCGGGATCATCGCCCGACCCGCCAGGTAGAGCCTGGAAGGGCTGTCGACGGTGATGCACCGCACCGGGACGGAGGCGACCGGTTCGACCGCTACGATGTAGCGTCGGTACGCTCGCGCCGCCTGTGGGCCTCGCCTGGGCTGCGCTCTCCGCTTCCTGGCAATCCGAAAGAGTGGGCGATCCGCGTGGCCGGTGAAGCAGACTCGGTACTTTGGCCCGCAGTCCCTGCCGTCGATGGTCGCGCGGCCTCCGTAGGTGACGGCCTTGAACCCCAGCGAAAGCGCCAGTTCCTCCACCTGGGCTGCGAGGCGCTGGTTCGTCGAGCAGAACTCCGTGCTGCCCGTCCGGGGGTCACAGTGCCCGTCCGTGTCGAGCAGGCCCCGGAGGAGCTCGAGGCGCTGCTCCGCGGACGCTCGGAGATACTGCGGTGGGATGTGCTTGTTGCCGAGAAGGCCGAGGCGGGAGAGTTCGACACGGAACCCGCTGGTCCCGGGCAGGAACTGTCCCGTCGTGCCGCAGCGTCGCTCCTCGCGCTCCGTGTGGACGATCCCGTAGGTTGTCGCCTGACCGCTCTTGCGGGAGTAGGGGCGCAGCACGAACCCCGCCGCTTCGAAGGCCTCCACCACCTCCGGGTCAGCCGTGGTGATCTCGGCGCCATTCGAGGATCCATCACCGAGCCAGCACCCAAGCAGGTAGGGCTCGATGGGCAAGTCCGCCGCGGGGCACTGGAGCGGACCGGTGCAGGGAATCGCGTGGTTGGTCTCGCCGCGGTCGACGAGGGTTTCGGCGATCTCCCGGGTCGTAACGACGCGGGGCGCGTAGCGCGGCTGGCACTGCGGTTTTCTCGATGACCTCCCAGTTCGGCGGCCGAGGGACTTGCGCGTCTTCCGGTCGAGCGTGACCCACAGGTGGTCCTCGTCGGCGACGAGTTTGGAGCCATCGGAAAAGCGTACCTTGAAGCAGGGCCGCTCGGTCCGAACCGGGTGCGTCGCGACCACACGGCAAGGCTCGCCCCGTTCGTCGAAGACGAGGTCGCCGGGCTGCAGGTCCCCCATCGTCGTCCACCCTTGCGGGGTGGGGATCGGGGTGTCGATGGCGAGCGCTTTCCCAAACCCGCGGCCCGCGAGGATGAGCCAGAACGACCAGTGCCAGACGGGCGCCCGCTGCTTGGGCCGCGCCCAGAAGCCCCACTCGTACTCGAGGGCGCGTTGCTCGTCCTCGGTGAGGGACGCGAGGAAGTCAGCCCGCGCCTTCGGGTCCAGCGCCAGGCGTTCCGCCAGGCTCAGCTGCTCTGCCGGTAAGGCGCTGCTCAAGGGTTGCCAGCTTCTTCTCCAGCGAGCTCCGCGTGCTCACTTCGATGGGGGCTCCGTCCGGTCCGGACAGCTCCTGCTTGGTCGGGGCGTCCAGGCCGAGGAGCTTGGCGCGCCGTTGGTCGATGCGGACGAAGGCGTTGATGGCTTCGACGTCGCCGCGGCAGATGCGGGGCCACAGGGCGCGGAGGGCAACCTCGCAGCGCCCCACGCTCACGTCCCGCTCCATGCGGATATGCGCGTCGGCGGTGTCCTGGGTGCGGGCGAGGACCGCCTCGAGGTCGCTGTGGACCGTGCCGACCGAGCACCCGAGCTCGCTGGCGATCTGCCGCATGCTGATGCCGCCGAGCTTGAGCTTCGCGACCTTCTCGCGCCTGAGCTCGACCTCGAGCTCCTTGGCCTTCTGCTTGGCGCCTATCTTCTGGCGCCGCGGCTTCTTCGCCTTGGCCGCCGGCGGCTTGCGGGTCTTTGCGGTCACAGCCGCGCTCGTGTTGCTTTCTCCCCGGTCAGGTTCTGCCAGCGCTCGACGATGACGTCGCAGTACTTGGGATCCAGCTCAGTGCCCGAGCAGGCCCGCTCCATCTGTTCCGCCGCCACGACGCTCGTTCCGGAACCGAGGAACGGGTCGAGCGTTCGCTCCCCCTTCTTCGTGCTGTTGCCTATCTGGTAGGCAAACAGCGGCGGGGGCTTCATCGTGGGGTGGTGCTCGTTCTTCGGCGGCTTGTCGAAGTGGAGCGTCGTCGTCTGCTTCCGGTCGGAGTACCAGCGGTGCGGGGCGCCGTCCTTCCAGCCGTAGAGGCAGGGCTCGTGCTGCCACTGGTAGTCCTGCCGCCCGAGGACGAGGGAGTTCTTGACCCAGATCAGGCACTGGCGAACGCGGTGCCCGAGGTCGCGGACGGCGCCGCGGAAGTTGTAGCCCTCAACATCGGCGTGCCAAATGTAGAAGCTCGAGCCGGGCGTGAGCGCCTCGAAGCTCGGGCCGAGGGTGTCGACGAGGAACTGACGGAACGCGCCGTCCTCCATCGAGTCGTTTTGGATGGTGAGCTTCGCCTTCGTGCCGCCGACGTAGCCCACGTTGTAGGGCGGGTCGGTGAGGAGCAGGCGGGCTACCTCGTCGCCGAGTGCGGCCGCGATGCACCGCGGGTCCTTGGCGTCGCCGCAGACGACCCGATGCCGCCCGAGCACCCAGATGTCGCCGGGCTTGGTGACGGGCACCTTCGGCGGGTCCGGGGGCGTGTCGTTGGCGACGTGCCCCACCGCGTCTCGGGCCTCGTTGATGCTCGCGATGGCCTCGAGCTCCTCCTCGGTGAACCCCGCCAGGAGGGCATCCTCGGGGCCGTACGCGCCCAGCACGTCGGCCAGGCCCGGCTCGTCCCAGTCCGCGAGCTCACCCAGCTTGTTGTCGGCGACGGCGAGGAGGTGGGACTCGCGCTCGCTGAGGTCCCGAAGGCGAACCGGGAGGAGCTTCTCGGTGGCGATCTGGACCGCCTCGGGATGCCACCGCTCGCCCGCGGGGGTCCGGGGACTCCGCCACCTCTTGCGGTCCGCCGCGCTCGCCTCGGCCCAGTCCCGCAGCAGCAGGAGCACCGCCTTCACCCGGGTGTGGCCCGCGATGATCTCGAGGTTCTGCCGGCGCGCGACCAGGGGAGCCCCGAACCCGAAGCGTCGGATCGATCCGGCCACCTCTCGGGCAGCGTGGTCGTTCTTGCGGGGGTTCTTGACCCAGGGTCGCAGCTTGTCGAGCGGTACCCACTCGGCAGCAGGGTCCGAGATCCGTTCAGCGCGCATGGCGTTCACGGCGTGGGGGCCCCGTACATCAGCACCTGAGCCCACTTGGCCCACACCGAGTCACCCCTGGAAACGCGGACGACGCCGGCACGAAGGGGCTCGTGGGTGAGGGCCGGGACCAATGCCTCCCTCGTTTCCACGCGCCTCCGAAGTGGCCGGTTTCCTCGGCGAGGAGCCGTCTCGGCGGGGTCCCGTGGGGGCCTGGAGATGGTCCGCGTGTAGCTGCTGACCAGAGGGTAGGGCGGCGGGGTCATGCGCTGTGGCCGCTCCCTCGTGGGGCCCCTGTTCACGTCCGTAGACTGGGAGGG
>JAEWOQ010000603.1 GCA_023460875.1 Pseudomonadota bacterium
GCGCGTTGGCAGCGCCCCCGCGCCGTGCGCCCCGACCTCAGCCCGTGAACTGCTGCTCCGGCGGCGAGGCGCCTCGGCCCGAAGACTGACGCTGCTGCGCCGGGCGCCGCCCTGCGGCGAACTCCTCGACGATCTTCGCGCAGAAGGCGGGCAGATCGTCGGGGGTGCGGCTGGTGACGAGACCTTCGTCCACCACCACCTCCTTGTCGCGTACGTGGGCCCCTGCGTTGGCCAGGTCCGCGTGGATCGTCTTCACCGCCGTCATCTGGCGTCCCTGCACTACCTTGGCGTTCACGAGCACCCAGGGGCCGTGACAGATAGCGCCCACGGGCTTGCCCGCTTCGAAGAACTGACGGGTGAAGTGCAGCGCCTTGTCGTTGACGCGCAGCTGATCGGGATTGAAGAGCCCACCGGGGATGAGCAGCGCGTCGTAGTCGACGTTCAGCGCCTCCTCCAGGGACCGATCGACCGGGATCCGATCCCCCTTGTCGAAGTGATTGAACCCTTGGATTTTCCCCTTCTCCGGTGACACCACCTCGACGTCGGCTCCCTCCCGCTCGAGCGCCCGTCGCGGCTCGGTGAGCTCCACCTGCTCGAATCCATCCGTGACGAGGATCGCCACGCGCTTACCGTCCAGTCGAGCCATCGTTCCCCCCTCTCTGGTCGTCCTGCTCCATACACCTAGCAGCCGGCCATGCCCCGGCAAGCGCCCAGCCACGTCGGAATCCGTAAGGAGCGCTGGCGCGCCGCCGTAACGGGGATCAACGTTGCAACCCTCCGAACTGAAGCCGCCGGACCCCGAGCTCACGAACGCGCTCGCCACCTTCTCGGCGATGATCACGCCGGCCGTGCTGATCCTCGCCTGCAGCTCGCTCATCCTGGCCACTTCGAACCGCCTGGCGCGCACCCTCGACCGCAGCCGCACGCTCCTCCAGGAGTATCAGCGCCTGACCACCACGGCGGCGCCGCGCAGCACCATCGACGCTCATCACCTGATGCTCATGAATCAGCTCGCCAAGGCCACGCGTCGCGCCAAGCTGCTGCAGTTCGCGATGACGGCCCTCTACATGGCGCTGACCACCTTCGTGATGACGAGCACCTTCATCGGCATCGACTCGATGTTGGTCGGCCCGAGCTGGGCGGGGTTCGTGGTGCTCCTCGGCATGCTCGGGATCATGCTGCTGCTCGCCGCGACGCTCCTGCTCATCGTCGAGTCGCAGGTGGCCCTGGGCGCGGTGCAAGCAGAGATGAAGTTCGTCCGCGAGACGGCGCGCTTGTCGAGGACGCCGGAGGTGGCCGCTCATCTGGGTGCCTCGTGACGCCGGCACGGCAACGCCGCGGCAAAGCACGCGACGGCGGCGTGGTTCGCGGTCGGCGGATGCGAGGAGCGCCTCGCCGCGGGGCCCCGCGCTTGGCCAGACGCCAGACTCGTGGGAGGTTCCGGCCCCGCATGGGTGCCCCCGAACTCGGCGCGACGCCTCGCCCCACCTGCTACGACTGTTTCCGGCCTGCCTCTCTCTGCTACTGCGACACCCTGCGGCCGGTCGACAACCGCACCCGCGTCGTCGTCGTGCAGCACCCCCGGGAGAGCTTCCACCCCTTGAACACGGCGCGCATCGCCGAGGGGTGCCTGCAGCGCGTCCAGGTCGTGCGCGCACGCCCCTCCGAGGTCGACGCCGAGCTCTCTACCCTGGACCTGCCCCCCGACGCCGCGCTGCTCTTCCCCGCCGCCGACGCCCAGGACATCGACGAGCTCACCGCCGACCAGCGCCCCTCCTGCGTGGTGGTGCTGGACGGCACCTGGCACCACGCGCGCACCCTGAAGCGCGATTGCCCCCGCCTCGCCGCGCTGCCGAAGATCCGCTTCACCCCGCCCGCGCCGAGCGAATATCGCATCCGGCGGGAGCCCCAGAGCGACTACCTGTCGACCATCGAGTCCATCGCCCACGTGCTCGAGCGCCTCGAGCCGGAGACCTCGGGCATCGAGCGCCTCCGGGAGAGCTTCCGCACCCTCGTCGACCGCGCCATCGCCGCGCGCGTGCGAGCGCCCAGCGCGGGCCGCAGCAAACGTCCCCGCCCGCGCGGAGAGCGCACCCCACCGCTCGCCCTCGGCACCCCCATCGAACGGGTCGTCGTGGTGTACGCCGAGGCCGCCGCGGATCTCGAAGGCAAAGGAAATTACCCGCTCCTCGTCGTCGCGCGACGCCAGGGAGCCCCCCTCGGCGCCCCCCGCGCTTCTGTGCAGCGCCTGCTCTTGCGCACCCCGGCCCCGCCGCACCCGCGCCTCCTCGAGCACCTCGCCATCGATCCCGACGAGCTCCCCGCCGCCGCCCCGCTGGACGCGGCCCGGGACTCATGGCGCTCCCTCGTCGGCCCCGAGGATCTGGTGGTGTCCTGGAGCCTCGGCAGCTTGACGGTCCTGCGCGCGGCCGGCTTCGCGGTGGCTGGGAGCTCTTACCTGAAGGAGGTCTACTGCAACGGGCAGGCCCGCCGGGGCGTCACCGTGCGCGGCGGCCTCGACGAGCTCGTCCGTCTACACGGGGCGTCCACGCCATACGCCGACCTTTCCCACCCCCGTGGCCGCGCCATCGAGCGCCTGCGGCAAACCGAGGCCATGCTCCATTGGATGCGCAGCGAGAACGATCGTGAGCCGGACACCTTCTGACGAGGCCGAGCCGCCCCCGGACCCCGCGCCCGGCGATGCGCCGCGCCGCTCACGGGGGCGCCAGGCCTTGCGGTTCGGGATGCAGGCGCTGATCGCGCTGAGCGTCTTCCTCGCCGTGAGCCACTGGCAGACCCGGCGGCTCCTCCCCACCGGCGACGCCCCGGCGCCCGACTTCGCCCTGACGGATCTCGACGGCCGCACGGTGCGGCTGAGCGACTACGCAGGCAAGACGGTGCTCCTACACTTCTGGGCTACCTGGTGCGGCGTTTGCCGCCACGAGGTGGGGGCCCTGAACGACCTGGCGGACTCCCTGGGCGACGACCAGGTGCTGCTCACGGTCGCCGCCGACGGGGCCAACGTCGCGGGGGTGCGCCGCTTCGTCGCGGAGCGCGGCGCCCGCTATCCGGTGCTGCTCGGCGACGAGGCGATCGTCGACGCCTATCGGGTCAACGTATTCCCGACGAACTACTTCATCGCTCCGAGCGGGCACATCTCCGCCAGCACCGTCGGCATGTCCACGCGCTGGAGCCTGAAGACGCGGATGAGCTGCGCCCGGTGACCCCGCCTCAACGCGAAGGCGTCTTCAGTGACTTCCGGCGGCCCAAGGCCCGGGCGCCCTGCTCGGGTCCCGCGGACGGCCCACTCAGCCGCCACACTCAGCCGCCGCACTCAGCCGCCGCCCGTCACCTGGACGACGAAGCCGTCGAAGTCGACGTGTTCGTCCTTGGTGGGCGCCCAGCTGGCCTCGTTCCCACCGAAGAACGTGCTGAAGAACAGCTGATCGATGGTGAACGTCGCGGCGTCGCGAAAGCGCAGCCCCCGACGATCGAGGGCCCGCTCTCCGTCGAGCCACCCCTGCACCATCCCGTCCCGCTCCCCCGGCGTGTTCAAGCGCACCCGGTGCTGCACGTGGTGCCAACGACCGGCGCGGAAATGCCGCTGCCCTTCCCCGGGCGCCGGCAGATCGCGCGACAGGTCGTACGGCAGGTCGTCACCCCATACGCCCACCTGGTCCGGAGAGTAGAGGTACTGGACGACCGCGCCCCGCGGGCGCCACATCAGCCGGGCGCTGAAGCCGTTGGTACCCGTCGCCCGCGCTCCCCCGGTGGGCGCCGTCCCTCCGGCGAGCCCCGGCAGCTTGCCCCCGCGCACGAAATCGAGCTCCTCCCCGAAGCGCACCCAATACGCGCAGCGGAGATCGTCACTGCCCGGCAAGCGCACCCGAAACTCCGCGCCGCCGCCCTCGGGGCCGACGCGTCCCGCAGGATAATGGACCCGCAGCACCCGGCCCCGCTCGGCGTCCTCCACCACCTCGAGGCGCTCGGCGCCGTGCAGGACGGTGACGTCCCCGAAGTCCTCCTCGATGGCGCGGTGCCTGTAGGGTCCCACGCCGCGATGGCGGAACGTCACCTCGAGCAGGGCGTCGCTCAGCGGGCGATCCCCTCCGTCTGGCCGCGCCAGCGGAGCCAATGATCGGCGAGCACGAGGGCGACCATCGCCTCTGCCATGGGGATGAAGCGGGGCAAGAGGCAAGGATCGTGGCGCCCCTTGGTGCGGATGGTGGTCTCCTCGCCGCCGCGGGTCACCGTGCGCTGCTCCCGGGGCAAGCTGCTCGTGGGCTTCACCGCCGCGCGGAGCACGATCGGCAGCCCCGAGGAGATCCCCCCGAGCATGCCCCCGTGCCGATTGCTCTCGGTGGTCGTGACGACGCGACCGTCGGCGGTGGTCTTGGTGATGAACGGGTCGTTGTTCTCGCTGCCTCGCAGGGTGGCGCAGCCGAAGCCCACGCCGTACTCGACGCCGAGCACCGCGGGCAGGCTGAACAGCGCCTTGGCCAGATCCGCCTTGAGCTTGTCGAACACCGGCTCCCCGAGCCCCGCGGGTACGTTGCGCGCGACGATCTCCGCCGTCCCGCCGATGGAGTCCTGGTCTTTGCGCAGGGCCTGGATGAGGTCGACCATCTGCCCGGCGATGGCGGGATCCGGGCAGCGCACGATGTTCGGCTCCCCGTCGGGCAGGCGCTCGACTTGGTCGAAGGTGACCGCGCCCGGATCCACCTCCGCCACCAGGGGACCCACCTGCTTGACATAAGCGAGCACCTCGCCCCCGAAGGCCGCGCGGATGAGCTTCTTGGCCACGGCGCCAGCGGCGACCCGCGCCACGGTCTCCCGGGCGCTCGAGCGACCCCCGCCACGGTAGTCCCGGAAGCCGTACTTGGCGTCGAAGGTGTAGTCCGCGTGCCCGGGGCGGTAGGTCTGAGCGATCTCGGAGTAGTCGCGGCTGCGCTGATCCGTGTTTCGCACGAGGATCGCGATGCTCGTGCCGGTGGTGCGCCCCTCGAACACCCCCGAGAGGATCTCCGGCTCGTCGGCTTCCTGCCGCTGGGTCACCACCTTGCTCTGGCCCGGCCGGCGCCGCGCCAGATCCACGCGGAGGTCCTCTTCCGCCAGGTCGATGCCCGGCGGGCACCCGTCGATGATGACCACGTTGCCCGGTCCGTGGGATTCACCGGCGGTCGTGACGCGGAATGCTTGTCCAAAGCTGTTGCCTGCCATGGGTCTCCTGGGGGTCGCGCTGCGCGAGCCGCGGAGCGCTGCTTACCACCAGCGCCCCCCTTGGACCACGCCAAGGGCCGCCGCGACGCGCTCGACGAAGTGCTTGAACCGCGCGCCGCCCCGGTCGACCATGTTCTCCATGTCCGATGCGCCGCGCCCCCTCACCCAGCTAGACGAAGAGCAGATCCTGTTCCGCGACGCGGTGCGCGGCTTCGCGAAGGACCGCATCGCCCCCCTCGTCCACGACATGGACGCCACGGCGACCCTGGATCGTTCCCTCTTGCCGGAGCTGTTCCGCCTGGGCGTGATGGGCATCGAGATCCCGGAGGAGTACGGGGGCGCCGGCTCCAGCTTCTTCAACGCGATCCTCGCGGTCGAGGCCCTGGCCACGGTGGACGCCAGCGTGTCCGTCCTGGTGGACGTGCAGAACACCCTCGTGGCGAACGCGCTGGTGCGCTGGGGCAGCGATGATCAGAAGCAGCGCTACCTCCCCCGCCTCGCCAGCGAGTGGGTCGGCTCTTACGCCCTGAGCGAGGCCTCGAGCGGGAGCGACGCCTTCGCCCTGCAGGCGCGCGCCGAGAAGAAGGGGGACCGCTGGGTGCTCAACGGCCGCAAGCTCTGGATCACCAACGCCGCCGAGAGCTCCCTGTTCATCGTCTTCGCGAACGTGGACCCGGCCCAAGGCTACCGCGGCATCACCGCGTTCCTCGTGGAGCGGGACTTCCCGGGGTTCTCCGTGGGCAAGAAGGAAGACAAGCTGGGCATCCGCGCCTCGAGCACCTGTGAGCTGATGCTCGACGACGCCGAAGTGCCCGACGCGAACGTGCTGGGCGAGGTCGGCAAGGGCTACAAGATCGCCATCGAGACCTTGAACGAGGGGCGCATCGGCATCGGCGCCCAGATGCTCGGCATCGCCGCGGGGGCCCTCGAGCACGCGGTCCGTTACGTCCACGAGCGGGAGCAGTTCGGCAAGCGCATCGCGGATTTCCAAGGGGTGCAGTTCCAGATCGCCCGCATGGCGATGGACGTCGAGGCCGCGCGCCTGTTCGTCTACAACGCCGCGCGGCTCAAGGACGTCGGCGCGGACTTCCTCACGGAGGCCGCCATGGCCAAGCTCATGGCGTCGGAGGTGGCCGAGCGCACCGCGTCGATGGCCGTCGATCTCTTCGGCGGCGTCGGGTTCATCCGCGAGTACCCGGTGGAGAAGTTCTATCGCGACGCGAAGATCGGGAAGATCTACGAGGGCACCAGCAACATGCAGCTCGCCACGATCGCCAAGCAGATCGCCCGCCAGCTCCCCCGCTGACGCCGCGCCCCTCCGCGCCGCGCCCCACCGCGTCGCGCCCCACCGCGCCGCGCCGCCCCCAAGCGAGCTCCCCAAAGCCAAACGGCGACGCCCCTCGCGCGCTCTCCTCTGCCGGGGGTCACGGCTACCTGCCGCGCGTCCCTCGATCCACCCTCCCACCCGCAGGCGCCCCCGATCCCGCCCGCAGACAGCCTCAATCTCGACAGTCCGCCGCGAACGGCTCTCGGGACTCACGCACGAGCCGCTCCACCAGCTCACGGCCCGCCTCATCGGGGTCCACCGGGAACGGCAGCGGGCACTCCCGCGGCTCTCCTCGCTCTTGGGCCTCGCGATCCTCCTCGGACACGAGCCCCGCGACCCGCGCCACGAGCCGCCCCACCTCGTCGAAGCACGGATCCGCCGCAGGCGACGGCCCGAGCCCGGAGACAGCCAGGAGCAGCTGACAGTCACTCTCCGGATCCTGACAACGACCAAACTCCCGGTACGACTCGGCGAGCCGCTCATTGCCGAGGGTCGCGAGCTCATCCTCGGAGAGCCCGCGCACGGCGGGGATCGACTGCTTGACCTGCGCGAAGGCGATCTGCGTCTCCACGTCCGCGACCACCTCCTTGAGCCACATGTGCGCCCCCGAGCCGTCGGATCCACCACGGCGCGGCACCGCGAAGGAGTCCGGCGTGTAGATGAACGCGTGGCCCGTGCCCGGAAACGGCATGGAGCGCACCGCGTCATTCTGGGCGCCGACCTGGGCCCACCCCCAGTCCCCCATGACCGTGTACGCCGCCAGCCCGCTGGCGACCATGTCGAGGGCGCTCTGCCAGCGGAAACCACCGTCCAGGTGGAACGGCTCGCCCGCCTCCCGGTACTGGTCCGACAGGTTGCTGTAGACGCCCAGGGCCTGCACGTCCTCGACCACCTGAGAGAGCCCCGCTCGCAGAGACACCTCGCCGTCCACGAGGGCGCTGGCTCCCTTCGACGCGCTCATGGCCTCCTGCCCCTTCCACACGGCCTCGTAGAGCTCCCCGCCGCTTGCCGCCATGACGTTCTCGAAGGCGAGCACCGCGAGGGGCCAGGTGTTCGTCGCGTCGAGAGCCAGCGGGACGATGGGCGCGCCATCCTCGGACTCCACCCCCAGGGCCGCGATCCCGCCGAGGTGCTCGATGAACGCCTCGACGCTCTGGAGCTCCTCCGGGCGCTGGAGGCTCACGCCCTGGGTCTCCGCCTCGGCGAGCAGTCGCTCGACCAAGGTCTCGTTGTAGAACACCACGTTCAGCCGATGCACGCCCACCGGGAGGCCGTACAAGGTCCTGCGGCAGGACACGGGCGCGAGGGTGGCGGCGAAGAAAGATCCCGAGAAGTCGTACCTCTCGTCGAGGCGGGTCAGGGGGCAGAGCTGCGTCTCCTCCTCGTCCACCCACTGCAGCACGTCCGAGCCCCCGTTCACTTGGAAGGCGTCGGGCAGGGGATCGCTGTCGTTCACGAGCCAAGCCTTCAAGCTCGTCTGCTGGTGATCGCGGTCCCGCCGATCCGTCGTCGCGATCACGTAGTCCCGGGCGACCGCGACCTTCTGCAGCACGCGGAACGCCGCGCTCTCCGCGTCGCTCGACCAGAACGTCGCGATCTCGATCTTCTGCTGGCGGCCGCTCTCCCCCACGTCGTAGTCCACGAGGTCGCAGGAGGAGGCCGGCTTGTCCCCCAACACCTCGACGCCGCCGCACTGGCAAAGCGCGGGAACCAACAGGGCCAGGCTCGCGGCCCGCGCGAAGGCCGGGACGAGTCCAGTCTCCCTGGATATCTCCCTGGAGGTCTCCCTGGACGGGGCTCGACGGGTCGGCCCTGCGGCCAAATTCCGAGCGCTGAGAGCGAAGATCGGGGAAGGCATCGCGCGCCGCAACGTAGCCCAGTTCGCGTCGACAAGTGGACGTGAACCGACGGGGCCGCCGCCTCTCACCCGTGGCGGGACCGGCTGGAGTCTTGTAGGAACGCACCGATGGTCGGGGGCCTCTGGTTTCTCTTCGCCCTGGGAGCTACCGGCCTGCACGTCGAGACGGACACGCCGGACGCGCTCTGTCCACCGCTCGAACCCGTGCGGCAAGCCGTGCGCTCGCGCCTCGGCGTCGTGGGGGGTGGTCCCTACGAGGCGCGCTACGCCGTGGTGCGAGGGGGCGATCGCGACGCCGACGTGTTGCTCCTCACCCTGCGGGATGCGAGCGGCGCGGAGCTCCTCCGCCGTGAGCTCCCCCTGGCTTCGTTGGGCTGCGCGGACGCCGCCGAGGTCATCGCCTTGGTGCTCGAGCGCTTCTTCCAACAAATGAGCGGCGTCGAGGAGCCTCCTCTGCTCTCCGACGAGACGACACCCTCCGGCGAGCCGGGCGAGCCCGCGGAGCGCGAGCCTCTCGTCCAAGGACCCGAGCCCCACCACGAACCCGATCCGCCTCGAGCACCGGACGCGCTCCCCCTGCGGCCCTCCCAAGCACCAGGTCGAGTCGAACAGCAGCCCGACGCCCCCGGCTCCTCCGCCTGGAGCCTCCGGGGGAGCACCACCGTCCACTCGCCCCTCGCGCCAGCGGCGGGCTTGGGAGTGGGGATCCCCGGGGGCAGCTGGGTTCAGCTCGTCCTGGACGCCACCTGGCCGCTCGCCGCTCGCTCCGTCGAGGAGCAGGATCTCCGCCTCGCCACCCAGAGCTCGTGGCTCTTCGCCTCCGGATTGTTCCTCTTCGAGCGGAACCGCTGGTCCGTCGGGGCGGGCCCCCTGCTGGGGCTCGAGCTCGAGCAAGCGGAGATCGAGGGCGCCCCGGAGCTCTCCGCCGGGCGCAAGGCCCGCCTCCTCGCCGGCGCGGGGGCCCACGCGGTGGCGCGCCTGGTCCTCTCCCAGTCGCTCCAGCTGGAGCTCGGGCTCCGGGCCCTCCCCCGGCTCACGGGCCATACGCGCCAGTTCGTCGTCCAGGGGACGAGCGGGCAGGAGTTCGAGGTGCTTCGGCCCGCCCCCCTGACCTGGGCCGCCTCCGTCGGCCTCATCGTGCATTTGGGAGGAAATCCTTGAGGTTACCCCTGAAGGAACTCTGGGAGGGGTCGGGGCCGGAGCGGTGGTGCCCCGTCCCGATGGAGGATCTTCGCCCGGTGAAGCTCTGTCCCGCGAAGGTTTGTGGGGGGCAGGGCTCTAACGGAAGCGTGTCACTCGGTCCCCTTGCCCGAACTCAGGCCCTCTCCGAAGGGCTCCTCGAGCGATGCGTCGGCGGAGAGACCATCGCCTGGAACCACCTCTACAACTGCTACTACGACACGGCGCGGAGCTTTCTGCACCGCATGGGGGTCCGGGACGACGCCCTCGACGACGCCTGCCAGGAGGTGTTCCTCGAAGCGTTCCGCTTCCTGCCGAGGTTCCGCGGCGACTGCACCTTCAAGACCTGGCTGTATCGCCTCTGCGCCACTCAGGCCCGGAAGACGCGGCAGAAGCAGCGGATGGGCGCCCTGCTGCGCTCGCTCCTGCAAAGGGAAGAGCGCGGGAGCCTCGCGGACGGGGAGCTCGACGGCAACCGGGCCGCTCAGCTCGTCCAGACGGCCCTGGCCCAGCTGACGGAGCCGGAGCGCCTGGTCTTCGTCCTCTACGAGCTCGAGGGGGTGTCTGGCCGGGAGGTGGCGGAGATCGCCAGCTGTCCCGAGGCCACCGTGTGGCGCCGGCTGCACTACGCCCGCAAGAAATTCTCGGCATACATCGAAGGTCAGGAGAGTGCTCCGTGAGGCGGCCACAAGACGAAGCCGTCCAGGTGGCGCCACGCCGTCTGGTCGAAGGAACGGATCGCACGGCAGCGTTGCTGTGGCGAGCGCGCAAGATCCCGCCGCCCGGCGGCGAGAAGAACTTCTCGGCGCTGCTCGCCCGGCGGGAGACCCGTGTACGCCGCACGCGCGTTGGGGTGGCCCTCGTCGCCGCCTGCTTACCGCTGGGGCTGCTCTTGTGGTCGGAGCGCTCCCCCACGGAGCTCCTCATCGCCCCTGAGCGCTTCGGAGCGCTGGTGGACCCGCGGGACGCAGTGGACACGGCGGCCGCGCTCCCGGAGGCGAACGAGGACACAGCGCCCGCGACGCCGACGAAAGGAGACGAGGAGTCCTCCGGGCGAAAGCCCCGCTCCCACCCCGCGCCCGCCCAGGGGACCGAGGACACGACGGCTCGAAACACGGCGACCAAGTCCGCGGCAGAGCCAACGAAGGTTACGGAGGCCACGGAGGCCACGTCGCCCCGGCCTCCGGACGACCCACGAGCGCCCAGCCAATCGCCCCAGCCGCGCCCCCCCGCTGACGGAGACCTTACGGGTGGCTCCGCCCACCCGCGCCCGACCTCGGCCGAGCGCCGGGAGAGCGCCTCTCCGGAGGAGGAGCGCTGCTCCACCTGGACGAGCCAGGGCGACTACGAGGCAGCGGCGGACTGCTTCGGGCGCAAGGCCGCTCAGGACACCGGGGTGTCTGCGGAGTGGGCCCTCCTGGAGAAGGCCCGCATCCGCAGCCGCGCGCAAGGCAAGCCAGCGGAGGCCCTCCGCACCCTCGACGAGTACGAAGCCCGCTTCCCGGACGGCTCCCTCGCGCGCGAAGCGCGCCTCAGCCGAATCGAGATCCTCACCAGCGCGGGCCGCACCGGTGAGGCCCTCCGCACTCTCGACGACACCCTGCAGCACAACCAAATCCCCGAACGCACAGGCGAGCTCCTGCTCCTGCGAGCTCAGCTCCGCTCGGAGACGGGGCGCTGCGAAGGGGCCCTCGAAGACGTGCAGGCGGCTCTGCAGCAAGGCGTCACGCCCGCGCGCGCCCGAGCGATCCAGGACAAGTGCGCACCCGCCGGCGACCCGGCGACCCGCTGATCAACGCCGGACTCCAGCGCGCCCAGCGCCTCAGTCGTCCCGATCTCGGCGCCGCGCCCGGCGACGCCGCGCGCCCGACCGCCCCCGCCGATCAGGCCGATGTCCGCGGCGAAGGCGATCCCGACGAGCAACCAGCCGAACGGCGTGACCTCGCCCGCCTCATGCACTCGCGGCCCCCTTCGGCTTCAACCATCTGCTCCTCGCCGTGGAAGCGCGCGGGCCGGCCGCCGCGCCCCCGGCGACGCTATATTTTCCCGCGCAGCGCTCCCGAATCGCGGTACATGAGAGGGCGATGCGCAGCTCACGACGAAGGACGATGGGGGGCGCCCTGGGCGGCGCGGGTCTGCTGGGCGTCGCGCTCTTGCTGGGCGCGGCCGCGTCGTTCTGGGGCCTCGACGACGTCCCCGACGAGCGCTCCCCTGCTTTGGAGCTCGACTTCGAGCCCAGCCACGAAGACTACCGGAAGATGGCGACCCTCATCACCGGGTTGAGCCCGGACCGGCCACACTTCCCAGAGGACGAGGCCCGCCACAAAGCCAACGCGAAGCTCTTCACGTACATGGCCGCGACGAGCGCCGAGCGGCAGGTGGTCGCGGCGTCCTTGCGCGCGATCTCCTCCGCCTATTCGTCGCGCTCCGCCCTGAAGGAGACCCCGGACGCGGACCTCGACCGAGTGCTCTTGAAATACCTCGCCTCCGACGATCCTGCGCTGGTCCTCCAGGCGCTCGAAGCCGCTCGCATCCCTCTGATGATGGAGTCCCCGAGCGAGGAGCTGACGGACGCCTTCATCCACATGGCTGCCTCCGACCAACCTCCGGCTCGACGTCACGCCGCGGTCGAAGCGCTGCACCTGCTCCCGCCCGGGGCGCGGCCCCACCAGGCCACCAACGCCCTCGTGACGACCCTCGCGGCGCCACAAGCGCACCTCGTCTCCGCCGCCCTGCTCGCCCTCGAGCAGACCGACCCGTCCCTCCTGCCCGATCCCGCACGGCGGCTGCTCGGAGCGCGGATCCCCGAGCTCACGAACCACTCCGATCCCGGCGTGCGGGGGCGCGCCCTCGGGCTGCTGGCGAAGTTCGATGGGCTCGTGTCACCGGCGGAGCGCCTCGAGCTCATCCGGGCGGCGCTGGAGGCGGATGCCCCCTACGTGCGCGCCGCCGCCGCGGACGCCGCCGGGCGGGTCACGGCCACAGAGGTGATCCCACAGCTCCTCGCCCAGGCGGAAGATCTCGCAGAGGCCCGCTACGAGCTCACCGGGTGGACGGATCTCGCAGACGAGCCGGGGCGGCTCGTCCACGCGGTCCCCGGTCGCCAGCTCGTCGCCGAGGCCGCCCTGCACGCCCTCGCGACGCTCAGCCGCGGGGAGCTGGTGCTGACGATGAGCGGCCCGCGGCTCTCCCCCGAAGAGGTCCGAACCAACGCCGAGCGAGCCCGCGCCTGGAACCTCGCGCGAGCGGCCGAATGACGCGCGCTGCTCGGCGCGCGCTGCTCGGCGCGCGCTGCTCGGCGCGGCGCCTTTTCCTCAATCGAAGCAGCTGCAGAGCTGGGAGGACGCCTTCAGCCCGTCGTTGCCGTTGATCAGGCGGTCGCCCCAGGTCGTGAGGTTCGCGGGGTCGAAGCCGATCGTGATGTCCAGGGAGTCGAGGCCCGCGCCGTTCCCGGACCAGGACCAACCGAGATAGCCGATGCCCAGGGACTCCGCGAAGGACATGATGGCGTCCTCGGCGACGTTCCCGTCGGAGCCGTGATCCGCCGCGAACTCGCCCACCACTAGGGGCGCGGCGTTGTTGCTCAGGTAGGTGTTCATGTAGGAGCTGACGCTCTGGGACGTGCTGAAGACGTGGTACATGTGCACCGAGAGCACGAGGTTCTTGCGGACGTCGGCGTCCCAGATCGCTGACCCGACGCCGTTCATCATCGTGTTCTCCCAGTCTTGCCCCCAGTTGGGCGCGTCGACCATCAGGGTGTGCTCGAAGCCGGCGTCGCGCAGGGCCTGCACCGCCGTCACGTGGCGCGGGACCCACTGAGCGGTCGTCGTGTTGCCCATCGGCTCGTTGCCGATGTTCAGGATCACGAAGGCCTCCTCGCCCTTCAGGGCGCCCGCGACGTCCGGCGAGCTCCAGTAGCTCGTCGCGTCCGTGAGATCGACGGAGCCGCTCTGTTCGTCCCAGCCCGTCGTGTCGTGCACCTCGACGATCGTCACGAGCTTCGCCGCCTTGGCCCAGGCGATGAGCTGGGTGAGCTCGTTGCCCGACGTGCGCGTCCAGCGCGCCCCCGTCGCCATGACGATCCGCACCGCGTTCCCTCCCGCGGCGGCGATCGCGGCGAAGTCCTGCTGAGTGTTGCGCGACGAGTACCACGCATAGGGATAGTTGACCCCGCGCATCACGAACTCGTTGCAGTTGGAGTCGTAGATCTTCTTGTCCTCCACGTAGAACCCCGTGGCGCCGCAGCTCGGATCGCCCCCGCCGCCGGAGCCGCCAGACCCGCCGGAGCCGCCGGAGCCGCCCGTGCTCGCCTGACCTCCCGTGCTGGCTCCGCCCCCCGAGCCCCCACCGCTCTCCGGGCCGCACACCCCACCCCGGCACACGTCCCCCACCTCGCAGGCCTGGTTGCAGCCCCCGCAGTGGAGCACGTCGTCCTCGAGGTCCACGCAGCCGCTGCCACAGTCGACGCGCCCCTCGGCGCACTCGCAGGCGCCCCCCACGCAGGCGCGACCTGGCTCGCAGACGTTCCCGCACGCCCCACAGTTCCTGCCGCTCGCCTGCAGGTCGGTGCAGCTCGCGGCACACGCCGTCTGGCCCGCAGCGCAGGAGTCGACGCAGCTCCCATGGGAACAGAAGAGCCCAGGAGCACAGGAGTTCCCGCACCCCCCGCAGTTCGCCGGATCCTCCTGGAGGTCCACGCAGCCGTCCCCGCAGGCCGCGAGAGGCGCCAGGCACGTGCACTGACCCGCCACACAGTCCTGACCCGAGCCGCAGGAGTTCGCGCAGGCGCCGCAGTGGAGCAGATCCCGCGAGGCGTCGACGCAGTCTCCGCAGTCGATCCGTCCCTCACCGCAGGCGAGATCGCCGCGGCCGCCCTCGTCGAGATCCGCTGAGCACGCGAGCACTAGCAGCCCGGCCAGGGCGAGCGCCCGCGCCAGCCCCGACTTACAGCGGTTTCCAGCCCACCCTGTGGCACGTCGCATGGAGTCCATCGCCAGGAAGATGGGCGGGAGCCACACTTTCCTTCAACGCCGCTGACGGTTCTTCGCTCTCGGTAGCCCCCTCAATCGACCAGAGAAAATACCAGCACCACTGCACGGAAACGCTTGTCCCCGCGCGAGCCATGCTCTACTCGCCCCCGTGCGCCCTCCCCTCGTCTCCCGGTCGATGCAGCTAGCAGTCGCCGCAGGCGCGGCGGGCCTCCTCGCCTGCGGAGAGGTCGGCGATGAATACCTCGACGGAGACGGTCGGCGCCTCGTGACCTGGCACCTGAGCGCCCCCGGTGTCCCACCCGCCCCGGGTACGCCGTGGGACACGGTCCATCGCTCCCCCTGCAGCTTCACCACCGCGGGCGACGGAGCGCTGCGCTGTCTACCACACGACAGGTCGCAGCGGCGCTTTCTCGGCGACGCCCCGCAGCTCTTCGCGGACCCAGAGTGTTCGCACCGCCTGTATTGGTCGCCCTCCGAGCCCGCGCATTGTGCCTCTCCGCCCGTCGCGCTGGCGAGCCATGGCTGTCGCGCTCACGTGCACCACGTCACTCTCCATGGCCTGGCCGCCCCGATTTTCACGTCGGAGTCCCTCACCTGCCAGGCCGCGTCCCCCGAGAGCTTGGCGCGCCTGTCGGGACCACCCTTCAGCCTCGGCGCCTCGATCCCGCCGAGCCAGTTCGAGGCGGGCACCGACGTCCTCCAACCTTTGACCCCCGATCTCAGCGAGCTCGTCGTCCGCAGCGCCGAGGGCGTCAGCGAGTCCCGCAAGGTCTTCCTCGCCGAGTGGGGCGTCGGCCTCGACTGCGACCACGTGAGCGGGGACCAGGTCACGTGCCGCCCCGATCCACCATTCCGTGTCAAAACCCTCTACCTCGACGCCGACTGTACGGATCCCGTGGACGTCGGCGTGGCCGAGGATCCCTGCGCCGACCCCCGCGCGGAGCCGTGGGCGCTCCTCTCCGGCCCCGATCGAGACCGCTACTTCGCCGTCACCGAGCGCTTCTCCGGGCCCCTCTACGCGAGCTCCTCACAGTGTTCCCCTGCGTCTGGCGTCTACTACGCCCTCGGGATCGAGGCGACGATCCCCCGGCTCACCCTCACTCGGGCGCTCGCCGGCACCGGGCGCGTACGCCGCCTCGTCGACCATCGACACGGTGTCCCGATCCGGCACGGGCAGTGGTTCGACGAAGAGCTCCAATCCTTCTGCCAGGTCCTCCAGGACCGCCACGGCACGTGGCGTTGCTTCCCCTTCACGCCACAGGTCCTCGACGACCCGGACACCCACGTTTACGCCGACGCGGCGCGCAGCGTGCGCCTCATCGAGGGTGACGCTGCGCCCGCTGTGCTCCCGGAGATACTGCTGCTCAGCATCGCCGAGCGCCGCGGCTGCGCGGCGAGCACCTCCCCGCGACAGATCCGAGCCGAACGCCAGGTCACCGCCGTGCACCGCGTGGGGTACCGCCACCTCGGGCTCGTCTACGACAACGACGCCGCGCCCCGCGCGCCCGGGACGACGGCGTACTTCACGCTCCACGAGGTGCCCCTCACGGACTTCCCCCACCTCGCGCTCGTCGTCGAGTGACCTCGTTCGACCTCATGTCCGCCCGCCACGCTCACGCGAGCAAGCCGTCGACGTGGCCCTTGCCGTAGCTGGCGTCGCCGAAATCATCGAGGGGCGCGCCGTTGGCGTTCTTCACGCCCACCGCCGCCCCGATAACGTTGTGGATCTTGTTGATCGTCCAGTCGCCCCGGACATAGCGCCCGGTGCGGAGCGCCCCAGCGCAGCTGCCCGCCAGCACCCAGGGCAGGTTCCTGCTGCCGTGGGGCGGGCCATCCTCCAGATCGTTGAACCAGGCAGCGACCCCATCATCGAGCAGCGTGCCCGTGGGTGTCTGCACGGAGGCCAGCTTGTCGAGGAGGTACTTGAAGTAGCCCGCGAACTTCTTGTCGATCTTGTGGTGCAGCAGCTCCGCGTCGGGGATCGACTCCCCCGCGGCGCCGTCGCTGCGCACCCGGTGGGAGATGTGGTGGTAGCGCTCTGCGCGCCGACCGTCGATCATGTACTGCGTCTGATCATTGCCGTTGCCGATGCACAAGGTGGCCACGTGACTCTTGCCGCAGGCCATCGCGAGCACGATGAGGTCGATGTGCGTCTTGACGACGGCGTCGACGTCGTTCGCGTCGAACTCCCCGAGCGGGCTCACCCGACATCCGCTCGCGATGCTCACCTCCAGGTCTCGGATGGCGCTGAAGTGGTCGTCGAGCCGCGCGCGGTCGCTGGCGGAGAGCTCCGGCCTCGACAGCAGCGCCCGCATCTCCGCCCGCACGACGTCGTTCACGCTCTGCCGCCGCAACGCCAAGCGCCGGAGCTCCTCCTCCTGCTCGTCCCCGTCGCTCGGGGTCATCGATCCGAAAAGCCGCTGGTAAGCGTTGAGGGGGTTCCGCTCTCCCGCGCGCCGCTCGAGCGCCCCGCGGTACAAGATCACGTCCCCCAGGAAGCTGCTCGTCGCCCCCGCGTAGAGGCTCACCGGCTCGACCCCGGCGGGATCGAGGGCTCTGGAGATCACCCAGTCCAGAGACGGACCCATGGCGAGGGTGTTGTTCGAGTGGCTACCGTTGGGCCTCGCGGAGGTCAGGCACTGGAGGCAGCCGTCCGCGTGCCCGCAGCCAGAGGTCGAGTAGTTGTAGCGCAGGCCGTGCACTACGTTCAGCTTCTCCGCGTGATCCGCGAGCACCGCTACGGCGCGATCGTTGGCGTCGAGATCCTGCTGCAGGACCGCCCGGGTGAGCTGCCCTTCCCGCGTCGGCCAGAAGCTGCGCTGCACGACCCCGTTCCCCTGCCTCATGAACACCGCGAAGCGGAACGGCTCGTCTTGGGCCCGCGCCTCGCGCGGCCCCAGGCTCTCCAGGAGCGGGAGCGCAACGGTCGTGCCCATTGCCCCGCGAAGGAACATACGTCTCGAATAGGTGCGCGTCATCATCGTCTCACTCCTTGGGTCGTGCTCGGAAGGTGTCGAGCGTCGTCATCGTCGCGAGCAGCTCGCGAACGCCGGCGCCGCCTCGCGACAGGCTCGACAGGTCGTCGAGCACGCCCCGCTCAACGTCCACGGGGGCGCGCCCGAACACGTACTCGAACCACTTCTTCGAGTAGCAAGCGTGCACCGTCGCGCTCTCTGCCAGCAGGCCGGAGAGCTCGACGGCTCCGTCGTAGCTCACGCGGACCCCGTCGAGCTCGTAGGTGTCCCTCGCGTCCACGGGCTGCCCGTTGTCCGCGTCACGCCACTGCCCGACGGCGTCGTAGTGCTCGAAGGCGAAGCCGAGCGGGTTGATGAACGGGACGTGACAGTTCCGACAGGCCCCCGCCCCCGTGCTGTCCTCCACGCGCTGCCGGTTCGTCTGACCTTCGCCCAGCCCCGGCAGGGGCGGGATGCCGTTGGGCGGCGGCGGCAGGTCGATGCACAGCACGTCGAGGGACACGTGCACGCCCCGCAGGATCGGATCGGACTGCGTCTGTGACGCATAGCGTGACAGGAAGCCGAGCTGAGTGAGGATCCCGGCGCGCTGCCGGGGATCGAGCTGGACCTCCTCGAGGGCCTCCCCGAAGGTCCCGTCGACACCGTAGAAGGGCGCGGTGTGGGCGTTGACGAAGCCGATCGGGCTCGTCAGCAGCTCGGCGATGCCGCCGTCGCTGCGCGCCACGACCTCCCGCACGAAGGCCCGCGCCTCTGCCTGCAGGGTGGGCCGGAGCTCCGCCGTGAAGGTCGGAAAGAGCACGGCGTTCTTGGCGATGGTCCCGTAGCCGTCCACCCCGAAGAACTGCTCGTGGAAGGAGACGATGGTGTCCGCTGCCCGCTCGTCGTCGAGCAGGCGCCGTGCCCACGCCGCGACGCCCTGGGCCGTGTCGAGCTCGCCAGCGCCCGCGGCCGCGAGCAGCTCGTCCGGAGGCATGGTGTTCCAGAAGGCGTAGGAGAGCCGCGAGGCGATCTCGTAGCCGTCGAGCCAGACCCGGTCGCCCTCCGCTCCCGTGGAGCGCTCGACCCTGTACAAGAAGTGCGGCGACTGCAGCAACGCCGTGAGGACCAGCTCGGCGCCGCGCGCGAAGTCTGCCTCGCCCTCCGCCGCCTCCTCGAACAAACCCAAGTACGCGGCGTGCTCCTCAGGAGAGAGAGGCCGCCGGAACGCTCGGAGCCCCAGCTCGGCCACGAAGGTCGCCGCGTCCTCCGGCGCGGCCGCCGGCAGGATCCGCTGGAGCGCGGCGGGGTCGCCGGTGACGCGCTCGGCGAGGGTCTCCGCTGCCCGCTGATAGTCGTTCCACAGGTTCGCGGAGACGGTCCGGGCCGTGAACGTGTCGAAGGTTTTGTCGTCGGGATCGAGGGAGAAGGTGGCGGAGAGGCCGGGCTCCGCGTCGAGGCGCAGCAGGTCGCGCGCGGTGTTCTCCCACTGGGCGTGGCTCAGGCGCGGAAGGCGCGTCATCCAGCCGATGCCATCGACGCCCCGGGGCTCTCCTCCGGTCCCGCCGCGGGGTCCCTGCTGTGCCGGGCCTCCTGGTCCCGCCGGAGCGCCGCCACCGCCGGCGTCCCCGACGAGCTCACCGTTGCAGCCGTAGGCGCCGAGGGCGGCGACCGCCACCAGACACGCGCCGACGCGGGCGGAGTTCGAGACCGACCACGAACGCCGACGATCTGAAGAGAGTTGCATCATCGTCACTTCCTACGAGCGGAGACCACGTCGGCGCCTCGCTCCCCACGGGCACGGGCACGACGTCCACCTGGAACATGGAAGCTCCCGCCCAGGACCTTCCGCCTCCACGCGATGAAAGCGCTCACGCATCGACGATGCGGTTGCCGCGTATTTTTCCGCTTCCACGCCCATCGGCCCATCCGCGAGCGCCCCGTCACGCGCACCCTGCGGGCGCACGGAGCGCCCTCATCGAGCGCCGTCACGCGCACCCTGCGGGCGCACGGAGCGCCCTCATCGAGCGCCGTCACGGCGGCTCAGATCCCGCGGGCGATGCCTCACAAATCCGCCTTAGGCCAGGAAAGCCGAAGAAAGCTCCGCAAGCGGCCGCCCCGCGATACCAACCCAGGCTCATGTCGAGCAGCTCCGCAGCCCAAACTTCCGCAGCTCAGACCTCGGAAGCCTCGGGATCCAAGAGCACGTCCGCGCCACCAGGCGCCTCCGCCACCGCGCTCACCTTCGAGGAGATATATACCCACTGGTATCACGAGGTGGCGCGCTGGGCGCGCGCCCTCGGGGGTCCGCCACGAGACGTCGAGGATCTGACCCAAGACGTCTTCCTGGTGGTACGCCGCAGGCTACCCGATTTCGATGGGGCCAACCTCGGCGGCTGGCTCTACCGGATCACTCAGCGCACCGTCCGGGATCACCGCCACGCCGCCTGGTCCCGCCGCTCGCTCCTGCCACCCAGTGACGACGCGCCGGAGCCCGCCGCTCTGCTGACCCTGCGCCCCGATCAGGCGTTTGAGCGTAAGGAGGCGGCGCGTGTCCTGGCCGATCTCCTCGGGCGCATGAGCCACAAGCGGCGCACCGCCTTCGTCCTCTATACGATCGAAGGCTACAGCGGGGAGGAGATCGCCAACCTCGAGAACATCTCCGTCAACACAGTGTGGACGCGCCTCCACCGCGCCCGGAGGGATTTCGCCGCGTTGCTCGAGGAGCGCGGCACCAGCGCGCCCCGGTGGGACGTCTGAGTGCCCTCGGCCCTGACATACGGCCGGCAACCTACCGGCGACCCCGAGACGCGAACGTCGCCCGACCGGCGCTGTCGAGCGCCGTCAGCGCGCCAGGTAGTCGGCCTTGTCCTCTTGCATGGCCGCCACGATGCGCACGTGGTTGATGAGGCTCCACTCACTCTTGTACTCGGAGGCCTGGTTCAATCCGTAGGGCCAGAAGTGCTGGCCGTCTCCCGTGATGTAGTCGCGCTGGGAGTAGTCGTCCTCATCGCGCTCCTCCGCGGGGATGGACTTCATGAGCGCGTCGACGTGCGAGCCGATCCAGCGCCCGCCGTCCATCAGCTCCCCCCACGGGCTATAACCGACGCCCAAGGTGTGGGCGACCTCGTGCATGGCGGTGGCCACCTGCATGTACGCCTGATTGCTGCCGAAGCTGAGCCAACCGTCGACGTTGGCTTGGGCCGTGGGCACGCCGGGGTTGTAGTCGACGGTGATCGCCTTCTCGAGATCGGCGTAGCAGTTGTAATACTCGAGGGCGCTGTCCATGGCGGCGGTGATGAGGGGCGTGACCGCCGAGGGCCAGCTGTCCGGGTTGTTCAGCTGGTAGGTGACGCGACCGGAGAACGGACAGCCGTCTCCCTCGTCGTCGGCGCCGCCGCTGCTCGCTCCGCCGCTGCTCGCCCCGCCGCTGCTCGCCCCGCCGCTG
>JAEWOQ010000604.1 GCA_023460875.1 Pseudomonadota bacterium
GCCGTGGTGCTCGCACCCGGAGTGAGCACCGCGTTGTAGCTCATGGGAGACAGCGCGGCGCCCGAGCCCTCCAACGCATAGGAGGTGTTCCAGGCGTCGACGATCTCGCTGTCCGCGAGGTCGACGAGCGCGTACCAGGTGCTGGTGGTGCTGTCCCCGGTGTTGGTCACCGTGAGGTTCATGCAGTAGCCCGTCTCCCACTCGTTGACGAGCTGCAGGTCGAGGGCGACGCCCTCGGGAGCACCATCGCTCCCGCCTCCGGTCGCCTGGGTCACCTCCGGGTCGCCGCTGGCACCAGCGACGCAGAAGCCGAACTCCGTCGACGCGCCGGCCGCGAGGACCGCGTTGTAGTCCGCCGAGTTCACGGTGAGCACACCCGACTCGAGGGTGCCCGTGGCGCTCCACACCGTCGTGAGGCTGGTGGCGTTCGTGTTCACCAGGACCGTCCAAGGGGAGACGGGGGCGCTGGACTCATTGGCCACCTGGATCTGAGCGCAATAGCCGTCCTCCCAGGAGCTGATCACGTTGACTTGAGTCGTCAGGGCGACCTCGACCGCCTGCCGGCTCGTGCTCACGTCGTCCGGCACGGAGGTCTCGGTGGCGCAGCCCGCGAACAGCAGGCTCAAGGGAAGAATCAACGAGCTCGTAGCAAGTGCAGTTAGTTTCGTTCTCATCACTATCCTTTCACGATGCTCAGGCGCGTCACCCCCTCCGAATGCACGCATGCACCCGTGTGCGACATGACCCACCTTCACCGATGTGCTGCATAACATCGACGTTCAGGTGTCCAACGAAAATTCCTTCGGCCGGCGGGCAGGCACCTGGCTGCACGCTGACTCAAGCAGCTTGAAAATAGCGCTGAGCGACAGTTGGCCCGAGGGCTCTCCACGGAGAAGAACGGCCGGCCGGCCGTCGCTTTCTGGGGCCCCCGCCGGTCGGCTACTGGGCCGATCGCGCCCTCAGCGCGCGTCTTCGAAGCAGATCCTTCGAACGAAGCGGCGCAAGGGCGAGTGGCGCTCTTTGTCGTAGAAGCGACGGGCGGCGTGCAGGGAGGCCTCCCCCGGAGACTCGATGCAGGCCGTGATGACCTCGTAGCCCGCCTGCGTCCCGTCGAGATCGTCCGGGTCGAGCGCTTGGTACGCGCCGAGGAGGTCGCGCATCCTCTCGACATCACGAAACGCCATCGCGTCGTTCAGGGCCTGGACCGTCCGGTTCACGGCGAAGATGCGCTCGTGCTCCCAGGTGATCGGGTGGGGGTGTGTCTCCGGCTCGTGATGGGTTTCCGGTTCGTGAGGAGACTCCTGGGAGCTCGCCGTGAGCTTCGGAGCCCCCTGTCCGGCAGGGAGCACGCGCTCACGCGGCGCCCCGGGAGCAGACGCTCTCCGCCGGATGGGCGAGTCGTTTCCAGCCACGTCCGCGCTCTCGGTCTGCGGCGCCCGCCAGAACGCGATCACCGCGCCTGCGGCGAGCGCGACCAGCACGACCTCTCTCCAGCTCGGCGCCATCCCGCTCCTCACTGGATGGTGACCGTCCACGTGACGCTCTGGTCGGAGCGCGCCATCGGTCGAGACTCCGTGACGGGGCCCCAGTACTGGCGGTTGAAGCCCGTGTGCTCCCGATAGCGGACCAGGTCCGTCCCCGCGTTGTCGTAGGCCCGCGCGGTGACCGTGTAGGTCCCTGGGGCGAGGTCCGCCGCGGCGATGTCGTAGAAAGGACCGCCGTCCTCGGCGATCACGGCGCCGTCCAGGGACCAGTCGACGCTGATCACCGCTGGATCGATGACGTGCACCGCCAGGGCGGCAGGGTTGGCGACCGGGCCTGGCGGAGGGCTCACGGAGTCCCAAGGGCGCTCGATGACGCGCCAGACGTCCATGATCATCTTCTCTCGAGACACGGCGTTGAAGCTCGTGTCGGGGTGCTCGCCGAAGAGGCTGTTCATCATCGAGTTCGCCGACGGGCGGTACTGGCCCGAGTCCACGTAACGACTCCCGACGAAGGTGCCCTGGAGGCCGGTCGCTCCCACCTGATCGAAGCCGAGCCAGAGATCCCATTTGCCGTTCGTCGTCTGGCAGTCTGCCGTGGAGTTGACCTCGCCGTGCTCCTGGCCGCCGCCGCTGCACATGTTGGCGCCGCAGGCGGAGCCCGTCGTGGAGCAGTACTCGTCTGCCAGCTGATGAAAGCCGTGGCCGCCTTCGTGGAGCGCCGCGCCCGCCGCGGACGGGTGACCGCCGGACCACAACATGAGCTGGGAGCCGGTGTTCCACCAGCTCGATCCGTTCAGGACCACGGCGCGCCAGTCCACCTCGAAGCTCGCGGGCAGGTGCTCCGCGAGGGCTTGATTGACCGCTTGGGTGTTGCACGACGCGAGGCGGCTCTGGTCATCGCCGCAACACCCGAAGGTGCTCGCGCTACAGATCGGCGCGCTCGGGATCTTGAGCACGCAGATGTTCACGAACTTGCGATAGCGCAGGTACACCTGCCCGATCGGATCGCTGAAGCGCTTGGCGTGGGCGGCCTCGATGTGCTGATCGAGCAGCGCGCCGGGTGCGAGCTCTGCCTCGGAGTAGCCGTCGCCGACGATGACGTAGTTGACGCGGTTCTCCGGGGGCCCTGCGTTCTCGGCGGCCGTGCCGTGGGGACCGCAGTCGAGGGCAGGGACGGGCGGGAGCCCCCCGGCGCCCCCCACGAAGCCGGCGGCGCCGCCCGCACCACCCGTGTCCGCGCCTCCTTCGCCGATGCCACCGCCGCTCCCTGAGGGAGCTCCACCGCTCGAGGCGTGGGCGCCGTCGCCGGACGTCGTGGCTCCCCCGGCGCCGTCTCCCCCGTGCTCATCGTCAGTCGTCCCCGAGCAGGCGAGGAGACCGACACCGAGACCTGCACCGAGCGCCAGCACGACACGTCGCTTCATACCCATGGGTCGTCCTGGGCGGAGCGCAGTGGTCGAAAAAGGTGCTCCCGTTCGCTCAGGGGCTCAGGTCAAGCCGGGCAAGGTCCCCGTGGTGAGCCCCGGATCGGACTGGGTGCCGAAGCTCTCCACCTCTGCGCCGAAGGCTTGGGCGATGGAGACCAGGAGCTTGTTGTTGGGGCTGGCGGAGAAGGTGGCGCTGTCGAAGGAGCACCAGGGATCCGACTCCGGACAATCCTGCGCGAGCTTGATCCGGCGCCCCATGCGGAACTTGCCGCCGGCGCCGCCCGCCAGGAGCGTCGGCACGTTGCGGGTGCTGTGCCAGGCGGGGTTGCCCATGTCGCTCGAGGCGTAGATGAGGGTGCTGTCGAGCGCCCCGAACTCGTCGAGCTTCTGCATGAGGCGCGCGATCTTCGAGTAGTTGTAGTGGTTGATCTGGGAGAGGGGCAGCCAGGTGGCGGGGTTGCCGGGCCCCGTCGGGCGGCCGTCGTTGCCGAGCTCCGAGGCGTCGTAGGTGTGCGCGACGCCGCCGTGGTTGTCCGCGGGGAGGCCCAGCGGGTTGCCCTCGTAGGAGAGGTCGTTCAGGAAGAGCGTCGCGAAGCGCGTGATGTCGCAGGCCATGGCCTGAGCCAGGATGTCCACCATCGCGTCGGTGATCACGTCGTAGTAGGGCTCGCCGCCGTTGTAGGCCTTGAGGCTCGGGAAGGCGCTCGGATCCGGCGCTCCGGGTAGAGCGCAGGAGGAGGTCGCCTCCGTGAACTGCTTCTCGAGCTCCCGGAGGGACGTGAGGTGTTGATCGAGCTTCTGCTGCTCACGGGGGCCGACCTTGCCGTGGAGCCGCTGGATGTCTCCGTGCACGAAGTCGATGACGCTCTTGCCCAGGGCGCGCTGACGCGCCGCGCGGGCGATCGCCTCTGGATCGTCGCCGACGACGAAGCCGGCGAAGAACAGATCGAAGGCCTTGACCGGATCGATGATCTTGGACAGCGGCTCGCCGCCCTCACCGTAGGAGAGGGTGGTGCCGGGCTCGCTGTCGTCGAGGCCGACCGCCAGCGCCGCCGAGGCCAACCGCGTCGAGCTGCCGAGCCCGAGGGTCCCCGCGAGGTACTGGTCGAGGGAGATGTTGGCAGGCTTCCCGCTCACGCGGCTGCCGGTGAGGATGGTGGCCGCGGTGTCGTGGCCGTTCGCCGAGGACAGCAGGTCGATCCCCTCGATGACGAGGATCTTGTCTTTGTAGCTCTTGCCGTAGGTGTCCGGATCGTCGAACGGCGCCAGCGAGCAGTTCGCGTAGGTGATGTCGAAGTCCGTCTCGGTGTCTTCGGGGCGCATCGCCCAGTGCTCGGCCGCGATCCCATGGGGATGGTAGATGCCGATGAACTTGAGGGGCTGATCGTCGGCCGCGTGGGCCACGGAGTTCGCCAGGACCTCGATGAAGGGGAGGGCGACGAAGCTCGAGCCGAGCGCCTTGAGGAACGCGCGACGCTCGACGCCACAGCTCCTCCTGGGAGCTCGGTTGGGGGAGAAGGCGATGGGGAACGGACGCCACTTCATGGTGCACCTCGCAGCGAGAACAGGGGGCTCTTGGCGTAAGCGATCAGGTTTTCGACGAGCACGCCCTGAGCGTCGGGCGGCAGCGCGGACCAGAGAGCCTGGAAGGACTCCTCGTAGGGCTTGGAGCCGTGACCTTCGCCTGCGGCCGAGCGGAAGAGCTGGCGGGCGAAGCACTCGCGCACCGCCTCGCTGGCCGCGAGGGCGACGGCGAGCTCGTTGGAGTCCGCGTAGCTGCCGTCGAAATCCTTGCCGAGGGCGATCGTCATGGAGCTGTCCACCTCCGCGTCTCCTTCGCGCTCACGGTACATCCCCATGCCGTCGAAGTGCTCGAAGCTGAAGCCGAGGGGATCGATCAAGCGGTGGCAGTTGGCGCAGCCCGGATCCTGCGCGTGGATCGAGAAGCGCTCCCGGGTGGTCTTCGTCGGATCGGGGACGGGCGGCACGATCTGCAAGGAGAGGTTCGTGGGCAGCTCGATGTCGACGCAAGCCACGCGGCGGAGCAGCGCGACCCCCCGCAGGACGGGCGCCGTCTCGTGCGCGTGCGCGTGCACCGACAAGAACGCGCCCTGGTTGAGCAGGCCGATGCGATCGGGGCTGTCGACGCGGCCCTCGCCGCCTAGGCCATAGAGGCCGGCCAGGTGCGCGTCGACGACGGTCCAGGGCGAGCCGAGAAGCTCCCCGACGCCGCCGGAGGTCGTCGTCAGCACCTCCCGGACGAACGCGTCCGACTCCCGCGCCATCGCGTCCCGCGCCCCCGCGAACTCCGGATACACGTTGGCGTCCTTGGAGGTCGCGGTGATGCGATCGATGCCGAGCCACTCGCGCACGACTCGCACGGTGCGCGCTTGCCCGGCGTCCGTCGCGAAGAGCCGCCGCGCCTCCGCCTCTCGCCCCTCGGGGGTGTCGAGGAGGCCGTCCGCGGCCGCCTGGATCAGCGCGTCGTCGGGGGGCCCGCCGGTGATGACGTAGCTGAGGGAGGCGGCGATCTCGGAGGGCGTCAGGGTCACGATGGGCGCCGGGCTGCCGTCCCCGATCTCCGTCAGGTACAAGAACCCCGGCGACTGCAGGATGCCGCGGATGAGCAGCTCGATGCCGTCCTCGTAGGTCGCTCCCTCCACCCCCGCGCGATACAGCGCCAAGAGGGAGGCGCGATCCTCGTCGGTGAGGGGACGGCGGTAGGCGCGGGTGGCGAAGCTCTCGATGAAGCTCGCGGCGCACGCCTCGCCTCCGGACGCGCTGTCCGCGCAGGGAGCCAGGTGGGGGAACTCCGGGCGCGCCTCGCTGGCGAGGGCCTGAGCGCTCCCATCGAGCGCCCGCGCCAACACGGGATCCACGCGCTGCGCCTCGTTGACGGTGAAGCCATGCTGGCGCGCGTCCGGCGGGAAGTCGTCCGCTGGGGCCGCGGTCGTACCGAGGAGCGCCTGCACGGAGGCGTTGTATTCGGCGTTCGTGAGGCGACGGATGCGGGCCGGCAACGGGGTGAGCTCGTTCCCGTCGACGACGATGCTCGTGTCGCCGCCCGAGCCCGAGCCGGGCCCCGCCGAGACGTCCCGCCCCTCCTCCGGCTGACAGGCGAGGAGGGAGAGGAACACCAAGGGCAGCCAACGGCGCGAGGAAGGCAAGATCGTGTTCACGTCCTCCTATGTTGCGTGAGCACCCGGCTGAGGACCGCAAATCGACACCCTACCTCGCAGATGCCGCCATCGCTGAACTATCACACTGCTGACGGATGAAATCCCGGAGAGTCGACGGGCCCGCCGCTCGCGCCTCGCCGTGCCCTTGGAAAATCACGACGTGGCTGCATCACGCCTGCATCGCGCCCTGCCCCCGATCGCGCCTGGCGCCCAGCGCGCTTCCACACCACGGGCGCCCCATTCGTCACCTCCCGCCCCGCCGACCCCGGCAATCCCGTCGATCCCGTGAGTGGGTCACGGCTACCCGACGCGCGGCCCCGGCCCTCCCCCGCGTCCCGCAGGCGCCACCAGCTCCCGCGGCCTTCCACGCCCTCCGGTCCACCTGCCCCTGACGCTCCACGTCGATCCGCTCGCGATGGGGGGAGGCGCCGCGGGCGACGACTCGAGAGTCGCGCGTCAACGTCGCGACTACACCCTACGGGGGCAGAGTCGCCGCTACGCGGGGCTAAACTCCGGGCATCGAAGAAGCGGCTGGACAGGAGCTTCGCCGGAAGCGCCGCGCTATACCCGGGGCGTTACGTCCATCGCGCGGAGCGCGCTGGGCTGACTCTGTTCGACCATCGCCCGGCGCCGCCGGGTGCGCTACCGCACGCCCACTCTCCCTGAACATGCAGATCGCCTCTCCCCTCCGAGCGCAGCGCGCCCCGAGCCGGCGCTCCGTAGGAGCGCTCCCGGCGATGCTCCTCTGCGCGGGCGGTGTCCTCGGCTGTAGCGAGTCGAGCGTCGACTCGCCCGGGCCCGCCCGGTGTGTCGCGCCGGAGGGGGTCTCCAGCTCTCCCCAGAGCATCTCGGAGACGGTCGCGCTGCTGAACGCGCTCCCCCGGCCGCTCACGCTGCCGTGCTTCCTGTCCGCGTTGGACCGTCCGCTAGCGATCCACGCGACGCGGAGCGTCATCAGCGCCCAGCCCGCGGCGGGCGAGCGCAGCCCCCGCATCTTCCTGTTCCTGGGCAAGAACATCCTGTCCGTCGTGCCGGACGGCGAGGGAGCTCACCTGCTGGAGTTCGGAGAGCAGCTGGAGGGGCACCGCTCCCTCAAAGCGGAGCTGGCGTTCCCCATCCTCGACGAGCTCACCGAGGCGTCCCCCTTCGAGCTCCTGATGTTCGACGAGCGCGTGACCACCTGCGGCCTCTGCCACAGCGCCGAACAGCCTGACCCCGCTTACCCCTATCCGGGCGCGTTCGTCTCCCAGGCGCTGCGACCGCGCGTGAGCGATCAGATCTCCGTCGCGCGCCTCGAGGACGAGCTCCGCCGCTGTGAGCCCGACCTCGAGCCCGAGCGCTGCGCGTTCTTGGAGGCGCTCTTGAGCTGGGGTGACGTCGTCGACACACACTTCCCCGACGACATGGGCACCATCTTCGGTGATTGAGGCCACGCGCTAGGACACGCGCCGAGCTACAGCGGTTCGGGCGCCCCCGTCGAGGACACGCCACGGGGGCGTCATCGAGGAGCCGCGCACCATGTCGGCGGGGCGAGCACCAGCGCCTATGACCACAGTTTGCTAACGGAGAAGGCGACGAGGGAAGGCGAGCGGAGATGGGGCCGTGATCGCGCCGTCGGGACGCTAAGTCGAAGTAAGCGTCTCGTCGTGGACGAGGGCCGGGGTGTTGGCGAATCTGAGCGCGTGCTCACTCAGCGTTTGTCCACATTTCGAATGACCTCCTCGATGCTCGCGCGGGCTCGCGTCTATGCGCTCACCGTGAGCGCGTCGGCGCTGGGCTTCGCTGCCTGCGGCGAGTCCGGCGGAGCGTCGATTGACACGACGCCGGACCCCCCGGCGGGTCCTAGCGCAGGCCCTGGCGCGACACCTCCCGGCAGCGCCGGAGCGCCCTCCGCGGGCGGGAGCACGGGGGGCGGCGGACTGAGCGGAGAGGTTCCCCAGGGCAGCGGGGGCGTCGACGGCGAGACCGAAGGCTCGGGCGGCAGCGTGTCGGACGCCCCAGACGACGAGCAGGTGGTGGAGCTGGGTCCCCCTGGCAAACCGAGCCGCCTCATGCGATCGCAGCCCCTCGAGCCGCTGGCAGGAGGGCGCTGGATCTACAACCCGCACCGCGGCGGCGCCAACCGCTATCAAGGGAGCGGACACACCCACGCGGCCCCCGATCACTCGAACATGGATCCGCGTCGGCAGCAGGAGCGCCTCCGCGATCTGCCAGGCGAGCTGAAGCACCATTTCGTTTGGATGACAGCGCATCTCACGGTGATCCCCGACCCGGGCGTGTCCGGCATCACGCACCTCTACGGGGTGGAGAACTACACGAAGAAGCTGCCCTCGGGCGGCGCTCCGCACGTCGTCGCCCTGTTGCCAGACGCCAAGCTCGTGGGGCGCAGCCAGCCCTTCGGTCTCTACAACTACACCCTGACGGAGATGCCCGCGCGCATCGAAGCGGAAGGGGGGCTGGCGGTGCTCGCCCACCCCTCGCGGTATTCGCCGACCATCGCCGAGACGGTGGCCGTCGGAGACGCTTTGTGGGGCATGGAGGTGGTGAGCGGCGGGACGAGCCCCGCAGAGAACTTCAGGTACCTCGACGCGCGCCTCAGCGCGGGCAAGTACACTTGCGTCACGGCCGGCAACGACCTCCACGCGGCGAACTCCGGCTTGACTACGGGGTATCAGCACGTCTCCGCGGAGTCGGCGGAGCGCGAGGAGCTGTTCGAGGCGGTGCGCGCGTGCAACTTCTTCGCGTGCCGCGCGGACAACGAGCGGACGGCCCCGGTCTCGGAGCCCACGGTGCGCGTAGAGGACGGCGGCGTCCACGTCACGATGGGGCGCAGCGGCACGATCCGGTACGTCACCAAGAACGGAGCGGTGCGCAAGACGACGACGGGCACCTCGGCCGAGTACACGCCCAGCGCGGACGACGGCTA
>JAEWOQ010000605.1 GCA_023460875.1 Pseudomonadota bacterium
CGCTCCGGTGCTCAAGTACCCACGTACGTTCACTGCGCCTGCGGCGCTCCCTCGCCAGAGGCGAGGGCCGTAGGCCTCCGTGCACTTCGTCCAGCGTGCTGGACTTCGTGCACTCCCGCTCCGCTCCCGTGCTCACAGCGTTCGGCGAGCTCAACAAACGTCTCACGTCCGTGAATGGCCGCGCGGCAGCCTTCTCCGTGATTTCTCGCTCGAGCTCGTCTTCGGGAGGGGCGAATCGGCCCGATGGCCGACATGTGCTGTATTCACATGACGTATTCGAGGCCGCGCGGGAGCCGCCCCTGCTTTCGGCTTGACCACGATCCACCCGTCGATGAGGATGCACGGGCATCGGTCTCTTATGGCAGAGGGCAACCGCATCGGTCCCTATCGCATCTTCGAAGCGATAGGACAGGGTGGCATGGGAGTGGTTTACCGCGCCCGCCACGTCGCATCGCACCGAGCGGTCGCCCTCAAGACTGTGCATTCGGCGGACTACCTGAGCCTCAATGGGCTGCGGCGCGAGATCCTCGCCCTGACCACCATTCGCCATCCGGGCATCGTGCGCATGGTCGATCACGGCACGCACGAGGGACTGCCCTGGTACGCGATGGACCTGCTGGAAGGCGAGACCTTGCGGCGCTTCGGCGAACGGATCTGGAGTCCGTTCCGCAGTCAGCCCACCCAGCGCCTCTACCACACTCATACACCGACGGAGGAGACGCCCGATGTCGTCGAGGCCAGCTCCGCCGCCGCTCTCGACGCGGCAAACGTCGAGCGGCCGCCGGCAGCAGGCGGCGAGCTCGGCACGGTGCTCAGCATCATGCGGCGCGTCTGCGCTACGCTCGCCTTCTTGCACGGCGAGGGGTTCATCAATGGCGACCTGAAGCCTGAGAACACCCTGCTGGTCGATGGCGCACCCGTCCTCATCGATTTCGGTCTCGCGGCGCATCACCCCGGCGGTTCCGGCCGCGAATGGCTCGAAGCGCAGCACGCCATGTGGGGGACCCTCGACTACATGCCGCCCGAGCGCATTCGCGGGGAGCTGGTCGACGCTCGGAGCGACCTCTACTCCGTCGGATGCATTCTTTATGAGCTCATCGTCGGTGAGCCGCCGTTCACCGGATCCCCTCCGGCGCGCATGAGGCAGCACCAGTTCCAGCCACCGGTGCCCCCTTCGGAGCGCGTCAAAGGAGTCCCGCCGAACCTCGATCGGACCATCCTGAAGCTCCTGTCGAAAGAGATGTCGGATCGATTCGGGTACGCCGACGAGGTCGCGACGGTGCTCGGCGACATCGCGCAGGAGAATCGTCGCCTCACCAACTACCCGCCCGGGCGGGCGTACTTGTACCGCCCACGCTTCGTGGGCCGCTCGAGCCAGCTGAACCAGCTCGTCGCGCTCCGCGAGCGCGCGGCGGCTGGCATGGGAGCTTTCGTCCTCATCGGTGGGGAGAGCGGCGTCGGCAAGACGCGCCTGGCGATGGAGCTGACCCGCATCCTCCCCAGCTCGCGTATGCGGGTCGTCACCAGCGCCGCTGCGCCGCTGGGCAACTCCGGCGCGGGCCGCGTCCCGCCTCTGCACGCCGTGCGATCCCTGTTACGGGCGGTCGCCGATTACTGTCACGAGGCCGGCGCCGACGCCACCGACCGAATCATCGGCCCCCGTCGATCAGTGCTCGCGCTCTATGAGCCGCTGCTCGCCCACGTCCCTGCCCACGACGCCCTCGAGCCCGTCGCGCCGCTCCCGGTGGAGCCAGCACGCCAACGCCTCTTCCGTTATCTGACCGAAACTCTCACCGCGTTCTCCCAAGAGAAGCCCCTCTTGTGGGTGCTCGACGACGTCGGCTGGGCCGACGAGCTTTCTCTGGCCTACCTGGTCGGCATGTCGCGCTCCGATGTCGAGAACAGCTGGCTCTTCATCGTCGGAACGTACCGCAGCGAGGAGGTCTCAGCCCCCCTCTCGGCCCTGCTCGAGTTGCCCCACGTGAGCACCATGGAGCTCGAGCGCCTCGACGCCGCCGAGGTCCGCACGATGATCCGCGACATGCTGGCCCTGCCGAATCCCCTCGAGCGGTTCATCACGTTCGTCGAGCGGCAGACCGAGGGCAACCCGTTCTTCGTCGCAGAGTATCTCCGCGCGGCCGTCACGGATCGGATCCTCTATCGTGATCAGGACGCCTGGTGCATGCCTGACCAGCCTCCCGAGTCCGGGCGCACCATCGAGTCCCTGCCCTTGCCCCGCGCGCTGCGCGATCTGGTCGACCGACGCCTCCACATGCTCTCCCCGGCGGCGCTCCAGACGGGGCTCGCCGCCGCCGTCCTGGGCCGCGAGCTCTCCATCGACGTGCTGCGGGAGGTCTCGAGGACGACCGAAGAGACCTTCGCAGCCGCCCTCGGGGAGCTCATCCGCTGCCAGGTGCTCGAGTCGCTCGGAGGCGGCGAAGTCCGGTTCGCCCACGACAAGCTGCGCGAAGTTGCCTACGGCCAAATCCCTCCCGACCAGCTGTGCGAGGTTCACTCACTAGCCGCCGCCGCGCTCGAGTCGCGCTGGAGCGACCACCCCGACTGGTGGGCGACGCTCGCGCACCACCATACCCACGCACAGCAAGTGGAGCAGGGAGCCCGCTACCTCAAGCTGGCAGCCGACCACGCGCGCGACACCCACGCCAACGCCGAGGCCATCGAGCTCTATCGCGCGGCCATCGAGCAAGCGCAGCGAGTCCTGCTGCGCCTCTCAATCGACGAAGCTCAGTGGGAACAGACCATCGCCGAGCTGTACGAGGCCTTGGGGGACGTGT
>JAEWOQ010000606.1 GCA_023460875.1 Pseudomonadota bacterium
ACGCACGCCCCGCCCCGGCGCTCCCCACGACACACCGCTCCGAACGTCGTTTCCCCTCCGCGCCCTTCCATCCGGGCGCCGCACGCTGCCCCCACGCTGCCCCCGCGGTCTGCTCCTCGCGTTCGCCGTCCCGACGCGCCGCCGTCGGCCGCCCCGTAGGGCCATACCGTCGGGAGCTAGCTCTCCCGTAAGTCCTTGAAAGCTCAGGATTCCTTGACCCGATCGGGCTGCCCCTCTAAGCTGGGATGCTTTCGATTGTGTTGCGCTGGGACCGCGGCTAGGTCCTTTTTTTGACGCCTCGAGCGTCTCGCAGACCGAACAAGACGGACGTGGCCATCGATCGCGACAAAATTCTGCAGACTGCCCAGAAGCTCGTCGACAGGCGACGGTACGACAAAGCCATCGCCGAGTACGAGAAGATCATCGCCCATGATCCCCGCGATGCCCGCACTCTGCTGAAGATCGGTGATCTCCAGGCCCGCATGGAGGCCTATCCCCTCGCGATCGCCACCTACGATCGGGTCGCGCAGTTCTATGCGGGCCAGGGTTTCTCGGTAAAGGCGATCGCGGTCTACAAGCAGATCCGTGAGCTCATCCGCAAGCACGCCCCGCAGCTCGCCGATAGCTATGGGCACATCGTCCCCAAGCTCGCGGACATCTACACCCAGCTCGGTCTGACCACCGACGCCCTCGCCGCCTACGACGAGGTGGCGACGCGCTATCAGCGCACGGGGCGCGATCGCGACGCCATCGACGTCTTCCGCAAGATGGTCGCCATCGACGCGGGCAACCCGCTGCCGCACCTGCGCCTGGCGGAGGCCTGCTGTCGAGTGCAGGCCCTGGACGACGCCATCGACTCCTTCTGGACGGCGTCGGAGCTGCTGCTCGGCATGGGCCGTCCGGAGGACGCCCTCAAGGTGATCGAGCGCATCCTGCACTTTCGCCAGGACCCCGTGTACGCGCGCGCCGCCGCGGAGCTCCACCTGCGTCAGGGGGGGCGTGAGGCGGGGATGCAGGCTCTCGCCAAGCTGCAGCTGGCGTTCCAGGCCGATCCCAAGAACCTCGACACGCTCGCGCTTTTGGCCCAGGCCTTCGAGGCCATCGATCAGGCGGAGAAGGCCGTCGCCGTCCACAAGGAGATGGCGCGCCTGGCGCGGGAGCAGGGCAAGGTGGAGCTGTTCAAGCAGCTCATCGCGCACCTGAAGACCGTGGCGCCCAACGACGATCAGGTGCTCGCCTTAGAGAAGGCTGGCCCCGTGTCCGTGGCGCCTCCGGGGCACGGCGACGCACCCGAGCTCGAGGTGCTCGAGGAGGCCTCGCTCGAAGAGGCCTCGCTCGAAGATGAGGGCTTCGACGACGAGGTGATCCCCCTCGACGACGAGGTGGAGCTGCTCGACGATTTCGAGGAGGTCGAGGAGGTCGAGGAGGCAGCCGAGGCAGCCGCCGTCATCCCCGACGCGCCGCGCGCCGTGATGACCTCGGCGCCGGACCTCGAGGTGGTCGAAGAGGAGAGCGTCGAGAGCGTCGAGATCATCGAGCGCGGCGTCGCCTCGGACGGCGACGGCCCGCAGTCGTTCAACCCGGTGCTCCACGCCCGCAAGGCGATCCTGGACGCGGAGTCGTTTCGCCGCCTGCGCCTGTACGACAAGGCCATCGAGGCCCTGCACATCGCCCTCGAGATCGATCCCAACTCCATCGACATCCGCCAGAAGCTCAGGGAGATCCTCGTGGAGACGGGCGAGCGCGAGAGCGCCATCGTCGAGACCCTGAACATCGCGACGATCCACCTGCATCGCAGCGAGCCCGACGAAGCCGAGGCGCTCCTGGGCGAGGTCTTGGGGATCGAGCCCGACCACCCGGAGGCCCAGCACCTGCTGCGGCACGTGGCCGCGATCCGGGACGAGCTAGCGGCCAGCGCCGAGTCGATGCCGCTGTCGTCCTACGACCTGGAGGGGGTTCGTCCCTCTCAGGCCATGGTGGGCGCGCACCCCGCCCCCGACGAGCCGTTCACGGACGAGGAGGAGCCCCTCCCCAGCTTTCCCCTGGACCTGGACGATCCCGCAGAGCTGGAGGGCGGAGGCCGCGACTCCAGCGAGTTCGGCTCCCAGCGCGCCGGCAGCGAGGGGCTCGACGAGATCCTGGAGGAGGCGGAGTTCTTCGCTGCGCAAGGGCTCTTCGCCGACGCAGAGGCCATCCTCGTCGATCAGCTGCGCCGCACTCCGCGCCACCCGCTGCTGCTCGAGCGCCTCGACGAGGTGCGCCTGGCCCGTGAGAGCGCCCAGCATCAGAGCGGCACGATTGAGCGGGATCAGCTCGGCGCCCGCCCGAGCGACCACTCCTTCGACATCGCCGCCTCCCTCGACGCGCTGGACACCATCGAGCAGCCGGAGGCGCGCCCTGCCCTCCGCGCTCCCTCGGACGAGGTGGACGTCGACCAGGTGTTCGAGAAGTTCAAGGAGGGGGTGCGGGCCACCGTGGCCGACAGTGACGCCGCCACCCACTACGATCTCGGGGTCGCCTACAAGGAGATGGGGCTCCTGGAGGACGCCCGCAGCGAGTTCGAGCTAGCGAGCCGGGATCCCCAAAAGGCGTGCATGTGCTTCGCCATGATCGGCATGATCCACCTCGAGCAAGGTCAGCTGGAGGCGGCGACGAACGCGTACATCAAGGCCCTCGAGGCCGAGCAGAAGACCGTCGAGCAGGAGATGAGCCTCTACTACGACCTCGGCGTGGTCTACGAGATGCGCGCCGATCCGAAGTCGGCGCTCTACTACTTCGAGAAGATCGCGCGCCGAGATCCCGGTTATCGAGATGTGAGCGAGCGCATCGCGACCCTCAAGGCCGAACCCTCGGGCACCAAGCCCGTCAACGACGACGACGAGTTCGACGCGGTGTTCGACGGGCTCTTCGGTCGCAAGGGCTGAACCCATCCCCGATACCTTAGGCGCGGGCGCCGAGGCCGAGGCGTTCGAGGGGGGCTGCTCCGACGCGCCCCCCGAACTCGGCTCAGGGCCGCGGCACCCCGGGCGCCTCCAAGGTCGGCGCTCCGAGCTTGGGCGCCTCCTGCTTCGCTGCCCCTTCCTGGGCCGCCGCGGGCGGGGCGCCCCCGTTGTACATCGTGATCACCCGATCGGTGACGTCCAGGTCGCTGCGCACGTAGGGCACCGCCTGCTTGTCGATGATCACGTCGAAGCCCTCCTGGGTCGCCAGGCGGCGAATGATCCCCATCGACTTCGTGAAGATCGGCTGGGTGAGCTCGTTCTGCTTCTTCTGGAGATCCTTATTGTACTCCACGAAGACCTGCTGCAGCGCCATCATCTCCCGCTGCCACTTCTCCGCTCGCCGCTGGAGCGCCTCCTGGCTGAGAGCACCCTTCTGCTTCTCGATGTCGGCGCGCTCCTGCTCCAGCTGGTTCTGCTTCTGATCCAGCTCACGCTGTTTGCTGTCGAACAGCTTCTTCAGCGTCGCCTGCATCCTGAGGCCATCCTCCGTCTCCATGATCGCGCGCTGGGTGTCGACCACCGCCACCTTGGCCTGGGCCCAGGCGGTCGCCGCCGCGGTCGTGAGCACCGCGAAAGCGGACAGCCTGACGAGCCGCGCCCGGAGCGAGGACGGGCGACGCGCGGATGCTCTGGACTTCGGAGTCTTCATAGAGCGGCGGCTTAACCGCGGCCCGGCGTTGGGTCAAGGCGAGCAGCCGCCCCCTGGCGCTCAAATCAACACCCAATCGCTGGCGTCCTGGGCCGGCTGGGCCAACAGATTTCGGGTCTCGTCCTCCCGCTGCACCGCCAGCTCGTAGAGCTGCGCGAGCAGCTCGGGGTGCTCCTTGATCACGGACAGGAACTCCTCGGCGGGCAAATGTAGAGTGACGGAGGGGCACTCCGCCACGACGGTGGTCGGGGCAGGGCGCCGCAGCACTAGCCCGACCTCACCAACGACCTCCCCGAGGCCCAGGCTGGCTAGCTGAGTGGTCTCCCCGCCCTCCTCCGCCAGGACCCGCAGGGCCCCGGAGGCGAGTAGATGGAGCCCCGCCTGCTCCTCCCCGGCGGCGATGACGACCTGACCGGCCTCGAAGCTCCGCGCCCGAAAGCGCCCCAGCAGGGTCTCCCGCTCGGCGGTCCGAAGGGGCCGCAGCACCGCGCTCGTGCGCACCAGGTTGTCGATCATCCGCCGCCGGCAGAACGAGGCCAGGGCCCGCCCGAGCCGGGGG
>JAEWOQ010000607.1 GCA_023460875.1 Pseudomonadota bacterium
GGACTGAGGGCACCCATCGGGATCGATGCTAGGGGCCGGAGCGGCGATGGCCCAGTTTTTCAGGGGCGCACGCCTCGGGGAGAGCCGGGGGCGACGACGCCGTGCGCGTGCCGCGCGGAGGCTCCGACAGGGCTCTGGACGAACGCTCGGCGCCACAGGTGACTAAGCTGGCGCCGCTGGGTAGGCTCGTGAACATGGTCACCCTCCGTGATCTCCATCGCTTCCAGACCGCGCGCTGCATGGTGCAGCTGCGGGATGGCCGCGTCGGCAAGATCGTGCGCGTGGACACCCTCTTCCCGGGCAACCGCACGGAGGTCTCCCTCTACGTCCTCGACGTCCCGGGCAGCGCCCCCGCCTCGAGCAGAGCGGGCGCGAGCGCCTCGTCGCTGGAGGCGGAGGACGAGTTCGATGAGGAGGCCGCGGCCAGTGTCTCCGCCTCCCGCGCCCGTATCGCGCGCGTGGAGCTCCACCAGGTCGTCGGGCTCGCGAAGCTGCCTGCTTAGGTTGGGGGGCTGCGCTGGTGGTGGGGCTGCGTTGGGTGCCCGCCGCGAGGCGCTGGGGTCCCTCAGGTGCCGTCGCCGTACATCGCTTCGGCGAGGGCGAAGGTGGCGTTCTCGAGCTGTGAGTAGGTGCTGCGCAGGGTCTCGAGGTCCGCGCCGCTGTCCAGCATGGCCCGCAAGGTCTCGAGGTCGTTGCGCACGGACTCCAGCTGGCTCTCCTCCAGCAGCTCACCGTAGGCCTCGAGGGCGTTCTCGGTGGTGTAGATGAGGGTCTCTGCCTGGTTCTTGAGCTCGGCCAGGGTGCGCCGGAGCTCGTCTGCCTCTCGGTAGCGTTCGCCGTCGTGTACCAGGGTCTCGACCTCTTCCTGGGTCAGGCCGCTCGCGGGCGTCACGCTCACGTGCTGACTGCGCCCCGTCCCGAGGTCCTTGGCCTCCACGGAGAGGATCCCGTTGGCGTCGATGCAGAACTTGACCTGAATCCTGGGGACCCCCCGGGGCGCTGGCGGGATACCGGTGAGCTCGAAGTGAGCGAGGCTGCGGTTGTCGTGCGCCATCTCGCGCTCCCCCTGCAGCACGTGGACCGGCACGAAGGCCTGATTGTCGATGCTGGTCGTGAAGGTCTCCATCCGCTCCGTGGGCACCGTCGTGTTGCGGGGGATGAGCTTGGTGAACACGCCGCCGCCCGTCTCCAGGCCGATCGACAGGGGGGTCACGTCCAGCAAGAGCACTTCGTCGATCTCGCCGCCGAGGGCCGCCCCTTGGATGGCCGCCCCTACGGCCACCACCTCATCGGGGTTGACGCCCTTGTGAGGTCCCTTGCCGAACAGCTCCGTGACGGCGCTCTGCACCGCCGGCATGCGCGTCATCCCACCCACCAGCACCACGACGTCGATGTCCGCGGGAGTGACCTTGGCGTCATCCAGGGCGGCCTTGCAGGCGACCAAGGTGCGCTGGATGAGATCCTGGGTGAGGAGCTCGACCTCGTTGCGCTTCAGCGAGCGCTCCAGGTGGAGCGGCCCCGCGGCGCTCATGGAGATGAAGGGGACGTTCACCTCCGTCTCCAGGGAGGAGGACAGCTCGTGCTTGGCCTTCTCCGCGGCTTCACGGAGCCGCTGGAGGCTCATGCGATCCTGGCGCAGGTCCACGCCGGTGCTCTCGAGGAACTCCTCCGCGAGCATGTCGACGATGCGGTTGTCGAAGTCCTCACCGCCGAGGTGGGTGTCACCGCCGGTCGCGCGCACGCTGAAGACGCCCTCGGAGATCTCCAGGATGGAGATGTCGAAGGTGCCGCCGCCCAGATCGTAGACCGCGATCCGCTCGGACTTGCCGCGATCGAGGCCGTAGGCGATCGCCGCGGCCGTGGGCTCGTTGATGATGCGCTTCACCTCGAGCCCAGCGATGACGCCCGCGTCCTTGGTGGCCTGCCGCTGGGCGTCATCGAAGTAGGCGGGGACGGTGATGATCGCCTCGGTGACGGGCTCGCCCAAGTACGCCTCGGCGGTCTCCTTCATCTTGACGAGCACCATCGCCGACACCTCCGGCGGCGACAGCTTCCGGTGCTCCACCTGCACCCAGGCGTCCCCGTTGTCGTGCCGGACGAGCTCGTAGGCCACCGATTGGCGCTGCCGTTGCATCTCGGGGCTCTCGAAGGTCTGCCCCATGAGGCGCTTCACCGCATGGATCGTGCGCTGCGGGTTCGTGGTGGCCTGCCGCTTCGCCACTTGCCCCACGAGCCGCTCACCCTTCTCCGTGAACGCCACGACGCTCGGGGTCGTGCGGGCGCCCTCGGCGTTGGGGATGACCGTCACCTCGGGTTCGCCTCGGGCGTTCAGCCCTTCGAGCACGGTGACGCAGGAGTTCGTCGTGCCCAGGTCGATTCCGATGATCTTACCCATTGTCCAGCCAGCATACCCCGGTAGCCCAAGGGGCTAGAACGCCGTGTCGCTGGAGGCCTCGGCGCCCCCATCCGTCTGCGGTGGGCTCGCGGGGGCCTTGGCCACGACCACGAGGGCCGGTCGCACCAGACGTTGGGCGCTGCGGTAGCCGGCCTGCACCTCCGCGGCGATCGTCCCGGGGGAGAACTCGGCGCTCTCCAGGTGCTGGATGGCTTCGTGCACGGAGGGATCGAAGGGGTGTCCGATGGAGGGGACGCGCTCGATGCCGACCTTGCGGAGCGTGTCGGTGAACTGGCGCATCACCAGCTCGATGCCGTCCACGAGAGCCTTGGCCGTGGTGGCGTCCGCGGAGCCGCCGTGGGCGGTGGCGCGCTCGAGGTTGTCGAAGACGGGCAGGAGCTCGCGCAGTAGATCGTCGCGGCCGGTACGCTCCGCGTCTTCGAGCTCGCGCCGCGTGCGCTTGCGGAAATTGTCGAAGTCCGCGGCGGTGCGGAGGAGCTGGTCCTTGAGTCGGGCCGCCTCCGTCTGGGCCTGGGCGAGCGGATCGGGGCTCTCCGTGGAGCTCGGCCCTTCGCTGCCGGGGTGGGCGCTGCCGGGGTGGGCGCTGCCGGGCTGGGCGCTGCTGGGCGGAGCGTCGGCGCCGTCTGGCCCCTGCTCCGGCGAAGAGCCTCCCGTTTGCGTGCTCTTGTTGGGATCGTGTTCGTCCGTCGCTGACGGCTTGGTGTCTTCGGTCACGGCGGCGGCAGTATAATCACGGGTTGGGTCCTGCCAACGCCTGGGCAGTCCCCGGAGCGCAGCGACCTTGGCGGAGCGCGAGCAGCAGTCCGCCGCTCGAGCGCGCGTCGCTGCTCTCGGTGGGAGGATTCGGCGCGAACCAGCTGTCCACGACGCCGGGCAGCCGCCAGAGAGGCCCAGGGCCGACCAGGGGTTCACGCGTCGGCCGATCAGTCGAGGCGCGGCCGTAGGAGGTGCGCTCGATCCAGAAGCAGACCGGCTCCGGGGAGACCGCGAGCAAGTGATCGACGCCAGGCGGTAGGCTCCCGGTGGTGTCCGCGAGGACGCGGCCGTCCTTCGCGAACAGCTGGATGTGACGACGCCCCGCCACCAACCGCAGCTGGAGTCCGGCGGCGGGGCTCTCGGCGCTCGAGGGGTGCACCTCACCGCTGTGACGCCCATCGACCACCAGCACGGCGGGCACCTCGTGATGGTTGAGCACACGCAGGTCCACCCCGAGCAGCCCGCGCGCGGCGGGCACGCTGAGGGAGGCTAGGGCCGCCAGGGCGAGCACGGGCCATGGCCAGCGCACGGCGCGCCTTTCGAGGGGTTCCCAGCGGGCGCCGCTCGCCTCTGCCACGTGCCGCGCCCAGCCCGCGTGGGTCGCGACGAGCACCCAGCCATGGGAGCCATGGGGACGCCACCATGCCGCGGGGCCTCGGGCGGTGTGCTGGTGGCGGGGGCTGCGGCCGAGGAGGGCCAAGGCGGGGATGAGGGCGGCGCCGCCGGCCAGGAGGGACTGCAAGGAGGGGGTGAGGGCGCCCCAGGCGAGCACGAGGCTCGCGGCGGTGGCGAGGCCCACGAGGAGCGACGCGAAGCTGACGGCGAGCCAGCGGGTCCGAGCCGCCGAGGCGTGCTCGTGGCAGGCGGGGCAGTACTGGATCAGGATCGTGGGGCTCCCAGTGACCTCGACGCGGTGGCCTTCACCGCCCGGTTCGAGGCAGCAGGCGCACAGGGATGGGGCCAGGAGCGCTCCCTCCGCCGGGAGGTGGACGAGCGCGCCAGCGACGAGCTCGTCCTTGACGGGTTGGTCGGGGGCGGGCCATCCCGGAGCGGTTGGGCCCGGAGCGGTTGGGCGCGGCGGAGCGGAGGCGGTCGCCGGGGGAGCTGGTTCGGCCACGGTGGGGCGAACCCTACCGCGCCTGGTGGCCCCGCGCCTGGTGGTCCGGGCTCCTTACCTTGCGCTCTGTGGCCCGCGCTCCGTGACTCGATTGGACCCCCGGCTTGGTGAGAGCTAGAGTCCGCGTCGATGACCGATCTCGACGAAGAGCTCCGGCAGGCCGTGGCGGAGTCGGAGGCGGAGGCCGCTCAGCTGCCGGCCGCGGCCGTCGCGGACGTGGCCTCGAGCGTCGACGTGCCAGCGGTGCACGCGTCCGATCGGTCCACCGCGTCCCGGCGCCGGAACATCGGGCTGTTGGCGGGGCTGCTGATCTTGGGAGGAGGGATCCTCACTCTCGTCCTAGGCAGCGCGGATCAAGCCGCCATCTACTCGGTGCCGACGGATGAGCTGGTCGCCAAGCGGGACGAGTTCGCGACGCGGACCGTGCGGGTCGAGGGCACCTTGGTGAAGGGCTCCCTGCTTCATCGCGCTGAGCCCTGCGAGTACCGGTTCTCCATGGAGAAGAACGGTGCCCGGTTGCCGGTGCGCTACGCCCACTGCATCGTGCCCGACACCTTCCGGGACGTGCCCGACATGGACGTCGAGGTCACCGCCGAGGGCAAGCTGAGTGACGAAGGATACTTCGAGGCGAGCCACATCATGGCGAAGTGCCCCTCGAAGTATGAGATGCGCGACCGCGCCGCCAACGGCGAGAAGGCGCCCCACGCCACCAGCTACGGCTCAGCGGAGATGGATCCCGCCGGGGTGCCCTGAGAGTAGCGAGCCGGCGAGGTGCGCTCCGGTGAAGACGGGCGTCCTCGGGGCATCGCTGCGCCGAAGGTCGGCGTGAAGACTGGCTGGGGGGTGTCCTGGAGGGCGCCCCCTTGGAGAACCAAGGAACGAAACACATGTGGGATCGATTTCTGCGTGCTTGCCGCCGCGAGCCCGTGGACTGCACTCCGGTCTGGTTCATGCGACAGGCCGGCCGCTACATGGCGGAGTACCGAACCATCCGCGCGAAGCGGACCCTGCTCGAGATCTGCAAGGAGCCGGAGCTCGCTACGGAGGTGACGCTGCAGCCCGTCCACGCCCACGGCGTCGACGCGGCGATCCTCTTCGCGGACATCCTCCTGCCCCTCGAGCCGATGGGGGCGCCCTTCGAGTTCGCGCAGGGGGAGGGCCCGGTGGTGCACCACCCCATCCGGACCGCCGCGGACGTCGAGCGGCTCCGTGTGATCGAGCCGGAGGAGGGCCTCGGATATGTGCTCGAGGCCATCCGCATGATCCGCCGTGAGCTCGACGGGAAGACCCCGGTGATCGGGTTCGCCGGGGCGCCCTTCACCCTGGCCAGCTACCTGATCGAAGGGGGCAAGTCGTCGACCTACATCCGCACCAAACGGATGATGTACTCGGAGCCCGAGACCTGGGCGCAGCTGATGAGCAAGCTCGCCGAGGTGGTGCGCCGTTATCTCCGGGCGCAGGTGGAGGCGGGCGCGCAAGCGCTGCAGGTGTTCGACTCATGGGTGGGAGCCCTCGGGCCCCTGGATTACCAGGCGCACATCGCGCCTCACATGAGGCACATCCTCGAGGACGTCACGAAGATGGGCGTGCCGGTGATTCACTTCGGGACAGGCACCTCGACGCTGCTCGAGCTGCAGCGGGACGCCGGCGGCACGGTGATCGGCGTCGACTACCGGTTGCCCCTCGACGAGGCGCACCGTCGACTCGGCGATGGGGTCGCGCTCCAAGGGAACCTCGATCCGCTCTTGCTGCTCGCGCCCTGGCACGTGCTCGAACCTCGGGTGCTCGACGTGCTGGAGCGCGGACGGGCCGCAGCAGGCCACATCTTCAACCTCGGTCACGGCATCGTGCCCGAGACGCCGCCAGACGCGGTGAAGAGGGTCGTGGAGCTCGTCCACGAAGCATCGCGCCGGTGACCACGACCATGACTGCGACGGGTGCGGCGCGCCCCGCGGGCGCCGCTCCGGGATCCTCTCTGCGGCCTGGCGGCGCTCCTCTGTTGGGCAGCGCTCCTCTGTTGGGCAGCGCGCCGCGCCGTCGCGGTCCGGTCGCCATCGTCGGGGGCGGGATCTCGGGGCTCGCGACGGCGTTCTATTTGGCGCGCGGAGAGCAGCCCGTCCCCGTGGAGATCTTCGAAGCCTCGGGTCGGTTCGGTGGCAACATCCGCACGGAGCACCTCGACGGCTTCTCCTTCGACGTGGGGCCGGACTCCTTCCTGCGTACGCGCCCCGAGGGCGCGGGGCTGTGTCGAGAGCTCGGGCTCGAGGCAGAGCTCATCACGCCCAAGCCCGAGGGCAGAGGCGTGTACCTCGCGCGGGACGGCCGCCTCGAGCGCATGCCCGAGGGGCTGTCCTTGGGTGTGCCCCTCAGCTTGGGGGGGCTCCTCGACTGCTCCTTCCTGAGCCCCGCGGGTAAGCTCCGGGCGATGGGAGAGCCCTTCGTGCCGCGACGCAGGGACGAAGGCGCCGAGGAGTCGATCGCGGAGTTCATGCGACGTCGTCTGGGCCGGGAGATGGCAGACTGCCTCGCGGCGCCGCTCCTGGCGGGAGTGTACGCGGGCGACGCCGGGCGCCTGAGCATGGACGCCGCCTTTCCCCAGCTGGTCGATCTCGAGCGGCGTCACGGCAGCCTCTTGCGCGGCATGTTGCGGGGGCGCGGCTGGCTCGGGGTCTTGCGACCGACGAGGAGCCCCGAAAGTCCGTTCATCACACCCCGAGCGGGCCTCGAGCGTCTGGTGCGACGGCTCGTCGAGGTGCTCCCCGCTGAGGCCCTGCACACGAACACCGCGGTCCACGGCATCGAGCGGCGGGCGGACGGCTACGTCCTGAAGACCTCCGCGGGTGAGCGCGAGTGCAGCGCGGTGGTGCTGGCGGCGCCCCCCTGGTCCGTCGCGGAGCTCTTCGCGCGGGGCGGCGCTGAGGGTGCATTTCATGAGCTCGGCGCGGAGCTGAGGGAGATCCGCTGGTCGGCGACGGCGACGGTGTTCTTCGGGCTCGAGGCCGCGGGCGTGGAGCTGCCTTTGGACGCCTCGGGCTTCATCGTGCCCGAAGGGGAAGGGCGGATCCTCGCGGCCACCTGGATCAGCTCGAAGTGGTCCGATCGGGCGCCTCCCGACAAGGTGCTGGTGCGCGCGTTCGTCGGCGGAGCTCGCAGCCCGGAGCTGGTAGAGCTCGGGGACGAAGAGCTCTCGAGCCTCGCCTGGGAGGAGCTCCGCCGCTTCATGGGGCCCCTCGGCGAGCCGCTCTGGGGGCGCGTGTATCGGTATCGGCGGGGCAACCCTCAGCCCGAGCTGGGGCACGTCGGCCGCCTCACGCGGATGCGGGCGCTCCTCGACGACCTGCCAGGGCTGTTTTTGACGGGATCTGGGTACGGAGGCGTCGGGATCCCAGACTGTGTGCGTCAGGCTCGCGCCGCTGCGCAGCTCTTGCTAGAAGCCCCCTCCGCGGGGCCCGCTCGCCCCTCTTCCGGTGTCGTCTAAAGGTAGGACAAGGGACTTTGAATCCCTGAATCATGGTTCGAATCCATGCGCCGGAACCAAGCACCGCGCCCTCCCGAGCGCGGCGCCGGCGCCGTATCCTTGCGCGCTGCCCTGACCGCGGCGCCCACAGCGCGGCGCCGTATCCTTGCGCGCTGCCCTGACCGCGGCGCCCACAGCGCGGCGCAGTGCCGTGTCAGCGCGCGCTCTCCCCGAGCGCTCTCCCCGAGCGGAGCGAGAGCATTTCAGGGGGTGGAGGGCGGCTCGCTCGGGGCGACCTTGGTGCGCTCGAGGTGCGGCGCCAGCACTTCGACGGGCGCAGGGGTGAGATCCGTCTCCGCGGGCTGCCCGGCGAACGGCCTCAAGACCGCGTAGGTGAGGGCGCAGATGCCCAGCATGAACAGCGCCGTCAGCAAGTACACGGACGTGGGGGCGTAACGGCTCGTACTCCAGCCGTCCGCGTAGAAGCGCCCGGCGCTGCGCCGTCGGATGCGACGCTGCACGCCGTCGAGCACGTTGGGCACTTGCCCGATGTCCGCGTCGAGTACGCTCCGGAGCAGGGCGCCGTCGGGGTTGCTCAAGCGACGCTCGTCACTGCTGCTCGGGGTGCCTTCCGCGCTCATCGGATCGTCTCTCCCAAACTGCTCTCGACGGCCGCCTGGAGGGTCGCGCGGGCTCGGTGCAGACGGCTCTTCACCGTCCCCTCCGGCAACCCGGTGATGGCGCCGATCTCTTCGTAGCTCAGGCACTCGACGTCACGCAGGACGAGCACCTCGCGGAAGTCCGGATCCATGTCCTGCAGACACATCTGCACGATCTGCTCCACTTGGTAGCCGAGCACCATGTGATCGGGGCGGCTGGTCTCTCCCGAGGTGAGCCCCTCTGCCCGCTCGTGGGTCGCATGGCCTTCGTTGCCCTCGAGGTCGTAATGCCCGTCTCGATGCCGGCGCGAGTGGTACTTCGCGCGGTTTTTGCAGAGGTTCACGGCGATGCGATACACCCAGGTGCCCAGCTTCGAATCGCCGCGGAACTGATCGATGGCCTTGAAGACCTGGACGAAGACCTCCTGGGTCATGTCCTCGGCCTCGTCCCTGCGCCCGACCATGCGCCACACGAGCCGGAAGATCCGCTCCTCGAAGGCCAGGACGAGCTCGTTGAACGCTTGTTCGTCCCGCTGCCGCAGACGGTGCACGAACTTCGCCTCCGCGTCGTCGGGGATCAGCGCCGGCGAGGACACCACGGTCTGCGCCGCGGGCCTTCGGGGGAGTCCTCTGGCTGCCTCGTCCGCCTCGCTCACTGTCGCCCACGCTCGCTGGCTGATCGCCTTCGTCACCATGACCGGGTCCAAGCCCAAGGCCAGTGTAGCCGCACCGACCCGCCGTGCCGAGGTGCCTCCCCCGGCGCGGTGGGCGCCGGAGTCAGCGCACCTGATGGAATGACAAGCTGTTGTGGCAGAAGTTCCCGAGCGCCACCGCTCGTAGAGTGCCGGCTGCGTGGATCAGCGGCGGAGCGTGGCGCCGCACCTCTCCTACGAATCGAGCGGAGCGACGTCAGATGCAGCGCGCGAGTACGCAGGTGACGTTGTCAGGGCCGCCGTTGTCGTTCGCCTGCCCGATCAGGGCCGCCGCGGCGGCGGGGAGGTCGCGGCTGGTCAGCACCGTCTCGAGGATCTGCTGATCCGAGACCGGCCCGCACAGCCCGTCGGAGCAGAGCAGCATGATGTCGCCGCTGCGGGGCGCTTCGAAGCGAGTGTCGACCTTGACCGTCTCCTTCATGCCCAAGGCGCGCACGATCACGTTCTTGTGAGGGAAGTTGGCGATCTCCTCCTCCGTGAGGTGCTTCATCTTCTTGTAGTCGTTGAGGAGCGAGTGGTCCTCCGTGAGCTGCTCGATGTGGCCGTCTCGGATCCGATACACACGGCTGTCGCCGACGTGGGCCACGTAGAGCCCGCCTTCGACGGCGAACAGGGCGACGATGGTGGTGCCCATGCCGCGCTGCTTGGCGTTGTGCTGAGCGGTCTCGTAGATGCGCAGGTTGCTCAACTTGATCCCCGTGACCAGGCGGTTCTCCTCGTACGCCTTCGCCCGGTCCATCTTGTAGGGCCAGGTGCGGTCCGGATCGTCGCCCGTGGCGGCGAAGAACTGCTCGAGCGTGTCGATGGCCAGCTGAGAGGCCACCTCGCCCGAGGCGTGGCCACCCATGCCGTCGGCGACGACGTACAGGCCGTACTCCGCGAGGATGGCGAAGTTGTCCTCGTTGTGGGTTCGCTTACGACCGACGTCGGTCTGGCCGGCTACTTCGATGCGCAAGGGAGACTCACCAGCTTCGAAAGGCCCAGGGGATGATCCAGGGGGAGGAAAGGCCGCCGAACTCTCGGCGGACCAGGGCACGATCCTCGACAACCAGCCCTGTGATGTCAATTCCTTCCCTGCGTTGGCTCGCCTCCTTTGGTTTGCCCCTATCGCCCCTCTCGCGGCGTCGCTTTCCCCGGCTTGCGCGGGGGGGCCTCCACGAGGCGGAAAAATTTCGGCGATGAGCCCCCGAGCAGAGGCTCCGTTTCGTCGGCTTGG
>JAEWOQ010000608.1 GCA_023460875.1 Pseudomonadota bacterium
GCTCCCCTGCCCCACCGCCACGTGCAGGTTGTGACCAGCGGCCGCCAGGCCCTTGGGATCGAGGATCTTGAGCTTCAGGTTGCCCTTCTTGGCCACCTCCCGCGCCCGCTGCGCGAGGCTCTCGGGGTAGATGACGTTGGGCGGCTCGTTGACGACGTCGCGCGTGACGCAGACGGCTTCGGCGATCGCCTTGCCGAGCTCGAGCTCGCGGTTCTGCGCGGCCGTGGGCTTCGTGGTCGTCAGGACGTCGACGCGCTCGAGGGCGCGCTTCGGCTTGCGATCACCCGTGAGGTATTTGGTAAAGCGGTAGGCGCCGAGCACCGCGCCCTCGGCGACGGTTCGGAAATCGGAGACGCCCTCGGGCAGCGCCACGCCGACGCTCGCCGGATGAGCGGAGAAGCTGCCGCGCACGGCGCTGGCGATGGCGGCCGCGAGCCGGGGTCGCTCTCCGTCGCCGCGCTCTCCGTCGCCGCGCTCCCCAGCGCCGCAGACCAGGATCTTCGAGGCGGGCACGCGCCCGAGGCTCGGCAGCTCGACGAGCTGCCCGGCCTTGCCGGTGAACTCCATGGCCTTCAGGTGGCTCAGCAGAGCTCCTTCGAAGGCAGCGTCCAGGGTCTGCAACCCTGGATGCTGCTCGAGCTCGTCCTGGAAACAGACGACGCCCAGGGCGTCGACGCGGCTAGCGGCGGGGTCGCTGGTGGTAATCTTGAGCTTGAGCGTCATGTGAATTCCTCATCGACAGTACCCGGGCGGTGTGACTGCAACAAGCCGCTTCGAGCCATCTCCCTCGAGCGTCGAGCGCTTCCTGGCTCGCCTCGCGCCGCCAGGTTCATGAAGCGTCGATCCACGCCTGCGTCCGCGCACGATGTGGGTTAAGTAAATGAACCCATGCGCGTCCTGGGCATCGAGACCTCCTGTGACGAAACCGCGGCCGCGGTCATCCTCGGCGACCGCGTGCTCAGCGACGTCGTGCACAGCCAAGTTCGGCTCCACGCCGAGTACGGCGGCGTCGTGCCCGAGCTCGCCTCCCGCGATCACCTCCGGAACGTGCGCCCGGTGATCGAGCAGGCCCTCGCCCAGGCCGACACCCGCTTGGACGATCTGGACGCCATCGCCGTCACCTGTCGCCCGGGGCTGTCTGGAGCCTTGCTCGTCGGGGTCCAGGCGGCCCAAGGCTTGGCTTGGGCCGCGCGCAAGCCCCTCGTCGGAGTGGACCACCTGGTCGGGCACCTGCTCTCGGTCTTTCTGCAGTTCGAGGGGCCGGCCACCGAACCTGTCACCTACCCTTATCTGGGGCTGCTCGCGTCGGGCGGACACACGGCCCTCTATCGGGTCGATGGACCCTTGCCCGAACAGATCGAGGAGCTCGGCGCCACCCGCGACGACGCCGCGGGCGAAGCCTACGACAAAGTCGCCAAGCTGCTCGGCCTCGGCTACCCCGGCGGACCCGTGATCGATCGCCTCGCGCGGGAGGGAAACCCGGAGGGGATCCCGCTCAGCGCGCCGATGCAGCGACGTGACTCCCTCGAGTTCAGCTTCTCTGGTCTCAAGACGAACGTGATGCGCTGGGTTGGGGCGCACGGCCCGCCGGGCAACGATCAAACCTTGCGGGACCTGTGCGCGACGTTCCAGCGCCGCGTGGTGGACTCGCTGATGAGCAAGGCCCTCGCCGCCGCCGCGCGAGAGGGGCTCGGCACGATCGTGCTCGCCGGCGGGGTCGCGGCGAACAGCGAGCTGCGGATCCGCGGAGCCAGCCTCGCCGAGGCGCGCGGGGTGCGGCTGGTGGTGCCGTCCCTCCGCGCCTGCACGGACAACGCCGCCATGATCGCCTTCGCGGGGGCGGCGCGCGCGGCGCGTGGCGCGGACGACAGTGGCCAGCTCGAGATGAGCCCTCATACGATCTTACCGCAGAAGACGCGCAAGGGACGCGGCGCACGCCCCGAAGGCCAGCCACACTCCCGCTGACGTCTTCCTGCCGACGTCGACCGGCGGCAGAGCGCGCTGCCGGCGGCAGGGGTGCGTTGCCGGCGGCTGGCCCCGGCCATGAAAGCGCGCGACGGGAAGGGCGCGCCCGGAGCGCCAGAGGCGGGCGGCTACGTCGACAGCCGCTTCACCATCAGGTGCGAAGAGCTCGGGCAGAGGCTCGTGAACTGCTCGGTGGCGCAGAGGGGCGGTGGCGCGTCGTCGCGCGAGGTCCGCTGATAGCCGAGACGCGCGAAGAACGCGCTCGCCGTCGTGGTGAGCAGGTAGAGACGGCGCACCCCCAAGCGCCGCGCCTCCGCCTCCGCCTCCGCCACGAGGGCGGCGCCGAGCCCTGCCCCGCGCCAGCGCGGGGGGACCGCCAGGGAGCGGAGCTAGCCGATGACCCCGTAACGCTCGATGCCCACGGCCCCAGCGAGTTGTCCTTCGCGCTCGCACCCGAAGAACCGTCGATCTCCCACGACCCCGAGATCGGAGAAGAGGAGGTCGCACTCGGCCAAGAGCTCACGGAGCTCTTGATCGGGAGGAATGGGCGCGATCACCGGATCCATCTGTAGCGCGGGAGAGAGTAGGTCATCTGGCGAGCGTACGGGAAGCCGCGCAGGCCGGCGCCGACGCACACCCACGGCAGAGCACACCCGCGGCAGAGCACACCCGCGGCAGAGCACACCCAACGGCAGAGCACACCCAACGGCAGAGCATGCGGCGTTCCCCGAACGGGGATGTCACGGGCAGGGAAAGCTCCGCGGTACGCGCCGAGCGTCAGAGCTCCGCGGTACGCGGTACGCGCCGAGCGTCAGAGCTTCGCGGCTTCGCCCTCGGGGGCGCTGACGAAGAACTCCACGAAGTCCTTGCGGAGGCGCACGCGATACGCGGGTACGGGGCCGCGGAAGCGGAAGGTGATGCTCGCGCCGCGATCCGTGTTGCTCGTCTTGACCTGCGCGATGCGCTTGTCGCGCTTCTCGATGCTCCGGCCCTCCTCCATCGCCTTGCGCCCGGGGACCACCACGGTGAACCCCGTGGCCTCCATCGCGCCTGCGAGCTGGGCACCTGGGCCGTCGAGGCGGATGCGGTGAATGGTGGGCAAGTGGAGCTTGCCGCGGCCCCAGGGCTTCACGTCCGCGGGATCGACCGCGGCGGCGGCGGGCTTCTCGTCATCGCCCCACGTCTGATCGTCGACGGCAGCGGCGGCCGCCAAGCGCTCTGTCTCTGCGGAGTCCACGTCGTCGGCGGAGGCCAGCGGCGCGGGCTCGGCGGTCGCCATCGCCTTCGGGCCAAAGAGGGGGACCTCGGCGATCACGTCGTTGCTGGCGACGTCCGCCGCGGACGCCGCGCTGGGGGCGGCGGGCTCCGGCGTCGCCCCCGGGCGGACGTCCTCCGCAGGGGTCTGCTTCGAGAGGGACACGCTCGGATCTTCCCCGAGGGAGCGCATAGCGACCGCGGAGCCGACGGCGATCACGAGCGCCGCGGTCCCGAGCACCGCCAAGCGACGAGAGCGGCCTGGGGTCGCGGGTCGTGCTGGAATGGCCGCGTCGCGCAGGGGGCGGGTCGAGCGGCGCGGGGCTGCGCCCGCCTCGGGGCGCCCGGCGCCCTTGAGCGCCTGAACGGGGGAGCGCGTCGCGGGTGCGGGCGCGGTGGTGCGGCGCTTTCGGACAGGGGTACGACCTGAGCGACCCAGGTGAGCCGAGGCCCCTTGCGCGAGCTTCGTGGCGCCGTGGGCCGCGCCCCCCGCCACGCGCCCGAGGACGCCGTGGGTCTGACGCGCAGCGTGCCCGGCGCTGCGCGCGACGCCCTC
>JAEWOQ010000609.1 GCA_023460875.1 Pseudomonadota bacterium
CCGAGGGCCCTGGCGGGCCGCCCCCGCGCGGACGCTCGGCGCGGGGACCTATGGCGCGTGGGCGTCGGGTGTCGCCGCACGGCGAACGGGCGCCGCCCTCAGCCGGGAGAGAAGAGCCCGTAGAGCAAGGTGAGCGCGAGCGGGATCAGGATCCAAAGGAACGGAATGATCGGGTTCGAATAGCTCTCTTCGGCCTCCGGCTTGGCGCCTGGCTCGGCGGTGGTCTTCGCGGGATCCGCGGGGGTGGGGTTCTTGGACATGGAAAATAGACCTCTGCGCGGCCCTCGCGGGGAGCACCGCACGGTGCCCACGCCCTGAAGCGCGGGACAGGGAAAGGAGAATGGTGGAAGGCGCAGACGCGCTGCGCGGGGGTGGGTCCGCACCCAGACGGGCGCGGCCGACGGCCAACGAACCAGCTCAGCGAACCAGCTCAGCGAACCAGCTCAGCGACCGAGTTCTCGACGCACGGCTCGGCTCGAGCGGCGGTCCGCGGCGGCCCCCTGGCCCTCTCACACCACTCTGGCGCGAGCCGAAGTCCCCAACTCTCGGCTTCGGCTCGCCTCTCATCGATGGCAGCGCCCCGCGTCGGCAGGCCGGGCCACCTCTCGATCCATCCGAGCACGGAGTTCTCCGCGCGCGAGACGGTGCCGTCCTCGGCTGGCCCCAAGTTCGACAGGGACGCCGTTCGGCCCTGCTCCAGCGGTCGCTGCTCGTCGGAGGCGACCTCCTCCTGCGCCCACACCACGCCCGCTCGGGCCGGGCCCTCGTGGGCCCCGCCCGCCCCGGATAACCAGGGAAACGCCAGAACGGCCAGGACGAGGAACAGACGCACCATAGTGCCGGGCCTAGGGTGCACCGCGGCTCCCCTCCACGCAACCACCCCTCCCACGCCTCGGTTCCTGCTGGTCTCCTTAGGTCGCGGAGCTCATCGCCGTTTTCTCCGCAGAAGGACACGACGCGCGCGGCGGTCCTTCCTCCCTCCGCACCTCGAAGCTGCGGCGGAGCGGAAATCATGGCTAGCTACTCGCCCTCGGACCTCCTGCCCTCGCTCCTCGCCGGAGTGGTCGTGTATCCGCAGGAGGACTGGAGCCCGCAGATCCGGACGCAGGTCGAGGGGCATCTCCGCGGCCTCGCGCGCGAGCTCCGTTGCGCGATCTCCCTCGCCCGCTGCGGAGCCGCCGAGGTCGGCGTCGTGCTCCACCTCTCCTCCGACGGTGAGGTCGCCGATCCGCTCACCTGGGACGCTCGGGTCCACGAGCTCGAGGGCGCCCCCGTCTTCGAGCTCGGCGTCCGGCTCGCCTCCCCCGCCTTGGAGCTGGAGGCCTTCGACGCCCTCCTCCGGCGCTACCAGCGCCTGTTGCCGCTCCCTGCGCACGTACCTTCTCCGGAGCTCGCCGGGGTGCTGGAGCTCCATCGCTCCCTGCACGATCTCGCGCTCCCCCTCGTGCGCGCCGACTACGACCACGCGCTGGACACCTGGCGCTGGTTGCTGTGGCTCGCGCCCCAGGCGGACTTCAGCCTGCAGTGCGCGGCCCTGTTTCACGACATCGAGCGCCTCGAGAGCGAGGCGCAGCAGCGCACGGAGCACCTCGCCCCGGACTACGGCTCCTTCAAGCGCGCTCACGCCCGTCGGGGCGCGGAGCTCGTCGGCGCGCACCTGTCAGCGTTGGACCTCCCCCCAGGGGACGTGCGAGAAATCCAGCGCCTCGTGTCCAGCCACGAACGACCCAACGCGGACCCGCGGCTGCAGCTGTTGAACGACGCCGATGGGCTCTCGTTCTTCTCTCTGAACAGCTACGGCTACCTACGCTACTTCGGCGCCTCCACCACGCGGTACAAAATCCGCTACACCTCGTCGCGCCTGTCTCCGCGCACGCGCCTGCTCGTGCGCGCCCTCCCCCTCCACCCGCGCGTGCGCGAGCTGCTCGACGCGGAAGTGAACACGCTCGCTCCCCCGCGGGGTCGCCCCGCGGCGTGGCCGTGAGCGGCAGCCATGAGTCGAGGGGAGCCAGGCCGATGATCGAAGCCGTCATGTTGTGGAACGAGCCGAACAACCTGTCTCATTGGGACTTCGAGCTCGATACCGATTGGTCCATCTTCTCGCGGATGGTCCACCTCAGCGGTCAGGCGATCTCCGGCGAGGTTAGTGGCCTGAGGCGTGTGCTCGGGGGGATCTCACCGATCGATCCGGGCTTCATCCAGACGCTCCAGCAGGGGGGCGCCCTGGATCACGTCGACGTGGTCGCCGTGCACGGCTTCCCCCTCGACTGGAACCACTGGTCGATCCACGAGTGGCCGGAGAAGCTCGACGAGATCCGCGCCGTCACACGCCTGCCCGTCTGGGTCACGGAGGTCGGGGTGTCCACGTTCGGCGCAGAGGAGGTCCAGGAGTTCGGGCTCCGCCGCAGCGCCGAGCTCCTGCTCGGGCAGGTCGAGCGCGTGCATTGGTACTCGCTCTTCGATCTCCCGAAGGCCTGGCCGGCGACGACCCGGCACAGGGAGGCCGAGGGCTCCTCATACTATCGCCATTTCTACATGGGCCTCATCCGCGAGGACGGCACCCCCAAGCGCGCCCTGCGCCACCTCGCCGACTACACGCCGGAGCTCGGCGTCTGCCAATGGTTCCACTTCGAAGACCCCCGGCTCGACGACGCCGTGAGCTGGTTGAAGAAGCTCGGCGTGAAGCGGCTGCGCACCGGGCTCAGCTGGTCGGACAGCGCGCGGCCCGGGGCCCTCCGCTGGTTCGACCGGCAGATGCACGCGCTGGCGGAGTTCGACGTGACCTTGACGTTCTGCTTCACCCCCGAGGCCTGCGGCCTGAGGCCGCACCACACGAGCCCCCCTCGACACGTCGAGGAGTTCTCCGCCTTCTGCGGTGAGATGACGCGGCGCTATGCGCGCTGACCCAGGGATGCGCCCTCCATCGCAGCTCACATTTTCATCCGCTGGTTCTTCCGCTGGCGGACCTGGCACTTAGGCGGACCCGCTCCGCTGCCGTCCGCCGTTCGAGCACCAAGCTCTCGGCGCCGCTCCGGTCCGCTGGGCCGAGCGTGACCCGTTTGGCTCTCAGCATTGGCAAGGAACATGGCGACCACATACCTCGTAACCGGCGGCCTCGGCTTCATCGGGCGCTATCTCTGTCGGGAGCTCCTCGCCTCGGGGCACCGCGTCCGGGTGCTCGACTCGGTCGTCCCGCAGGTCCACGGCACCCGCCCTCCGGAGGCCCCCGAGGGCGCCGAGGTGCTCCGGGGCGACGTGCGCGACGCCGTCGCCGTGCGCCGCGCCCTCGAGGGCGTCGAGGGCGTCTTCCACCTGGCCGCAGAGGTCGGCGTAGGCCAGAGCATGTACGAGGTGGAGCGCTACGTCAGCGCCAACGACGTGGGCACCGCCGTCCTCCTGCAGGAGCTCATCCAGCGGCCCGTGCGCCGCGTCGTCGTGGCGTCGTCGATGAGCGTTTACGGAGAGGGCCGCTACCGCGACGCCTCCGGGGCGCCCGCGCGCCCGATGGTCCGCACCGCGGCCGACGCCAAGGCCCGGCGCTGGGATCCGGTCGGCCCGGACGGGCGCCCCCTCGAGCCCGCACCTACCGACGAGGAGAAGTCCCCCGACCTCGCCTCGATCTACGCGCTCACCAAGTACATGCAGGAGCGGGCCGTCATGGTCTTCGGGCAAGCCTACCCCGTCGAGGGCGTCGCCCTGCGCCTCTTCAACGTCTTCGGGCCAGGCCAGTCCCTGTGGAACCCCTACAC
>JAEWOQ010000610.1 GCA_023460875.1 Pseudomonadota bacterium
GGCCCGCCCGCCGGGCCCCCCCCCCCCCCGCCCCTCAACCTCTCACCAGAAGCTCCACGAAGCCCAGGGCCTGTCCCCCGCGCTGAAGTGGAAGTACCGCTTCCCATCGATCGGCGCCGGCAGCGGCATCTGCCCCGGGGTGACCACGACCCCGTTCACGCGGATGGTCCTCCCGGCCACCTCCGACGCCTGCCAGCCATAGACGGCGTCGGTGACCACGAACCACTTCTCTCCCGTGGTCTCGAAGGAGCCCGACTGCTGGTTCTTCGCGAGCGGGACCGCGTTGTAGCAGGCCTGTCCCCAGGGCGTGCCTGCCTGACAGCTGCCCGCCACGCAGGTCTCCGCGCCGTTGCAGTAGTCTCCGTCCGCGCAGTCCCCGTCCGTCGCGCAGGCTCCGGCTTCGCAGATCTGCTCGATCTCGTCGCAGGCGCCCTGGCAGGGGCTCGGTCCCGAGATGCAGCCGCTCTCCGTGCTGCACGTCTCTTCGCCGTCGCAGAACAGGCCGTTGTCGCACACGACGTGGTCCGGCGTGTGGCTGCAGCCCTGCGTCCCTTCGTCGCACGCGTCGATCGTGCAAGCGAGCCCGTCGTCACACTGCGCGGGCGCTCCGGCGACGCAACCGCTCACCGGATCACACAGCTCCGCTCCGTCGCAGAAGGTGCCGTTGTCGCACGCGGCGTCGTTCGGCGCGTGGACGCAGGCATCGGTCGCCTCGTCGCAGCTGTCGACGGTGCAGGCGACGCCGTCGTCGCACGCCACCGGGGTCCCGGAGACACACACGCCCGCCTGGCACGCCTCGGCGCCGTTGCAGTACAGGCCGTCGTCGCACTCCGCGTCGGTGGTGCAGCTGGTGGGCGGCAGCTGCGTCCCCCAGATCTCGACGTCGTCGATGTTCCAACCGCAGTACTGCACGACGCTGTCCGTGGTCCCCATGGTCCAGCGCACGTAGACGGTCGACTGGCCCGCCGCGACGGCCGAGATGTCGAACTCCTGCTCCACCCACTGCTGGTCGACGATCGTCGACGTCGGGTTCTGCCAGATGGTCATCCAGTTGACGCCGTCGTTGCTCACCCGCACGTACGCGTGATCCCAGTAGGACGGCTCGATGCAGAGCCAGCGACGGAACTTCAGCTGCACCTCCGATAGATTGCTGCAGTCGATGGCGGCGGCGGTCAGGTGCGTCTCGGGGAGGCTCGGCGGGTACGTACCGGCGAGGTTGTAGCCGTAGACGTGACTGCCCGTATGCCCGCTCGAGGGGTCACCCTGCTGGCCGAGGGGGACGCCGTATTGCCACTGGCCCTCGGCGGTCCAGCCGGGATCGACGTCCATGTCCCAGGAGTACAGGAGCTTCGGACCGCCGACGCGCAGCGTGACCGTGCGCGTGGCGTCCCCCAGATGGTCCGTGAGGTTCTGGAACGAGACGGTGCCCGTGTACACCCCTAGCGGGAGCTCGTTCGCCGCCGCCGTGAGGTTGACGACGACGCTGGCGCTCGCCCCCTCCTCGAGGCTCCCCGATGGGACGGGCACCGTGAGCCACGGGACGTCGACGCTGACGCCGTAGTCGATGGTCCCGGGCCCGTAGTTCTCGATCGAGTAGGTGTGGCTCGCCGGCTGAAGGGGCCCCCCCGGGTCGCCCTGCGCCACGAAGTTCGGTCCCGACTCCACGGCGAGGCCCTGGACCAACGGCGGACACAGGAGCCCGTGCGCCTCGAAGCCCGCGCAGATCTGGGCGCGATGGGGCGTCCCGTTGTCGAGGTTGCCGTCGTCGTCGTCCAGGGTGAGGAAGTCGATGGGGACCTGGTGATCGATGGAGGTCCCCGTGTGCAGCAGCACCGAGTTCACGACCAGGTTCTCCAGGATCTCGCGGTACGTCTCCGGATGGCTCTGGGCGAGCTGGTTGCGGATGCTCCAGACCGCCCCCGCGAGCAGTTGACCGCAGCTGTGGACCCCGCTCCCGCAGGTCGAGCAGCTGGTGGCCGAATACTGACAGTCATTGTCCGCGGAGCGCAGCGGCGCCGAGCATTGATTGAAGAAGAAGCCGTACCCCAGCCCCGGGTCGTCAGCGATGAGCATGGCGATCGTGTCCGACATGCCCTCGCCGTACGCCCCCTGCCCGCTGCCACCGCTCGTGACGATGTGGTGCCCGTACTCGTGATGACTCACGCCCGCGAAGGACGTGTTGGCGTAGCCCGAGCTCGCCTGGCAGAAGTTGATCGACGAGTAGTCGTACCAGGCGTTCCCCGGGCAGTAGCCTCCTGTGAGGTTCACGTTCACGGGGAAGCTCAGCTGGGAATGGATCGTCGGGTACTCGGGGTGGACGTCGAGCAGCCACTCGCGCACCTGCGTCGCGTTGAGGTAGCCGTTGGCCTGGGCCAGCGAGAATTCGTCGCCGGCCTCGTGCAGGAAGTCCGCGGTGGCCGGCGGCGTCACGGACATCGACAGCAGCGCGTTCCGGGACGAGACCTGATCCGAGACCCGGAAGTAGCGCCCGACCAGCGTCGACTCGACGGTGGCCGGATCGAGGGACGAGCTCTCGATGGTGAAGTGCCCGTCCTCGTCGCCGAAGGCCGAGCTCCCCCCCACGATGCGGACCTGCGCGTCCGGGAGAGGCACGGCGGCCGTCCCGGCGCACTGAGGCGCCACGATCCCCACCGTTCCCTCGCCGCTCACCTGCCCGGAGACCGTGTCGAAGTGGATCAGGCTCTCCTGATGCAGGACGGCCCCCGTCGCCGCGTCCACGACGAAACGCCACTTCTGAGGTCGCCCCCCCGCCCGCGCCGGCAGCTCCCCGATGAAGGTCGCGGCGAGCACGGGGGCTGCCGGGGCAGCCTCATCCCCCGCCCAGATGACGGGATCCGCTTCGGTGAAGTCCGTCAAAGGCGATCGCGCAGCCGCCACCGCGCTCGCTTCGTAGAGTCGGCCCGCCGCTGGGCTCCGCACCGCAGCCCGAGCCTGGACGGCGTCGACCGCCGCGCCACGCAGCCGCGGCGCGAACGTCCCCAGCGCCTTCGCCCGCGAGGACACGTGCACGAGGGGATGACCGGGCTCATTCCGCACCAGCATGCCCACGTCGGCGCCGTAGACGGGCACCCCATTGCGCTGCTGAGAGAACTTCATGAGCAGGAACTCGAACCGTCCCAGGCGTTTGTCGTACTTGACCGGGATCACGGGCGGACCACCTCCCGCGTCGGGCGTCGCGGCGGCGCCGGGCTCCAGATCCCCGGGCTGAAGCCCGAGCACCGCCCCGTGTCTCTTCATGAACTCCTCGGCGGCGTCCGCGGGGGTCGCCCCCGACGCCAGGCGGGTCCCATAGACGCGGGCCACGCTGCCCGCCGAGGACCTCTCCACCCGCGCGCGGGGCACGGCAGCCACGAGCCGCTCGATGGCGACTGGCGCTTCGTCCAGGGATTCCGTGGGCGGATCGTGACCCGCGCCACAACCAGCGAGGGCGCCCCCGACACACAACGCCACGGCGGTTCGACGTAAATGAAGCATAATCTTCTCTCTCCCAAACACTGTCAAACAGTCTCGACGACCGATGGCCCCACCTGACGGAGCCACGACTCACGAGACCAACCCGGGGAGCCCCCAAAGCAAGAAGCTTGCCGACGGCGAGCTGCGCGCGATCGGCGTGATCGCCATGTTGGGTCGTTCGTCGAAAGGCTCGTTGAAGTGGTCGTCGAAAGGCTTGTCGGGGGAAGCTCACCGAACGGAGCGCACCCAAAGGGCGATCTCGGCAGGCGTTGCGTCGCCGCCACTCCTCCGAGCTCGGTGTGACGTCAATGTCACAGTTGGCTCATCACAGAGCTCAGCACAGTTGGCTCATCACAGAGCTCAGCACAGAGCTCAGCACCTGGGCCACGCCCCAGGGCGGCCACGCCCCAGGGCACCGGGCTCGTAGGCGTCGCAGCGGGTCTCACTGCTTATTGGCACGGGGGGGGCCAGCCGCCCCAGCCGTTCGCGCGGGACGCAGCGGTTCGCCTCAGAGCTTCGCTCGGAAACCAGCCGACGAGCGCCGTTTGCAGGCCTTTGGTGGGTGCTCGCGAAACGACGAACCTCCTCGATGAGATCCGGTGAATGCTTCCCTGCTCACGGACTGCTCACTCGAGTCACCAGGCGATCCGCGTCACTCCGTACAGCAGAGTCTCCCCGGGGAAACGACTCGAGACGGACTCGAGACCATAGACGAGCACGGTTCGACCGGACACCGGGCCGATCCGCGAGAGCCGCTCCTCGCGGAGGCGTCTCCGTGGATGCCCCGCTGGGCGACATGTCCGCCGGTGTGCCGAAACTTTGTGATCGACATTCAACATTTCAGTTCGAAGCCGCTATTTCGCTCCTTTTCGTCGACTCCCACGATCCAAGCGACCTGTTTCGAGCGACTCTGTCCCCATGCAATCAGCGCCGCGCCCGACGGGGAGCTCCGGGTGGCTCCCCCTCCCCTTGCTTCTTCTCGTCCTCGGCTGCTCGGACGCCGCGCCCACGGGGAGTGGCGGCGGGGGCAATGCTTCCGGGGGCAACGCTTCCGGTGGTAGCGCTCCCAGCACAGGGGGCGCGTTCGCGACGGGAGGCATGCCCTCCTCGGGCGGCGCGTTCTCCTCGGGGGGAAGCGGCGGCGGCTTGGCGACGGGAGGGCAAGGGAGCGGCGGGACGAACCCGGGCACGGGAGGACACGGGGGCGACGTCGACGTGTTCCGCCCGCCCTTCATCCTCGGCGCTGACATCACGATCACCCTGAAGGACGAGTATTGGGGGGCCACCTACCGAGACGAGGGCGTGGAGAAGCCCCTCGAGCAGATCCTCCAGGACCACGGCTTCAACTACGTGCGCATCGACACCTTCGTCGATCCCAGCGCGCCCGGCGGCTACGCAGAGACAGAACCCGTCCCCTTCCGCAACCTCGATCAGACCATCGAGCTCGCCAAGCGCGTGAAGACGCTGGGCATGGGCTTCTTGCTCGATCTGCACATGAGCGACACGTGGACGAACCCCGGCGCCCAGGGGACGCCCCACGCGTGGCAGAGCTTCGGCATCGACGCCCTCGCGGCGGCGGTGCACGACTACGTGAAGGACGCCGTGACGCGCCTCACCGCAGAGGGAGCGCGCCCGGACATGGTCCAGATCGGCAACGAGACCACGAACGGCTTCCTCTGGGACGTCGGGCGCATCCAGAACGACGACTTCGGCAACTTCGCGCGGCTCCTGAAGGCAGGGATCCAGGCGGTGCGCGACGTCGACGACCGCATCCAGGTCATGTTGCACATCGAAAAATGCGACAACCTGACGACGACCCGTTGGTGGCTCGACGGCGTGCTCGCCCAAGGCGTGGACTTCGACGTCTTCGGCCAGTCCTGCTACGCCCCGAGCGGCAACGGCCATCAAGGGTATCAGGGCACGCCCGACCAATGGGCGACCACCTTCGCCGCCCTCGTGGACGAGTACCCGCAGCTCGACTTCGTGATCGCCGAGTACTCGGCGGAGCAACGCGCCGCCAACGACGTGATGTTCCAGCTCCCCGATGGGCGCGGGCTCGGCACCTTCAACTGGGATCCGACGCGCTCCTACGACACGCACCCCAACGTGCCGCTCTTCACCACGGACGGCGAGTGGAACGACTTCGTCACCATCCCGGAGCGCATCGGCCTCTACGATCAGATGGCCCAGGACTACGGCCTCCGCCCCTGACTCCGCTCGCCTCTCTCTCGATCCTGTCTTCTCTCGGCGCTGCACCCGCTCAACGTCCGCTCCCGCGGACCAGCACCGCGCCCACCTCTCGGGAGCGCGGTCCCGTCGGCCGGCGGCAGGGACGTCCGTACGCCTCCCCGCGCTCGTGGGGGACACCGAGAGGTGGTACGTCTCTGGAGCGCCCCGCAAAACCGCCGCGACGCCCTGAACGCGCCGTCCGCCGGCGCAGTTCCGGCGCCCGCGAAGCCTACGCTCTGCCCACGATCTGCGAAGCCCACCATCCGCCAAGGGAGAACCAGTCCATGCTCACCGTCCGTCACGCCGACGACCGCGGCCACGCCGCTCACGGATGGCTCGACTCGCGCCACACGTTCTCGTTCGCCGACTACTACGATCCCGCTCACATGGGCTTCCGCAACCTGCGGGTCATCAACGAGGATCGCGTCGCGCCGGGGCGCGGCTTCGGAGCGCACCCGCACCGGGACATGGAGATCCTCTCCTACGTCCTCGAAGGCGGCCTCGAGCACCGCGACTCCCTCGGCAACGGCTCGGTGATCCGCCCCGGCGACGTGCAGCGGATGACCGCGGGCACGGGGGTCGTCCACAGCGAGCTCAACGCGTCCCGGAGCGATCCCGTCCATTTCCTGCAGATCTGGCTGCTGCCCGCGGCCTTGAGCATCCAGCCTGGCTACGAGCAGAAGACGTTCTCTCCCGAAGAGAGCGACGGGCGCCTGCGGCTCGTCGCCTCGCCCCAGGGGCGCGACGGCAGCATCACCCTCCACGCGGACGCCGAGGTCCACCTCGGACGCTTCGACGCAGGCCAAAGCGCGCGGCGTCCGCTCCCGCCAGGACGCCATGCCTGGGTACAGGTCGCACGAGGACGGGCGCGGGTGAACGGACAGGAGCTCTCCGCCGGCGACGGCGCCGCGCTCTCGGGTGAACCCACGCTCGAGCTGGAGGGCCTCGCCGAGAGCGAGCTCCTCCTCTTCGACCTCCCGTGACCTGGTCCGTCGAGATACCGGCGATGCCTTTGGCCCACTCGAGGATCCCCAAGGCACCATCGTTCAGATAAGCTTCGCTCCCATGACACTCACAGCTCCCCAGGATCCCCGGTTCACGGGCGCCGCGCCGCGCCACCACGAGCTCCCCATGTCTTCCTTCGCTCCTGCGCAGGAGGTGACGCGATGAGCGGCGCCAGCAAGGAGCCGAAGCTCGGGGTCGTCGTCACCAGCACCCGCGAGGGGCGGGGCGGGCTCGCGGTGGCTCAGTGGTTCGACGCGTTCGCCCGGCGCCACGGGGGCTTCTCCACGGAGCTCATCGACCTCCTGGCCCTGAACCTCCCGCTGCTCGACGAGCCGAAGCACCCGATGCAGCGAAAGTACGAGCGCGATCATACGAAGGCGTGGAGCGCGAAGGTGTCCGTGCTGGACGCCTTCGTCTTCGTGGTCCCCGAGTACAACTACGGGATGCCGCCTGCACTCCTCAACGCCCTCGATTTCCTTTACCACGAGTGGAACTACAAGGCGGCGGGGTTCGTGAGCTACGGCGGCTTGTCGGGCGGGCTGCGCTCCGTGCAGATGGCGAAGCCCGTCCTCACCACCTTGAAGGTGATGCCGATCCCCGAAGGCGTCGCCATCCCCTTCTACACGCAGCACCTCGCCGAGGACGGCACGTTCGATCCGGGAGAGAAAGCCGCCAAGTCCGCCACGACGCTCCTCGACGAGCTCCTGCGCTGGGCCAGCGCCCTCGCGCCCCTGCGTCAGTGACCGGAGGCGAGGTCGGCGTGGAGCTCGAGCGCGCCGTGCCAGGGGCCCGGCTGCTTCGCGTTCTTGGCGAAGAACTCGGGCCAACTGCGCTCCGTGAAGCGGAAGCGACCTCGGCTGAAGGTGAACCGCGCCTCCAGCAGCGCGGGGCCGGGGGGCACGAAGCTCTCCAGCTGCACCACGAGCTCACGGGGCCCGCGACGGGCGCGGCGCTCGAGCTTCCAGCGGGCGCCGCGTGAAGCCTCTGCGACCATGGAGCGCTCCTCGCCGCGCGGCCCCGACGCGGAGAGGGGAGAGAGGCGCCCTCCCCGCACCTCGAGGAAGACGGTGCGCGGTCCACACCAGTGCCGGTCGGGGCAGCTCCGATGCTCCGTCGCCAAGAACGTGTCCGTCCCCGCCCCGAGGTCTTCGACCTGGACGGTGACGTCTGGATACAGCGTGAGCTCGTCGATCAGGGCGCCGCGAGCGTCGCGTAAGATCAGGGCTGCGCCCGCGCGTAGCGCGTCGTCGTCTGGCCAATAGCCGCGGGGGCTCCGCGGGGACCGCGCGGCGATGGTGGGATCGACGAGCAGCAGGAGCTCCCCCTGGACTCCGTGGCGCTTCGCGGTGAGAGGAAAACGCTGCCCGCGCACTAGCTCCGTCTCCACGCAGCGGGCTTCCCCGGGCCCCCACCCGGCTCCCCGCTCCGCCCCCCGCTCCGTGGGCGCGAACTGACAGCGCCCCTGGTCGCGGCATAGGGCCGTCGCCGCGCAGTCCGCGTGGGACTCGAGGCCGCAGCGCTGCCCGAGCTCGTCGTCGAGCAGCCGGCACATGCCGTCGTCCCGGCACGCCGCGCTCCCCGCGCAGGGGCCCTCCGCCGTCGTCGAGGGCTCCTCCGTTGCCGAGTCCGTTGCCGAGTCCGTTCCCGACGCCTGAGCATCTCCGCGAGCCGCCTCCGCTGGTGCCTCCGCTGGTGCCTCCGCTGGCGTCGCGAGAGACCTAGTGCCCTGCGGCGCGTCGCGGAGCTGCGCGTAGACGGCGATCGACGCGGCGGGCGCCAGGATGACGAGGCCCAGCGCGAGCCGTGGCCACCACCGCGTCCACCTCCTGGGCCCCTGTTGCCGTGCCTGCGTCATCGAGCTCGTACGGGGCGTCGCCCCGCTCCGCCCATCTTCCCCCGTCACGCCCCGAACCTGAACCGCTCGCGGACGGGTAATGCGGCAGTAAGGCGGCTAGCTCACAGGGCCCCCCGAAACGCCGCTAATCCGTAGGGGGTGGCCCGCTCCGTCACTCGCCGACGGCGACCCAGCGCATGGCGGCGTCGCTGTCCCTCGCGTCGAAGGAGCGCGCCTTGATCTGCGGGACGACCCGAGCGGCCACCCGCGTCACGGAGCTCATCCAGCGTCTGTTCGTCACCAGCGCCGCTCGCTGGAAGCGCCCGCGGCGCCTCCAGTTCTTCACCCCGTGCCGCAACCTCTTGCGCAGCGCGGGGAGCGTGAGGCGCTCGAAGTCCGTCGCGTCGACGTAGATGCCGATGCGCTCCCTGGTCTGCAGCTTCGTCTCCACCTCGCGCACGAGCTCCTCATAGTCGTCCCCGCTCACGGTGCCCGCCAGGCGGAACGCCGCGACGTGCTCGGGCGCGCTCAGAACCTCGATCATCGTCCCCCCTCTCGTTCAATCTCCAACGTAGACCCTCGCCCTCGACGCGCAACCTGCTCCCTCAGGTCCGCTCCCGAGCCCCAGATGGCCCGGGCAGGCCTGGCCGGGGGGAGAAGCCTGAGCCTCCGGGGCGCTCAGCGATCTCGAGCTTCCGCGCCGCTCGTTCGACGTCGGCGCCGCCTAGCTCCCCACAGCATGAAGAGACCCGCCAAGGCGCCGCTCAGGTGCGCCCCGCTCAGCCCCGCCCCGCTCAGCCCTGCCC
>JAEWOQ010000611.1 GCA_023460875.1 Pseudomonadota bacterium
CTGCGCGCCTGGGCGCGAGCCAGCAGGTCGGCGGGCAGAAGCGGCGCGAGCGGGCTCTTCGTGATTGGTTCTCTCGCCGAGCCCGCCGTCGCAGCAGCCAGCGACGGCGGGCTCGGCTCTTTCTTCTTCGAGGACGCCGCAGAGGTGGCGCCGAGCTTGCTCGAGCGGCTCGGCGCAGAGGACGTCGTGCTGGTGAAAGCTTCCAGGGGGGTGCGAGCGGAGCGTGTGGTCGAGGGGCTCACCCTCGCGCGCGGGAAAGTCCGATGATCTACGAGCTCTTGTACCCTCTCAGCACGGAGTTTGGCTGGGCCAGCGTGCTCAACGTGCTGCGCTACACGCCCTTCCGCGCGATCATGGCGGTGATCACGGCGATGCTGATCAGCTTCTTGATCGCGCCGTGGTTCATCCAGAAGCTGCGCGGCAAGCAAATTAGCCAGATCATCCGGGAGGAGGGCCCGAAATCTCACCTGAGTAAGGCGGGTACCCCGACCATGGGCGGCTCGCTGATCCTGCTCAGCACGCTCCTACCCACGGTGCTCTGGGGCAACGTCAGCAACGTGTTCGTGCTGGTCGCCACCGCGGTGACCGCGGGCTACGGCCTCATCGGCTACATCGACGATCGCCTGAAGATCGTCGGCAAGAACACGCGCGGCCTGCCGGGGCGCTACAAGCTGCTCGGGCAGGCGCTGATCGGTGGCTTGGCGATGGGCTATCTCTTCCTGGGCACCGAAGGGTTGCCGGAGAGCTGGCTCGAGATCCGCGGGCGCCTCTCGGTGCCGTTCCTGGCGTTCGAGAAGCACCCCATCGAGCTGCCCGGGTGGCTGTACGTCCTGTTCGCGGTGTTCGTCGTGATGGGAACGAGCAACGCGGTCAACCTGACGGATGGGCTGGACGGGCTCGCCATCGGCCCGGTGATGGTGAGCGCCGCCACCTACGTGATCTGGGCTTACGTGGCCGGCTCGGTGCTCTTCGGTCGTCCCTTGGCGGCGTACCTGGACATCGCGGGCATCCCCGAGATGGCGGAGCTCAGCGTATTCGCGGCGGCCATGGTCGGCGCGGGGATCGGCTTCCTCTGGTACAACACGTATCCCGCGCAGGTCTTCATGGGCGACGTGGGCTCCCTCGCCCTCGGCGGGGGCCTGGGGATGTTGGCGGTGCTCACGAAGAACGAGCTGTTGAGCGTGATCCTCGGCGGCATCTTCGTGCTCGAAGCGGTCAGCGTCATCACCCAGGTGGTGTCCTTCAAGCTGTTTGGGCGGCGCGTGTTCCTCATGGCCCCGCTCCACCACCACTTCGAGCAGAAGGGCTGGCCGGAGCCGCGCATCATCGTGCGCTTCTGGATCGTATCGTTCCTGCTCGCGCTGGTGGCCTTGGCCTCCATCAAGGTGAGGTGACCGTGGACTTGCAAGGCAAACGTGTCGTCGTGGTGGGGCTGGGCAAGAGCGGGCGCTCCGCCGCGGCCTTGTGTCGAGATCGGGGAGCGCACGTGCTCGGGACGGATCGAGCGATCCTCGAGCAGCTCGCGAGCGGAGTGCGCAAGCTCGGCGTCGAGCTCGTCCTGGGCGGACACGAGGGGGTGGAGTTCGACAAAGCCGATCTGGTGGTCGTCTCCCCCGGTGTTCCCAGCTTTCCGGCTCTGGAAGCGGCCGAAGCCGCTGGCGTGCCGGTGATCGGCGAGGTCGAGCTGGCCAGCCGCTTCTTGACGGCGCCGATCGTCGCGATCGGTGGGACGAACGGAAAGAGCACGGCGACTACCCTGGCCGGGCATCTGGTGGAGGCGAGCGGGCGCACGAGCTTCGTGGGAGGGAACCTCGGGGATCCCGCCTGCGACGCCGTCGGGCAGGAGCCGCAGGTAGTGGTGTATGAGGTCTCGAGCTTCCAGATGGAGCGCGTGCCTACGTTCAAGCCGCGGGTCGCGGTCCTGCTGAACCTCACGGAGGACCACCTCGACCGTTATCCGGGCTTCGAGGCGTACGCCGCCGCCAAGGGCAACGCCTTCGCACGACAGGGCGCGGACGACGTCGCCATCGTCCCGGTCGATGACCCCTTGTGCATCGCTCAGGCGCGCCGCGGTCGCGGGCGGCTGGTGACCTTTGGATCGGGCGGCGACTACGACATCGAGGAGCTCGAAGTGGTGGAGGCGAGCACGGGTCATCGCTTTCGGCTCGACGAGACGGACCTCTACGGCCGCCACAACCACCTGAACGCCGCCGCCGCCATCGCCGTGGCGCGCTCGCTCGGGATCGACGCCGAGGCCATCGAGGAGGGGCTCAAGTGGTTTCGGGCCTTGCCTCACCGGATGGGCCTCGTGGGGCGCCTGCACGGGGTCAACTTCTACGACGACTCGAAGGCCACGAACGTCGGCGCTACGGTGACGGCCTTGCGCGGGCTCACGGAGCCGAAGGCCGTGCTGATCGCGGGGGGGCGCGACAAGCTCGGGACCCTCGAACCCCTCGTCGCGGCCATCGAGCAGAAGGCCCGCGCCGTGGTGGTGCTCGGTGAGGCCGCCGAGCGGATCGCGCGGGCGGTCGGCAAGCGCGTGCGCGTAGAGCGCGCGCGATCCATGGGTGAAGCCGTCGACGCGGCTTACGGCTTGGCGCGCTCGGGAGACGCCGTCTTGCTGAGCCCCGCCTGCGCCAGCCTCGACATGTTCCGGAGCTACGCGGAGCGAGGAGATCAGTTCGCCATCGCGGTGCAGCGGCTGGTGGCCCGCCTGGCCGCTGGCGAGGAGACGCCATGAAGATGCTGAGGTCCCTGTTCGCACCGGGCGTCCGTGTCGGCGCGATGGACGTGGTGCTCGCGGCGGTGGTCGTGGCCCTGATCGGCTTCGGCCTGGTGATGGTCTACAGCGCCAGCGTCGTCGAGGCGACCGCGGACTTCGGCAACCCCCACTACTTCCTGCAACGCCACGGGGTGTTCGCGCTGCTCGCCCTCGCGGTCGTGTTCCTGGCCTCGCGCTTCGACTATCACAAGCTCCGGCCGCTCACGTACCCCGTCTTGGGCTTCGTGACGCTGCTCATGGTGCTCAGCGTGGCCGGCTTCGGGCACACGGGCGGGGGGGCCGCGCGCTGGCTCCGCATCGGCCCGATCCACGTGCAGCCCTCCGAGGCCGCGAAGGTCGCCCTGGTGCTGTGGCTCGGCTACTCCTTGGACCGCAAACGGGAGCGCGTGAAGACCTTCTCCATCGGCATGCTGCCACACCTGCTCATGGCGGGTGTCCTGGTGCTCCTGTGCATGAAGCAGCCGGATTTTGGCGGCGCCGCGGTGTTGCTGTTCTTGACCTTCGCCATGCTGTTCGTGGCGGGAGCGCGGCTCGGCTACCTCCTCGGCGCGTTGATGCTGGGCGCGCTCTTCGCCACCTGGGCGATCCGCTTCACGCCCTACCGATGGGAGCGCATGCTGGCCTGGTCCAACATGGCGGAGCACCGGCAGGACCTCGCCTATCAGCCCTTCCAATCCGTGATGAGCTTCGGCTCTGGAGAGATCACGGGCGTCGGGCTCGGCAAGGGGCTGCAGGTTCTGTACCTCCCGGAGAGCCACACGGACTTCATCTCGGCGATCATCGGCGAGGAGCTCGGCTTCCTCGGGATCTTGGCCCTGTGCGCCGTTTATCTGGTCATCGTGGCCCGCGGTGTTCGCATCGCGTTGAGCGCGGAGGATGAGTACGGATCCTACGTCGCCTTCGGGCTCTCCGTGTTGTTCGGAGTCCAGGCGCTCGTGAACATGTCCGTGGCGATGGCCGTGCTCCCGACGAAGGGGCTCACGCTGCCCTTCGTCAGCTACGGCGGGTCGTCCCTGCTCGTGTCTGCGGCCGCGATGGGGATCCTCCTGAACATTTCACGTCCGCGCCTCGGCCCCGCGCCGCTGGCGGCTCCTTACACGGCCGCTCCAGAGGCCTCGGCCACGGTCCTGACCGAGTCGAGCTTCGGGGAAGGGGCCGACCCCGCGGAGGGGGCCCGAGCATGAGCGCGACGCTCGTCCTGGCGGGCGGCGGCACCGGCGGGCACGTCTACCCGATGGTCGCCGTCGCCCACGCGCTGCGGCGGCTCCGACCGGACCTGCGCCTCGTGTTCGTCGGCACCGAGCGGGGCATGGAGACCCGGGTCGTCCCCGAGGAGGGCTTCGAGCTCGAGCTCCTCGGGGTCCTCCCCATCCGCGGAGGTGGGCTGTCCGGAGTCGTGAAGGGCGTCGCCCGGGCCGCGCTCAGCCTGCCCGAGTCCCGGGCCTTGTTGAGGCGGCTCGAGGCACGGGCGGTGTTCTCGATCGGCGGCTACGCCGCTGGCCCCGTCTCGCTGGCGGCGCGGACCCTGGGGATCCCGCTCGCGTTGATGGAACCGAACAGCATCATCGGGCTCGCGAACCAGCTGATCGCGCCGTTCGTGCAGCGCGCGTACACCGCGTTCCGCATCACCGAGAGCCGCTTCACTCCTGCGGTGGTGCTGGCCACCGGCGTGCCGCTGCGAGACGGCTTCGAGCCCCGTGCCTATCCGCCGCACCGGCGGCCCCTCCGGGTCCTCGTTCTGGGCGGGAGCCAGGGCGCGAAGACCCTGAACGAGACGGTCCCGGCGGCCTTGAGCCGCGTGCGCGCTCCCCTGCGTGTGTTGCACCAATGCGGGCGCGCGCACGCCGCGGCCGTCGAGTCCCGCTATGCGGAGCTCGGCGTCGACATCGCCGAGGTCGTCCCCTTCATCGACGACATGCCCGCGGCCCTCGGGGACGCGCAGCTGGTGGGGGGGCGCTCGGGGGCCGGCGCCGTGAGCGAGATCTGCGCCGTCGGGCGCCCGAGCTTGCTCGTGCCCTATCCGTTCGCCGCGGGCGACCATCAATGGGTCAACGCCGAGGCACTCCAGCAGGGAGGCGCCGCGGTCTGCCTCCGAGCGGAGGCAGCGACGGAGGAGCGCCTCACGGCCACTATCGAGGGGTTGCTCGAAGAGCCAGGGACCCTTCCACGCATGGCGGCGGCGGCGCGGCGCCTGGGGCGTCCCCACGCCGCCGAGACCATCGCCCGCGACCTCCTCGAGCTGGCCGGCCTGGCGGGCACGCCGGGGGGCGATCCCCCGCCGGGGGAGCGAGGCGCTAGCGGCCCGGGGCAGCAGCCCAAGGAGGTGACGTGATGTTTCGAGGGCGAGTTCGACAGGTACATTTCATCGGGGTGGGCGGGGTCGGCATGAGCGGCCTGGCGGAGATCCTCCGCACCCTCCAGTTCGACGTGTCCGGCTCCGACCTGCGCGACGGCGAGAACACCCGCAACCTGCGTCGCCTCGGCGTGCGCATCGATCTCGGTCACCGCGCGGACAACGTCCACGGCGCCGACGTCGTCGTCTACTCCAGCGCCATCCAATCCGAGAACCCGGAGGTCCAAGAGGCGCGAGCCCTCGGGATCCCCGTGATCTCGCGAGCCGAGATGCTGGCGGAGCTGATGCGCCTGAAGTACGGCGTCGCCATCGCCGGATCCCACGGGAAGACGACGACCACCTCCCTCGTGGCCACGGTGCTCAGGGCGGCGGGCTTCGACCCCACCGTGGTGGTGGGCGGCCGCATGGCGGCCCTGGGCAGCACCGCGCGGCTCGGAGCGGGTGACTTGCTCGTCGCGGAAGCGGACGAGAGCGATGGTTCGTTCCTCCGACTCTCGCCGACGATCGCGGTCGTCACGAACATCGATCCCGAGCACCTCGATTTCTACGGGACGCACGAGCACCTGAAGTCCGCGTTCGTCGAGTTCATCGAGAAGGTCCCGTTCTATGGGCTGGCCGTGCTCTGCCTGGATCACCCGGACGTGCAGGAGCTCTTGCCGCGGGTCCAGCGTCGCCATGTCACCTACGGCATCAGCCCTCAGGCGGACTACTCCGCCCGAGGCGTTCAGGCGCAAGGGGTGTCGACCAGCTTCGACGCGTTCCGGCGCGGGGAGCCGCTGGGGCAGTTCACGGTGCGCATGCCCGGGCACCACAACGTGCTCAACACGTTGGCGGCCATCGCGGTGGCGGACGAGCTGGAGGTCCCTCTCGATGTCATGAAGTCCGCGCTGGCGACGTTCCACGGGGTCGCCCGGCGCTTCTCGGTGGTCGACGTGGCGGAGGGGGTCGCGCTCGTCGACGACTACGGGCACCACCCCGCGGAGATCCGGGCGACGCTCGCTGCCGCTCGGAGCGCCTACCAGAACAAGGTCCTCGTAGCTTTCCAGCCGCACCGATACACGCGCACTCAGCACTTGTTCGACGAGTTCGCGCGAGCGTTCAACGACGCGGATCTGGTGCTGCTCACGGACATCTACTCCGCCGGGGAGGCGCCCATCGAAGGCGTCGACTCCGAGCGTTTGGCGGAGGCGCTGCGCGCTCATGGTCACCACGGCGCGCGCTACGTGGCGGATCGGGACGAGCTGGCGCGCCAGCTGGCAGGGGCAGCGAGCGCCGGGGACGTCGTGATCGCCCTGGGCGCGGGAGACATCAACCGGATCCTCGGCACGGTGGGGGCGGAAATTCGGAATCGCCTCCTGCAGCAGGGGGAGGGGGGAGGGCAGGGATCGTGAGCAACCGCCGGACACGCGCGCGCGCACGGACACGTGCGAAGGGGAAGCGCGAGGTGGCAGCTCCCGACGAGAGCGCCTTCTCACCCTCGGAAGATCTGGCGGAGACCTCACCGCCGAGCGGCTGGGCCCAGCGGCTCTGGTCCGTGACGCGGGTGCTCTTCGGCGCCGCCTTGGTGCTCGGCGTGGCGGGGATCGTCGGGTGGGGAGCGCACCGCTACGCCCTGACCACCCCCCGCTTCGCGATCCAGAGCGTGGAGGTCGAGGGGGTGCGTCGTCTCGGGGCGGATCAGGTGAAGGAGCTCGCGGGCGTGGAGGTGGGGGGCAACGTGTTCGCCCTCGACGTCGCGGGGGCGCAAGAGCGGCTGCTCGAGAGCCCCTGGGTCGCGGAGGCGCGCATCACCCGGCGGCTCCCGGGGCATGTGCGCATCGCGGTCGAAGAGCGGGAGGCGGGCGCCCTGGTTTTGGTGGGGGAGCGCCTGTTCCTGGCGACCCGCTCCGGTGAGGTCTTCAAGCCCTTCGAGGAGGGGGATCCCTACGACTTGCCCACCGTCACGGGCCTCGATCTGGACGCCCTGGCCCGCGACGAGGCGCGGGAGCTGGAGCGCTTGCAGGAGGCTCTCGAGCTCCTGCGGCAGTACGAGAAGGTCCCGCTGGCGCACGTCTTTCCTGCTCAGGAGGTCCATATGAGCCCGGGTGGCAGCGCGACGCTGACGGTCGGGCGGCAGGGGCTGACCCTCCACCTGGGCGCGGGACCCTGGAAGCAGAAGCTGCTGCGGGCGACCCGCGTCGTGGAGCGGACTCAGGCGCGGGGACAGCTGCCGGGCATCGTGTTCCTCGACAACGAGGCGCACCCGGAGCGAGTAGTCGTGAGAATGCGATGAGGGGGCGCGAGCAAAACTTGGCCAGCCTCAGGGGTGCGTGGCAGCGTCGCCCAGCCATCGCGCCCCTGCTGCCGGGCGCCGGTGGCGGCTCGACGCCGGGGTCTCCTCGGCGGGCCGCTCACCCGGCGAGGGCGGCGACGGGGCGTCGGCATCCGGCCACAGGCAACCGAGCAGCTGAACAATCATGACGACTGGGCTTGTTTCTCCCGAGATCATCGTTGGCCTCGACCTAGGCTCGACCAAGGTGTCGGCCGTGGTCGGGGAGGTCGACGCGGACGGCATCACCGTGCTGGGCGTCGGCAGCGTCCCGTGCCGCGGGCTTCGCAAGGGTGTTGTCAGCAACATCGAGTGGACCGTCCGCGCCATCCGCGAGGCCGTCGAAGCGGCCCAGACGATGGCGGGGGTCGAGATCGACACCGTATACGCCGGGGTCGCGGGCAGCCATATCAGGAGCCTCTCGTCGGACGGGGTGTGCGCCATCGCCGGACGCGAGGTGACCCGCGCCGACGTGGAGCGCGTGCTCGAGGGCGCGCGCGCCATCCCGGTGGACGCGGATCGCATGATCCTGCACGTGTTGCCCCGCGAGTACGTGGTCGACAACCAGGACGGGATTCGTGACCCGATCGGCATGAGCGGCGTGCGCCTGCAGGCTCGCGTGAACCTCGTGACCGCGGCGACCTCGTGCGTGCAGAACGTGGTGCGCTGCGTGGAGCGCTGCGGTCTCGATGTCGCGGACATCGTGCTCGAGCCCCTGGCCAGCGCAGACGCCGTGGTGAGCGAGGACGAGAAGGAGATCGGCGTCGCGGTGGTGGACATCGGCGGCGGCACGACGGACCTGCTCATCTACGCCGACGGCGGCATCGCGCACACCAGCGTCATCCCCGCTGGAGGCAACAACATCACCAGCGACGTGGCCGCCGGGCTGCGCACCCCCATGGCCGAGGCCGAGCGGCTGAAGCGAAACTACGGCTGCGCCTTGGGCCGCATGATCGGCGACGACGAGGAAATCGAGGTGCCGGGCGTCGGAGGTCATGCCCCACGCCGCGCGGCGCGCCGGTTGCTGAGCGACATCATCGAGCCTCGGTGCGAGGAGATCTTCCATGAGATCCGCCGGCGGATGGAGGAGACGGGGCTGCTCGAGCGAGTGAGCGCCGGCGTCGTGCTGACCGGCGGCGCGAACCTCATGGAAGGCATGGCGGAGTGCGGCGAGGAGATCCTCGGCATGCCTGTCCGGATGGGGTTCCCCTTGGAGATCCGCGGCCTGGTGCAGTTGGTGCAGGGGCCGCAGTACGCGACGGGCGTAGGGTTGGTGCGCTATGGCGCCTGGCAGCTCGAAGAGGCCCGAGCCCGCGCGGCAGAGACCACCGGCGAGCGACCCCGGGAAGCCCAGGCTCGCCCCACGCGCACCCGCGGTGGCTTCATCGATTGGTTCAGGGCGGCCTTCTGATCGCCCGTTTCGAGCGCATACCCCAACGTCGACGTCTGATCCCTACACACCACTGAGAGAGCGAAGCGAGCCAGCCACACATCGGGGAAGGCAGACCCCGTGGTAACGGCTCGGCGGCACGACCGCACCGGGAGGATCCAATGAGTTTTTCGATCGAGTTTGCAGACGATTCAGAGCAGTACCGAGCTCGCATCAAGGTGGTGGGGGTCGGAGGATCCGGCAACAACGCCATCAACACCATGATCCACTTCGGGCTGGAGGGTGTTGAGTTCCTGAGCGTGAACACCGACGTGCAGGCGTTGAACGCCAACGCGGCGGCGGAGCGCATCCACATCGGCGCGGCCATCACCCGCGGCCTCGGCGCCGGCGCCGATCCGGAGCGAGGGCGCAAGGCGGCGCTCGAGGACGTGAATCGCCTCAAGGAGTCCCTCGAGGGCGCCGACATGGTGTTCGTCACGGCGGGCATGGGCGGCGGCACCGGGACGGGGGCGGCGCCCGTCATCGCGCAGATCGCCCGGGAGGCGGGCGCGCTCACCGTCGGCGTGGTCACCAAGCCCTTCGGCTTCGAGGGGCGCCAGCGGGCGCGGCGCGCGGAGATGGGTCTCGGCATGCTGAGCGAGCATGTGGACACCCTGATCACGATCCCCAACGAGAAGCTCATGACCCTCGCCGACGAGGATTTGACGTTCGTCGAGGCTTTTCGGAAGGCGGACGAGGTCCTCTATCAGGCGGTGCGCGGCATCAGCGATCTGATCACCCTCGACGGGATCGTGAACGTGGACTTCGCTGACGTGACGACGGTCATGCGCGGTATGGGGCGCTCGCTCATGGGCACGGGCTGCGCCAAGGGCGAGGGGCGCGCGCGCATCGCGGCCGAGCAGGCCGTCACGTCTCCGCTGCTCGACGACATCTCCGTGCAGGGCGCGACGGGCGTGCTCATCAACGTGGTGGGTGGACCCGACATGCGGATGCGAGAGATCCAAGAGGCCGCCTCTCTGATCCAAGAGCAGGCGCACGAAGACGCCAACATCATCTTCGGCGCCAGCATCGACGAGAGCATGGGGGAGACCCTCAAGGTGACGGTCATCGCTACGGGCTTCGATCGGGTGCCCGCCGAGGAGGGGCTGATGATCGAGGCCGCCCGGGGGTCCGCGCGCCCCGCCGTTCGGGAGTCGACCCTGACGGTCGGACGGGAGCTCGCGCCGCGGTCGCCGTCGGAGGTTCCGGCGTACTCCACCAGGCGTCCTCAGAGCTCACCTGCGCTGACGAGCGGGCAGCTGGGCGGCCCCGTGAGCACCCCAGCCGTGCGCGACCGCATCACGTTCCCGTCGCAGATCGACACCGACTGGGACACCCCTGCCTATCAGCGGCGGCAGTCGAACAGCTGACCTCCCCGCGCGCGCCGCTCACGTGAGGAACTCGTCCGACCACTTCTGCCGCGCGGAGCTCCCCGCGTAGCAGAGGAGGTCGCGCCCCAGAGCGCTGGCCTGGGCGTAGCGATCGGCCGGAACGGGGGCCAGCGCTCGGGCGACGATCCGATCGAGCTCCGGTGGGAGCGGGCGCACGCGGCTGGGTGGCAGGTAGTCCAGGTTGGTCGCCGCTGTCGCCGCCTCCGAGAGCCTGGTACAATGAGAGAAGGGGCCGCGCCCCGTCAAACACTCATAGAGCACGCAGCCGAGCGAGAAGCAGTCCAACCGCTCGTCGATGTCGTGCTGGGTGAGCCACTCTGGAGCGAGGTAGCCGGGGGTCCCGGCGACGCGGTGTCGCGTAGGGTCGAGACCGGGATCGATCTCTGCGAAGAAGCTCACCCCGAAGTCGAGCACCTTGGGCACGGGGCGCCCGGCGTAGTCTGTATCGAGCACGATGTTCGTCGGCTTGAGGTCCCCGTGGACGACCCGGTGGGCGTGCGCGTAGGCGACCGCCGACACGACGGGGAGCAGGACGTCGACGGCGTCCTCGGGCGAGAGGTGCCCGTCTGCGTGTAGGCGGCTCGCCAAGCTGACCCCCTCGACGAGCTCGAAGGTCATGAACGCGATGCCTTGCTCGAGCCCAGCGTCGAGGAGCTTGATCACGTTGGGGTGGGTGAGCCGCGCCACGATCTCCGCCTCCCGGAGGAAGCGCAACCCGGCCGCGGGGTCCCTGAGGAAGTAGTCCGGCAGTATCACCTTGAGGGCGACGCTGCGTTGGAGCAGCTCGTCGCGCGCCCGGTACACCGCGCCCATGCCGCCGAGCCCGAGGCGCCCCTCGATGAGGTACCTGTTGAAGCGAGCGCCCGGGACGAGTGAAGGGGGCGGCGTCAGGTCGATGGTCCCCTCGACGGCCACCTGGGTCATCGACGTGGCACCTCGCACGTCGAGCGGGAGCGCCGTGGGAGCACATCCCGCCTCCGCGTCGAAATTGATCAAAGTTCTCGTCGTTGCCTCGTCGTGCGCCATCGGCCCACGATGGGATGCTGGTGCGTCCCCCCGTGTGCCAGATCGACGGCACGGCAGGCGCCTTCTTGAGCAAGGGGCGCGACATACGACACTGCAAGGACCAGGCGGGCTGCGGTATCGCTTCCATGTCCCAGCCGAGATCAGCTGGGATCCCCGATCACGCCATCGCGGGTCAGCCAGAGCTCCACGCTGCGGCCGTCCCCGGACCAGCGCACGCGGCTGAACAGCGCGTGGATGATCGTCATCCCCATGCCCGACTCCTGCAGGGGCCCCAGCTGGGGAGGCGGCAGCCGCGCGCCGCGAGGGCAGGGCGCGCCATCCCAGCGGATCCGCACGCCGAACGCCTCGGGCTCGCTCAGGACGGCCAGCTCGATCGAGCGATGACGCCGCGCATCGGAGTCGGCGAGCGACAACGCGTCGCGCACGTAGGCGTCGTAGTCGCCAGCTTGGCGGGCGTCGGAGACGAGCTCGAGCGCGCCATGGAGGACGGCGTTCGTCAACGCCTCCGTGACTCCGTTATCCAGGCTGTTGCGGTCCACCCAGGCCGGGCATTGACTCAGCACCCAGCGCACCGCGCTCCCGACCGCCTCGGGCCGCGGGGGCAGGCGGAGGGTCGCCCTCGCCGCGACGTCCCGATCGAGGACGAGGGCCGTGGCGTCGTCGATGAGCTCCGCCGTCGATTGCCGTGTCATGCGGAGGATGTCCTCACGGAGGTCCTCCGGGCTGGGCTGGGCGCCCCCTGAGGCGAGCAGACCTAGCCTCTGCAGGGCGTCGTCGACGTCGTCGATGTTGCCGAACGGCTCCGTGAGCCCGTCGCTGACCAGGACCAGGCGATCGCCGGGTTGGGTGCGCAGCTCGGTCACTTCGTAGCCCCTCGAGCTGAACATGCCGATGGGCAGCCCACTGCCGACGATCCGCGCGAGGATGGCGTCTCGGCGCAGCAAGATGACGGGCGGGAGCCCCGCGTTCAGGACGCGGGCGGCGTCGTCTTGGAGCTCGACGGCGGCGATGCAGGAGTAGCGCCCCGTCGCGCGCCGCGCGACGTGGTCGTTCAGACGCGAAATCGACTCCTCCAACGAGCGACCCCGGAGCAGGTGACGCAGCTCGGCGCGGGTCTCTGCCGCGACCAGCGCGGACGCGGTGCCGTGCCCGGCGACGTCGATGAGGACGGCCACGAGGCGCCCATCATCGGTCTCCACCAGGTCGAACACGTCGCCGCCGACGCGGCCGCTCGGAGCTACCGCGCCGACGATGCTCCAGTCCGACCAACGTGACGGCGTCGCCGGGAGCTGCGCTTGCTGAACGCTCTGAGCCTCCTCGAGCTCCCGACGTAGGGACTCCGCCTCGCGGCTCATGCTGGCGTGCTCCCGGTCCTGATCCGCTTGGATGAGCGAGCGGACGCGGGTCACCAAGAGGCGGCCGTTGACGGGCTTCGTGATGTAGTCGTTGGCTCCGGCCTCGAGGGCCTTGTCGATGTCGTCCGGCGCCGAGCTCGACGTCAGCATGACGACGGGGATGCGGGCGGTCTCGGCCTGGGCGCGCAGCTCGTGCAGGACGCCGATGCCGTCGAGGCGCGGCATCCAAAAGTCGAGGAGCACCAGGGATGGGCGGCTGCGTTCCAGCTGCGCGAGCGCGTCGACGCCGTCCGTCGCGGTGCAGACCCGAAACCCCGCCTTGCCGAGGAGCCAGCTATAGAGGCGACGATTCGTGGGGGCATCGTCGACGACGAGGATGACATGGGCGTCGGGGATGACCTCGTCGGGCACGGGGCTTGGCTTCTGGCGCGGCGCGTGACGACTAGGAGGCTTGCTTTCCGGCTGCGAGCGCCTCTTCCGTCGTCTGGAAAATGTCGAACACTCGATCGAGCCGGGTGATGTCGAACACGCGGCGGACCGCCTCCGAGAGGGCGGCGAGGCGGAGGTCACGCTCCTCCAAGCGGAGGATCTTATAGAGCTGCACGATCGCGCCGAGCGCGGTCGAGTCGATCGACTCGGTGCAGGAGAAGTCGAGCACCATGACCCCTTGGCTGTGCTCGCGCACGGCGTCGACGAACGCTTGGGTGTTGTTGACGTCCACCCGCCGGGGCATCCGCACCATGGTGACATCGCCGAAGTGCGCGACCGATATCTCCGTCATATTCGACCCCCGCGACCCCACTCCTAGGCGTTCAGAACGGCTGGCAGGGGAGGACGTTTAAGCTTCGAGCCCACGGAGCGACGCCACGGTGGTGCGCCAGGGGCGATGGTGGCTGGCCTCATCGCGTCTCGATCCGTCACTCGAGGGGGCAGGATGTGCTCAGCGGCGGCGCAGGGCCTGCAGCAGGCTCGCGCTCTGAGAGCCGAGGCGGCCCCCGAAGCCTCCCTCGGGGACCGCCACGCCCATCGCGCCGAGCAGATTGCGGGCGATCCGGGTTCGTCGAGCCAGCTTGGCACGCCTCCAGCCGCCGTCGACGCCGGCCCACTCCGGCATCGGTTCATAGAGGTTCCCGGTCGTCGGTGGGGCGGAGTGGTCGTCGAAGTGGTCCCTCTCCACTTTACGGGCCATCTGACGCTCATTGCGCGCGGGGCTGAGCGTCTGTAGGAGCGCGAGCGGACGGCTGGACAGGCCGACGAAGACCTCGCTCCGCGGGTTCTCCAGGCAGCTCACGATGGCTCGGGCGACGCGCGCCGGAGGCAGCAACGGGTCGATGGGTTGCACCGCGCGACCCGTGTAGTTCGCCGCGTGCTGGAACAGCGGTGTGTCCACCGAGCCGGGGAGGACCGTGCACACGTGGATCTCCTCCTCGTCCATCAGCTCCTCTCGGAGGCAGGCGCTGAGCCCGTTGATCGCGAACTTGCTGGCGCAGTACGCGCTCGTGTAGGGCTGGCCGGCGCGCCCGGCAACTGACGACACGTTCACGAGGACGCCGTGGCCCTGTTCGCGAAAGCGTGGGAGCGCGGCGCGCGCGCCGTGGACATAGCCGAAGAAGTTGGTCTCGACGACGCGCCGGAAGGCCTCGAGTGGGACCTCCTCGAAGCGCCCGAAGAGGGATACGGCAGCGTTGTTGATCCACCCATCGAGCCGCCCATGGTGCTCCAAGGCGGTCGCGGCGAGATGCTGAACGGCTCCTGCGTCGGTGACGTCCGTCGGGACGACCTGCGCCCGGCCTCCCACGTGGGCGCATTCCTGGGCGAGCTCCCGGAGGGGCAGCTCCCGGCGCGCCGCGAGGAGCAGGGTCGCCCCGCTCCGGGCGAGGGAGAGGGCGGTGGCTCGGCCGATGCCGCTGGAGGCACCGGTGACGACGATGACGGAGTCGCTGAGCTCGGGTCGAGGCATGTCGGTGTCGTTTCTCCGCTCCGCGGGAGCCCGAGCGACGGATCTGGGGCCCGCCGGCACGAGGGATCGCGGGTGGGGGCGGCCGTCACCAAAGCGGCCGACGACAGCGTCCCTTTAGGGCCACCCCGGGAGGCACGGACCTCGCGCTGTCGTCGCGGGCACGGCGTGGGGCGTCAGTGGCGTCAGTGATGCCAGGTGAAGCCGAGCGACGGGGTGATGAAGGAGACGTGCCGGGTGAACATGTCCGGAGCGAACACGGTGCCGCGCTCCACCCAGAACTCGAGAGCGAGGGACGGCTCGGGCTTGTAGACGAAGCCCAGCTGAGGCTTCACGGCCCAGCCTCTCTTCCAGTCTTGGCGCCGATAACACCGCCAGGCGTCCGGATAGAACGCGTCCTGGCAGAAATCGGTGGTGTCCGCGGTGAAGCTCCAGGCCGAGAGCTCGCCGGCGATGCCAATGAAGGGGAAGATACGGGGGGACGTCGGGATCTCGAGACGAAGGCCCACGGTGGCGTGCCAGGCTTCGAGCTTCTTCCGACGGGCGTGGTCGGGCACCCGAGCGGGGTCCAAGCGAGCTTGACGAAAGCCGCCAGAGATCGAGGGCACGAGCCACCAGAACTTCCGGCCGTACCGGACGTCCACCGTCATGTCTGCGTGGATGATGCTGTCGTCGTAGAACGGGACGCCGACCGTGATCCCCAGCTGGCCGCGCCGGGACGTGAAGGGATCCTCATCGTCCCTCACGTCGTCGGCGAGGTGCTCGTCGGCGAGGTGCTCGTCGGGCAGGTCGCTGCCTGGCTCTGGGCGAGGGGAGCGGACGTCGGGGGCCGCGCCCGAGGAGATGGCGGGGCTCAGGAGCCCCGTCAGCACGAGGAGGGGACCGAGTAACGATTTCATCCCGTCGTGGACTCTGCCAGGCGCGAGCCGTTTGCCCGCTCCCGCTCGAAGCGCTCGATGAGCGAGCGTCGCCATCCCAAGAGGCCGAACGCTCCGAGGGTCATCGGCACGATGAAGATGCCCCAGGCCACCAAAGGTGCGCGTGGATCGAAGATCGCGCCCAAGGTGGCGAGGGTGAGCAAAAACAGGTGGGTGCCGAGGCCGTTGAAGGTCCAGAGCCGCATGTAGAGGCGGAAGATCGAGCGGTACAGGCGCCGGTCGTCGTCGCTGTGGGCGCGCCGCTCGTCCGCCCGCGCTCCCGTCGACTTCCTCTGATTGATGGTGAAGGAGATGAAGCTCTTGGCCATGAGCGCGGAGAGCCGCCGGCCTGCCGCGCGGTGCTCCTGGTACTCCTGCTCGATGGCCTCGATGCTTGGATAGGCCTCCGCGCCCTTCTCCTCGGGCTGTGTATTCAGAAGATACAGGTTCTTGACGTGGTCGTAGTGGTGAGCATGCCACTTGAGGGCGTATCCGGCGGCCCAGCCGGCGCAGAACGGCAACCAGAACCCGACCTCGTGACGCACCATGTAAACCAGATGCGCCACGAAGATCGATGTGCTCGAGACGACGTCCACCCAGCCGTCGAGGGCGCGCCCTGCGAAGGTGCTGGTACCCCGGAGGCGCGCCAGTTGCCCATCGCTGCAATCGAGTACGATCGATCCGAAGAAGAGGGCAGCGCCGAGGATCAGCTGCCAGGGCGGGCCGGCCGTGGCGATCACCGTCCCCGCGAGGAGTGCCATGACCCCCGACGAGAAGGTGACTTGATCTGGTTGAACGTTGGTGCGCACCAACAGGCGAACGACCACGTTGGCCGCCCGGCGATGCACATAGAAGTCGATGAGCTCTTCGACGTCGCGGGCCTTGAACGTGGCGCTGCTCCGGGGCTGGCTGGGGAGAGCCTGGGCGGTCATGGCACGCAGCCCAATAGCACAGGTGGACGAGCGAACCCCCTGCGGGAGGACAGGTCTGTTCGCCTCTCAGCGGGCCCGCGCAAACCACACCCCCGCGCGCTCCCCAGCGGGGACGGCGTACAGCAGGCCCGCGGAGGGCCAAGGGAGCTCGCGGTACTCGGAGACCTCCTCCGAGACGCGGACGTTCAGCTCCGACTGCAGGAGCCAGGCGCGCAAGGTGGCCGTCCGTCCGCTGCCGTCGTGGGCCAGATAAGCCAAAGCCGAGGGATCCTCCAAGAAACGGAGCGTGTTCGGCAAGGCTCGCTCCCCGATGGGTCGCCCCTTGCCGCCCGCCACGAGGTAGGCGATCCCTCCTTCGGGCCCGTGATCTCCGACGAACGCGAAACCGGCGCCTCCGGCGTCGGCCACTTGGTTCTGGATCGGTACGCCGGAGGCGAGCTCCACGTGGTCGAAGGTTCCGTCGCTCGTGCGGGAGAAGCGTGCCAGCTTGCCGACCGCCCCGTCGAAGTCGATGAGGACCCCGCGCTCGGAGCCGACGTCGCCTCCCGGCAGCTGAGCGACCCCCTCCGCGACCGGGTCGAGCCCCTCGAAGGCGCTGCGCCCCTCTCGCGTGGTGTACCGCGGGGCCATCAGGGTGCCGCTGGAGCCGTCCCAGTCCGTGTAGATCTGCGCGCGGTGCACTCGACCATTGGGCAGGACGCTCCTGTCGGCGTCCTGTCGTTCATCCGGGTCGTAGCCGAGGCGCTCGGCGAGGCGGAGCTCACCCGTGGGCTCGCTGCCGCTCGTCGGGTTCACCTGATAGAGAACGAAGCTGTCCTTCCCTTGCCAATTGAGGATCACCTCCGCAGGGGCCATCACGTGGCGCGCGATGTCGACGGTCACGCGGTCCTCGTCCCGCTCGAGCAGGTGACCGGGGATGGAGAGCTGGAGGCGCCTCTCGGCGCAGGGCGCGTAATAGGCGAGGACCTGATTGCCCAGGGCGACCGCGTGACACCCGTCCTCGTCGATGAGCTCCTTCGTGCCATCGGCGACGCTCACGAAGTGCAGTCCCTCTTCGTCGCGGATCACGCCGCTGTGCTCGGCCCACCCGAGCACGGCGAGCTCCGTGATCCCTGGCCAGCGCCCCAGCTCCTCCAGTGAGGAGTCATAGGCGACGACCTCGCTGGCGCCTTCCACGTCGCGCAACAACCAGAGCCGGTCGCCCTCTGAGCTCCCGGAGCGCACGTGGGTGGCGATCTCCTCCAGCGCGGGTCGCGTGGCGTCGACGAGGAGCAAGCGCCCATCGCGGGTGAGCATGAGCAAGCCGCGCGGCGCGGAGCGGGGGAAGGGTACGGACGGGAGGGCGCTCGCGGCGACGGGCTCGAGACGGCTCTCGCAGTCGAAGCCGACGAACTCCACCGCGTCGGAGCCCTCCGGGCCTTCCTCCCGCTGCACGGCGATGAGCCCTGGGAGCGCTACGTCGACGCGGCTCGACACGCGCTGGAAATCCTTGGCACCGACGACGTCGCACTGGCCGTTCCCCGCGAAGGAGATCACGGAGACGGTGGGGGCGTCGAGATCATGTCGGTGGGCGACGATCCAACCGCCAGACTCCAGGGAACCGTCGAGCTCGAGGCGACTGTAGTGTCCGGAGACCAGCTGGCGCCCCGGAATGTCGAGGAGCTCGGTGTCTGGGTTGAGGAGGGAACCGCCGAGGTCACCGAGGTTCTGCTGCAGATCGCAGGCCGTCGTGCAGATCCCCCAGAGAGCGGCGCAAGCGAGGAGTCGGTGGGAGCTCATCGCCGCGAGTATACAGCGGGACCCCGTGAGCGGGAGCAGCGCCGGCGCGCTACCCCGGCTAGAGCACCGACGGGCTCGTCCAAGCCGGCATTCTGCTCACGAAACTGCGGTAGCCACCTTCTCAGGGGGGCGGTCCGGTCTTCGATGGTCGTCGCCGGAACCAGCTGTCAGCCGTCCGGCTGCGCTCGTCACAACTTGTAAACGGCATCGAAAGGATCGATGACGACGTAGAGGATTTTGTTGAGCGTCCCGACGGGTCTGCCCGTCGACGGGTTCTCCAAGGCCTTCTTCACCTGCCAGCGCAGCTCCCCGAACACGGTGCCAGCCACGGGTGTGATCCAGAGATCTTGCCAGCTCGCCTGCTCGTAGGCGCTCTCGATCAGGAACTCGAACGCGGTGCTCAGCGCCACGGAGTACGCGGTGCTCTGCCACCAGTTCAGACCGCGGTTTCGACCGATCAGGTAGTACTCCGAGCCCGCCAGGGGGTGGGCGACGTAGTTGAAGAGGAAGCGGTCGTTGTCGACGCGCGGACCGACCGTGAGGTTCTTCTTGAGCCCGTTGAAGCGGGGCTCACCCCAGCCGGTGACGTCGCTGGGCAGGAAGGTGAACCCGATGACCATGACCACGTCGAACGCCAACACCGTTGCGGTCACACCCCAGAGGTTCGCGTTCCAGCGCGCCCAGCCGGAGCGGTCGTCGATTACGAGAGCTTGCAGAGAGGACGTGGAGCTCGACCCGAGGGGAGCTGGGGGTGGAACGTATCCGTCCAGAGGGGAGAGGGGGCTGAGGTGGGGCCCAGGCGGCGCGTCCCAGGACGCGTTCGCGTCCCAGGGGCGCGCACCTTGCGGGGGTGGCCCCCGTGGCGAGTCCGTTTCCTGGGGAAGCCACGAGGGATGGAGCGTCGCCGAAGGCACAGCGACGGCTCTTGCGCTCGGGGTGGGAGCGAGCGGGTCGTTCAGCGCGAAGCGCGGTACCGGCGTGGGGGGGACGCTCGTCATTGAGCCCCCCAGGCCCTGCTCCTCCAGACCCTGCTCCTCCAGACCCTGGCCGGGGGCGGTCGGTGTCCCGGTCGATGTCCCGATCGGTGGGATGGCCGAATACTCTGCGCCCTCTGGACGGAGCCCGAGGGCCGGGAGCTCGACGGGATCTCCCCAGGCGGGGAGCGTCCAAGTGCAAGCCGCCAGCAAACAGGCCGCCAGCGGGCGAGGAGGCTCTGGACGTCGGACCCACGGCATGGCTCGTGGTCGCGATAACCTCAAACGCACCGCGGTCGCAACCATCCCAGGTGGGGTGCCCGGTGTTCCGGTTACACTGCAACGGCCAGCGCTGCACCCGTCCAGAAGAATGACGCGCATCGGTCGACGGCCTACCATCGCCTCGGGGTCATGCGTTTAGGCATCGATTTCGGCACGACTCGCACCGTGGTGGCAGCCGTGCACCGCGGACGTTACCCGGTGGTGAGCTTCGAATCCCCGGAGGGGTTCTCGGACTACCTCCCCGGCATGGCGAGCTTGCATCCAGAGGGCATCCGCTTTGGGGCGGAGGCCTCCCGAGATCCATCCGTCCCGCTCCTGCGCTCCGTGAAGGCCGCCATCACTGGGGTGGCGCCCGATGAGCCTGTGCGAGGCTGGCCGGCCGTCGACGTGTCCGCGCTGCAGCTGACCACGGAGTATCTGCGCTTCGTTCGTCAGATGTTGGTCGAGCGAAGCAACCTCGACGTGTCCCCACTCGATCCCCTCGAGGTCATGGTGGCCGTGCCAGCGAACGCCAGCACCCGCCAGCGCTACCTCACCATCGAAGCGTTCCAGCGCGCCGGGTTCCAGGTCCTCGGCCTCCTCAACGAGCCTACGGCGGCGGCGATCGAGTACGCGAAGAACTCCCTGGGGGTGCTCAGTCGGCGGAGCCCCAAGCGCTACGTGGTCGTCTACGACATGGGCGGTGGGACCTTCGACACCGCGGCCGTGTCCCTCGTCGACAAGCGCTTCGAGCTCCTGGCGTCGGAGGGGATCGCCCGTCTGGGGGGCAACGACTTCGACGCGCTGATCGCTGAGCTCACCTTGGAGGCCGCCGGAGGCGCGCGCAGTGATCTCTCCGACAATGCGTGGGCCCACCTGCTCGAGCGCTGCCGCCTGGCCAAGGAGACCCTCACCCCGGCCTCTCGAAAGCTCTTCGTCGACGTGGCCGATCTGCTGCCCTGCGGCTCCGTGGTGATCGAGGCGGCCCGGCTCTACGATGTCGCCACGCCGCTCGTCGAGCAGACCATCGAGCTCATGCACCGCCTGTTCGGGGAGCTGGTTCATCACGGCGTCGATCCCGGCAACTCTCGCGAGCTCGGGGCCGTCTACCTCGTCGGTGGCAGCGTCCAGTTCCCGGCGGTGACTCGCTTGTTGAAGCAGCGCTTCAAGCGGAAGTTGCTCCTGGCACCCCAGCCGCACGCGGCCACCGCCGTGGGGCTCGCGATCGCTGCGGACGCGGACGCGGGCGTGTACGTGCGCGAGGCCCCGACGCGCCACTTCGGCGTCTGGCGAGAGGCCG
>JAEWOQ010000612.1 GCA_023460875.1 Pseudomonadota bacterium
GGTCAGCGCGCAGGGGCGCGAGTGGTGGTGGGGAGCCGGCGCGATGGGGCGTCGGCGGGGGGTCAGTGTTGAAGGCTGGCTTTCACAAGGAAGCGCGGGTCGCCCACGTGAAAGCCAGGGGGTAGCAAGGGGATCAGGCCGCGAGGAGCTCGCGCCCGGAGAACACGGACGCGAGGCGCCGCACCGGATGCAGGTTCAGCGCCGGTCCTGGGTCGACTTTGCCGGGGGTGACGTCGGAGTGCGGGCGGATGCGGCGGATGCTCGGGAGCACCGTGGCGATCGCGCCGCAGAGCTGCCCGAGCGTCTCCCGTTCCTCGTCGGAGTACTTCGCCCAGAACTTCCAAGGCGTCCCGGGCCGGGTGGCTTCGACGACGTCGTTTGCTGGCCACACCCGGGCGCTGCGGTTTCCGTCGAGGAAGCTCCGGTGGTCGTACGTGGTGCGGAGGTTGCCGTCGGCACCGAGCACGAGCGGACCGGGGTTCACGATGGTCACGGCGACGCTCTGCTCGTTGAAGCCCTTCGCATGAGCGCCGCGAAGGTTCAGCGGCAGGTATTGTCGGATCTCGACGTGGGCGTGCTGCCCCGTGTGCCAGCCATCGAGTGCGAGATGGTAGTCGAGCCCGCTGGCGAACACCGCGCGAGTGTTCATGTCGATGCTGTGGCAGACGTCGTAGTGAACGATGATGTCCGTCGGCTCACGCAGCGGGAACTGGCGCGCGGGGTCGATGCGCGTCGGGTGGTAGCTGCAGCGATCGTCCTGCAGGAGCAGGGTTCTCGGGTCGAAGATCATGGTCCCTGCTCCTCGCTGCACTCCCGCGCCGCCTCGCAAGTCGCCGCCCCAGCGATGCACTCTGGATCGTGCGACACGGGGCCCGCCTCCGCGCCGCACATCCACGCGGTGCAGAGTGCCCCTCCGGGCGTGGGCTCAGCCTCATCGCACCCGAGGCGCTCGAGGTTGGCGCAGGCGAGCTCGCACGGGCGCGGCCCGTCTGGCCTCGGCTCGACCTGACACTGGGCAGCGAGCAGGAAGGGGGTCAGGAGCAGTGCGTTCAGCAGTCGATGGCCCATACGTCGATCGCTTTCATCACGAATGCCGATGTCACCGTGGCGACGCCGCCGGCTCGCCACGCGCCCCACGAGTTGACGAGGTCGAAGGCGTCCCCGGCGTAGCCGTCGAGGAGCATCGCGTGTCCCCCGATCGTCGGTCCGGTGACGACGTCGATCACGCTCGGGCCGTCGTCCCGTTGGAACTCAGCGTCGACCAGCCAGCCAGCGACCACCGGGTACCCCGCGGCGATCGCTGACTTGATCGCGAGGAGCTTCCGCTCGCCGGAGTCGAAGATCCGGTAGTAGCCGCGGACCCCGCCGAAGTCGTGGCCCAGCTGGTAGGCCCGGAGCGACGGCTTGCGGTTCACCTTCCCGAGGACGCCGACGTCGAAAGGCCAGACGTGCTCCGGAGGCGCGCCGTAGCGCTGCAAGCCTCGGATCGCCATCCGGATGTGTGTGCCGAGGTCCTGCTTCGTCCCGCCGTGGTAGGCGCGGGCGTTCCAGTAGATCGCCAGGCGCGACAGGGGCTCGGGGAGCTCCCAGCCGGCGCGGTGAGCCTGTCGGATCCGCACCGCCTGGGCGATCGCGTTGCCGACGCAGCTGTTCGTGCGCCCCTGGTCGAAGGGTACGAGGCCCCGCGGGCGCAGCGACGTGGTGATCGGCAGCTGCCTCGAGGCGAGGCCGAGCCGATCGATGTCCAGATCCCTGGGGTCGGTCTGGTCCGGCAGGTAGCCGGTCCCGTGCCGCCCCAGGGAGCGCCCGAGGAGCCCCATGGGTCAGTCCTCCTGGGGAGCCGCGGGGGGCTCGAGGCCGAGCTTTTGGGACGCCTGGGGGCCGGCCTCTTGCTGAGCCGCGAGGATGGCCTCGACGAACGGGTCCAGTGCGTCCCGCGTCTGGCAGTAGGTCCGCAGCGCGTCCTCGATGGAGACGCCCATCTGCTCGCCGAAGTAGAGCGCACACGCCTCCTGGGCGAGGTTGTCGACGGTTCGCACGACCGGCTTGACCGCAGCGCAGCCGACCAGCGTCGAGCCGCCAAGGCTGAGGGAGAACAAGACGAGCAGCGCACTCGAGGAGGGCGGGAGACCACCGGAGCTCTTGAGTTCCTTGGCGATGCGGTGCGCGCCGATCACGGCGGGGCCACCTGTAGCGACGGCGTAGGCCGAGATCGCCACGGCCATGGGCAAGCCGAGCCCCGCGTAGAAGGCCTCGACGAAGGCGGCCAGGCCAGTCACGACCAGCGCGGGAGCCCACTGCAGGCGCTTCGGGACGATCGGGTCCTGCCCGTCGCGCTCCTCGAAGAGTCGAGGTTGCCAGACCTGGAAGACCTGGATCAGGATGGCGAACAGGTAGGCGGCGAAGGGGTACCAAAGGCGAGCGGAGATCGCCTCGGTCAGCCCGTGCAGGGCTTCGGGGGATTCGAACATGGTGATTTCTCCTCGTGGAGGTGGGACGCGCGCGAAGGGGCGACGCGTCAGGTGATCGGGATTGGGGTCAGGCGACTGCGCGCAGGAACGCTTCCCGCAGCTGGGTGAGCTCGCCGACGTTCAGCGCGCGGTCGAAGAGGAGCCTGTAGGCGAGGCGGATCGTGGCGCCTGGACCGGCGGAGGTCGTGCCGAACTCGGTCGTAGTGACCGGGTTGATGTCCAGTGGCGCAGCCTCGCTGGCCCCATCGACTTGGAAGAGGTTCGGCCCGTCTGCGGAATGGAAGGAGTGGGCGAAGAAGCGCTGCGCCGTCGTGGCGCCGATGGCATTCGACTCGTCGAAATTCAGCGCTCCGTCGTCCTCTCGGCCGACGCGGTGGTTGCTGCCGCCGATTCCCCACCAGTGGGCTCCGTTGCCGCCGAACTGCCAGAGGGTGTATGCGCCCGCGACCCACTGACCGTAGTCAACAACCGCGAACGCCTTGTCGGTTCCGGACGCAATGGCAGCTACCCCGGTGTCGTTGCTCAGCCCGCTGAAGGCCCCGAGTTCCACGGCGGCGAGGCCGTCGAGGGACACTGGGTTGCCGTCGAGCACCGCAAGCGGCTGGCTCC
>JAEWOQ010000613.1 GCA_023460875.1 Pseudomonadota bacterium
CTCCGACACGAGACGCGAGCACCACGACCGCACCCGCCTCGTTCTCTCCTTCCGTGGTGGCCCCCGCCTCGGCGGAGAACCCCAGCTCCGCCGGAGAGGGCGCGCCCGCGAACACCACCAACGACCAGCCGCACTCGACGGAGGCGGCCCTCTCGCCGCCGACGAGGCCCGCGTCCACGGCGATCGGAGGCGACGAGATCACGGAGCTCCTCCGCGTCGCCGATCGCCAGCGCGCGGAGGGCAACACCCCCGCGGCCATCGTCACCCTGCGCGCGCTCCTGAGACGAACCTCCCACGATCCGCGGCGCGCCCTCGCCGCCTTCACCTTGGCGAAGCTCCTCGTCGAGCGAGGTCACCTGCTGGAGGCGGAGGCGGCCCTGCGCACGTGCCTGAGCGTGCAGCCAGCCGGCACTCTCGCCGAGAACGCCTGGGGGCGTTTGGTCGAAGTGCAGCTGCTCTCCGGACAGCCGAACGCCGCGCGGCGGTCTGCCCGGGAGTACGAGCGCCGCTTCCCGAATGGTCAACGTCTGAAGGAGCTCAGGCAGTTGATCGAGGACAGCTCCCCCTGAGGTGACCGCCGATCGCTCCTCCCATAAGGAACCCGTGTCTCCCGGAGCGCGGCTCGCGGTTCTCCTCTCCGCGGCGGCGGCGGCGGCGGCGGCGCTGCTCGCCCCCGTGGCCCGAGCGGAGGGAGTCCGTCTACCCTTCGCCTTCACCGACTGCGCGGAGTCTCCTCTCGGCGGAGCCGAGCTCCTGAGCGCCCTCCGCTTGGAGAGCGCGCGGCTCCTCAGCGACTCCGCCGTCCGGATCGTCGAGGTGCGCTACCACTGCGACGGCCACGCGCAGGTCCGGATCGACACGCTGGATGAGGTGATCCTCCGCGACCTGTTCGTCCAGGACGCCCCCCTCTCGGAGCGCACGCGCGCCCTCGCCCTCGCCCTCGCCGAGCTGACCCGTGGCCTCCAGCGCCCCGACCCACCCGTCCCGCAGGCGCCGCACAGGCCGCTCGACGACGAACCATCACTCGACGACGAATCATCACTCGATGATGAGACGCCTCACGACGACGACACCTCGCCCTCCCGCCGCCGCTCCTCCCCAAAGAACGCGCTCGTGGGCCTCGCCCTCCGTGCTCCGCTGGGATCGCCCACGCCTCTGTTCGGCGCCACGGCAGCTCACCGCTGGCAGCGTTGGTCCGCGGGCGGCTCGCTGCTCGGCGCTCGTAGGGACGCGGACGCCTCGCGGCGACTCCTCGGCTCGGTCACGGCCCTGATGGTGGGGGCGCAAGTCGGTTACCGGATCGGAGAGCTGATCCTCACCCCCGTCCACCTGGAGCTCGAGCTGGTCGCGGGCGCGGGCGTGGTGCACGTCAGCGGGTCTGCGCACGGCGCCGTCATCGCCCGTGACGTCTACAAGCCCTATGGAGAAGCACACCTGAGCGTGCTCCTGCGGCTAGCCACCGAAGAAGCCATCGCGCCCTTCCTGTCCTTGGACGGGGGCCGCTCCTCGGGGGTGGTCGCCGAGGCCGCAGGGCGTGAGGTCCTCCGCACCGGCGGCTGGTTCGCTGGCATCGCCCTCGGACTGAACTATTGATGTCGGCGCTCGAAGCGCCACGACCCCGAGCCTTCGCGGCGGCTCTTCCTCCGACCCTGCATGGCCGTACGAGCCCACATGTCCTTGCAGCTCCACGGGTTGCGAGCAGGCGATGCCTGATCGTAGCCGGGTACGGGAAGCACCGAGATGGCTGACCGAGCTGCCAGCGCAGACCCACAAAGCGGCTACGCCGCCAGGCGAGGCCGGGCGGCGTAGCTGCTTTGGTTGGCGAATCCGACCAAAAGAAAAAGGGCGACCGCATCAGCGATCGCCCATGGTTGCGCGGGTAGGATTTGAACCTACGACCTTCGGGTTATGAGCCCGACGAGCTACCAGGCTGCTCCACCGCGCGTCAGTTGGTGGCGGTGAACATAGTCGCGGCGGGGGACCTGTCAAGCGTTCGTTGCTCCACCGCGCTGCCTCGGCGGCGGTGCCCCTCAGCGGGCCCGCATCGACGCCGTGGTCCGCCGTCTCAGCGCGGGCGCATCGACTCGGCGGCGTGCCACCCCGGGTTGCTCGCGAAGGCCGCAGCGCAGGTGAGCGAGCAGAACCAGAACTCGCGCTCCCGGTAGCGCAGCCGCCCGGCCGCAGCGCGGCGATCCACGGGCATGTGGCACACCGGGTCCAAAGGCGTCTCCGCCACACCCAACATGAGCGCCAGGGAGTAGACAGGGATCGGTCTGCGCACGTTCTTGAGGAGGAGCTCCCCCAGCTCCACGACCGGGATGCCCGTATCCCGCGCCGCCCCAGCGACGCGGTCGGTGCCGAGGACCTCCCCCGCGTGCGCCTCCGCGGCCACTCGCGCTGCCAGGTTCACCGCCGCCCCGAAGACGTCTCCGTCTCGCTGGATCGCTTCCCCATGGTGGAGCCCTGCGCGCAGGGCCGGGAACACCGGCTCTGCCGCCGCCACCGTGAAGAGGCGCTCCACGAAGGCGACGCCCGCCGCTGGATCCGAGGAGCTCACGAACACCGCGTCTCCGATCGTCTTGATCAGCCGATCGCTCCTGCCCAGCACCTTCCTCGCGAGATCACCGAAGCGGGTGGCCACATCGGCCGCGTCCTGATCCCCTTGGGCCTCGGTGAGCGCGGTGAACCCCGCCATGTCGATGAAGGAGAACGTGCGCTCGACGCGCTCCGACCCCCCTAGCACGACCTTCATCCCGGATATTGCTTGCGTCATGGTTGTGGACAGACTCGGTTCCGCCCGCCCCGCTTGGCCTCGTAGAGCCGCGCGTCGGCGGCGGCGATGAGCTCGAGGGGCGTTCGATGGATCTTGGGATCGTACTCGGCGACCCCGACGGAGATGGTCACGGAGACCTCTCCCCCCGAGGTCTCGAAGAGGCTCTGCCCGATGGCCCTCCGCAGCCGCTCCGCCGTGAGGATGGCGCCGGGCAGCTCATTACCGCACAGGATCAGGCCGAACTCCTCGCCACCGAGGCGCGCCAAGGTGTCCTCCGCGCGGCTCGCGGTGGCGAGATGCCCCGCCACCCCGCGCAACACGTCGTCTCCTGCGAGGTGGCCGTACTCGTCGTTGACCTGCTTGAAGTGGTCGATGTCGAGCATGATCAGGGACAAGGGATGGCCGTGGCGCTTGGCGTACGCCGTCGCGCGCTCCAGCTGCTCCTCGAACACGCGCCGGTTCGGGACCTTGGTCAGGGCGTCCCGCGTCGCCGCTGAATACAAATGGTCGCGGACGTTCGCCTCGATGTCGTCCTCGAGAGTGAACTGCAGGCAGGTCGACGCGCCGATACGGATCCGGTCTCCGTCGGCGAGGGGGTGCGCCTCCACGGGCGTCGAGTTGATGTAGGTGCCGTTCGTGCTCCCCAGATCTTTGATCATCACGACGTTCTTCGGAAGGAGGACGATCTTCGCGTGCTGCCGGGACACGCCGTCGTCGTCCAGGCGAATGTCCACCTCGCTCCCGCGTCCGATGATGTAGGCGGCGCTCGTGAGCCGAAAAGAGCGCCCCACCGAGGACCCCGTGAGCACGAGCAGGCACGGCTGGAGCGCCCCGGACGACCGCGCCACCGCCTCCGTCCGCTTGGTCACCGTGGTGTCGTCTTCGGTTTTCCTCACGAGCTCACCATCTATGAGTATACACCAACGTCCCTGCCGAGTCGCGAGACGCCTCGTTCGCAGGGCGCAGGGCGCAGGGCGTTGGGCGTTGGGCGTTGGGCGTTGGGCGTTGGGCGAAGCTTCTCGCGCTGCGCTCATCTTCCGGCGGCCGCCACGCCCACATCGAATGATGTTTCACTCACATGTGCGCACCCACC
>JAEWOQ010000614.1 GCA_023460875.1 Pseudomonadota bacterium
GGCTCTGAGAGCCTGCCCGTCGGGCGCCGCTTTGGGTTTGGGTGGCCTTGGGTTCAGCCGCCGCGCACGCTGAGCCGGTAAGCCACCTGCTGCAGAGGCTGATCGGCCGCCATCCGGTTCGGATCACCAGACAGCTTGTTCCTGGCGATGATGTCCTCGAGCTTGGTCACCACGTCCTCCGACCCCTTCGGCGTCAGGTGGTCGATCGTCTGCGCGGCAACGAAGCGCAGGGCGGCGTTCTCGATGGAGCCGAGCGCGCCGACGAGCGCGTCGCGGGCGGCTTCGTTGCCCAGCACGCCGACCATGTAGCCAGCCTTGATGCCTGCCAGCTGCTTCTCCTTGCGCTGGTAATCGCCCTTCTGGATGGCCGAGACGTAGCAGTCCACCTTGTCGCCACAGGCGGTGACCACCTCCTCGACGCTCGCGACGAGATCCTTCGCGTTGTAGGTCTCCGCCGCCTTCTTCACCGAAGCCATCTGATCGGGCTTGGCGAGCTTCAGCGCGGTCATCACCAAGGTCTTCTGCAGCGCGACCTTCTCCTCACCACCGCCCCTGGTGTTCCGGGCGCGATCGAGGAGCCACGGGATCATGTCTGCGTCGTAGAACTGGCCCGCCGCCTCGGCGAGCGCGACGAGAGCCGGCATGCCCTGGAGGGAGGCGTCGAGGGGGAGGTTCTCGAACGCCTTCTTGAAGGCGTCCTTGGACTCCTTGGTGGCCGGGATCTTCGCGAGCTCCCGCGCGACCACCGCCTTGTCGGCGTCGCTCGCGTCGCTCTCGAGGATCTTGATCATCGGGGCGATGCCCTCGGGGCGGCCGGCCATGCCGATGACCGCCGCGGCGACCGGCAGCGAGATGTTCCCGCTCGGCGCTTCCTTCGCCTCCGTCGCCTTCTTCACGGCCTCCTTGTGGAAGTCGATGAGCTTCGTGTCGGAGCCGTCGAGGAGCTTCAGGGAGCGATCGACGGAGGGCTTGCCGATCTTCACGAGGGCCAGCAGCGCCGTCGTGGCCACCGCAGCCTTGCTGGGCTCGAGCACGACCTTGAGCAGCGGCTCCACGGCGTCCGCCTCGCGGAGCTCTCCGAGCACCTGAGCGGCGGTCACCTGCCAGAAGCTCTGGTCGCGGAAGGGATCGACCAAATCCCGCGCCTGCTCCTTCGTCTTGGCGCTGCGGGGATCCGTCATGGGCTGCCCCAGCATCTGGATCAGGGCGCCGGCCCACTGCTTGCTCGGAGCCCGGACCATGGCCTCGCTGTAGTCCCGGTACGTCACGCCGCCGAGCTGAGTGTGAGCTTCGAGCTTCTCGAAGGCCGCCAGCACGGAGGGCGCCAGAGACTCGAGCTTCATCCGACCGTAGGCGCGGACCGCCCACTTGATGTCCGTCTCGTCCTGGGTGGCCCGGGGGCGCTTCGCGAACTCGTCGAAGGCCTTCTTGAGGGCGGGCTCCGCGCGCGGATCACGGAAATCCGCGAGGAGCTTGATCAGGGCCACCCTCGAGTTGGTGTCGTAGTCCGAGTAGTTCTCGACGTAGCTCTTGGTGAGCGGCTCGACGATCTCGTTCAGGAGCTTCTGGACCGCCTCGCCGCTCATCTCGCCGTTGGAAGAGGCCAGGGCATCGTCGAGGAACTGGCCCAGCCGCTTGACGGCGTTGGGGCGCCACTTGGGATCGTCCAGCTTGTCGATCCAATACCCTGGTTCATTCTCGTTCTTACAGCCGACGAGGACCGTCGAAACGGCGACTGTCGTCGTCACGGCAGCAGTTCCCAACATCAGCGAACGAATCAGCGCGGCGGTAGTGCGCGAGGAGCGGAGCATGCGTTTCCTCCAGAGAGCTCGTAAATGAATACGCTTGTGTGAAGAGGTGGGGCAGAGTCACAGCCGCCCTCAGCACGAGCTGAAACGGCGAAAGCGGAATACTTCCGCCGGGTAACCGTATGGCAGCGCAGCGCACGGTACGCCGGCCGCGCTTGTGCTGTCAACGAAACCACCCGGTCATCGCTCTCTAACGTGGATGGCTCAGCTCGTCCGGGCCGCCGGCTGGCGCTCGGAGGAGCAGCGACGTCAGCGCGTCGGGGGGAGGGACCCCAAGGCGCGGGGTGGGTCGTTTGTAGCGGCGATCAGCGTGAGAGCGATCGCAGGCGTGTGACCACCCGGTCGTGAAGTGTGGGGTTTGCTGCCACGATCCCTCGCTCGTTCTCGACCCGCTCGGCGCGGTAGTCGATCGGGTGTCCGAAGGCGTCGGTGTAGATACCGCCCGCTGCGCGGACGATGGCGTCGGGGGCACAAGCATCCCAGAGGCTGCCCGCTCTTTCAGGGGCCATGTAAACGTCCGCCTCGCCGCGAGCGACCGCGACCCCCTTGAGCCCCGCGCTGCCCAGGCTGACGACGCGCTTCGGCGCCAGGAGGTCGAGGGCCTGCCCCAAGAGCGGGCTGCGATGGGTCCTGGACGAGACGACGCTCGCGTCGGCGAGGGTCGCCTGCTGCCCCACTTGGAGGGGGCGGCGGTTCCCAGCGTGGTCCACCTCGAAGGCACCCTGGCCCACCTCTCCGGCCCACGCGAGGTCGTGGGCGGGGGCGTGCACCACCCCGTGGGTGGCCTGTTCCCCGTGGACCAGCCCGATCATCACGACGAACTCACCGTTGCGGGCGACGAACTCTCGGGTGCCGTCGACCGGGTCGACGAAGAAGATGCGATCCGAGCTGCGGAAGCTCTGCCAGCGCTCCTCGGGGCTTTCCTCGGCTACCACGGGGATGTCGGGGAAAGCCTCGGCGAGCCTCCGGCAGATGAGCTCGTTGGCGCGCTCGTCCGCTTCGGTCACCGGATCCGCGGGGCCCTTGTATTGGACGGAGAAGGGCTTGTCGTAGACCTCCTTGACCACCACCGCGGCCTCGGCGGCGATGGCGAGCATCTGATCCAGAATGTCGCTCATGGCTTACCTTCCCACCCCGAGCGCTTCGAGCCGCTGCTCCAGCGCGCTCAGCTTCCCTTCGGAGAGATAGGGGGGCTCGCGGCCGGCCTCGCGCACTAGCTGATCCAGGTGGAGGCTGAAGCGAGGGCCCAAGACCACGCTGGAGACGGCGTCGTTCGCCAACGCGAAGCGGAGAGCGGCGGCGCGCAGGGTCCGCACGTCCCCGGACACCATCGGTCGCACCGCCTCGAGCTGCCGGATGCGGCGGCGCAGTTGCGACGGGGACCAGCGCTCGCTCCGGTGGTCTCCATAACGAAACTCCTTGTGGGGCGGCCACAAGCCGCAGAGGAGGCCGTAGGACAGGACCGAGTGGGCGAGCACGCCCGTGTCCGTGCTCACGAGGCGCTCGGCGAGGTCGCGGAGGGGCTGCACCTGCAATACGTTGTAGGCAAAGCTCATCACCTCGGCGCCTACGTCCAGCGCGGCCTCGGCCGCCTCGTGGCTGCCTACGCTCACGCCCCAAGCGCGGATGGCGCCTTTTTCCTTCAGCTCCCGCAGCACTCCGGTGGTCTCGTCCTGACGGAGCGCCTTCGCGGAGGGATTGTGGAGGAGGACCACGTCCACCGTCTCTCGGCGCAGCCGCTCACGGGAGGCTTCGAAGGCTCGACCGAGGAAGGCCGCGTCGAAGCGCTTGCGGGGCGGGGAGGCGTCGCGATCCGTGCCGAGCTTGGTCACGACGCGCGCGTGCTCGTCGCCCTCGAGGCGCTCGCCGAGCTTCTTCTCCAGGCCGCCTGCCGCGTAGGTGTCGGCCGTCTCGAACAGGGTGATGCCGACGGCTCGAGCCCGATCGATCACCCGGTCCGCTTCGCCCTCGGGGATGGACCCGTAGCCATCACCGGAGAGGCCCCAGGTGCCGAGTGCGAGCTCGGAGACCTGGAGCTCCGTCCTTCCGAGTCGTCGTCGCCGCATGGGCGGGCGCTATACCACACTGGGCGCAGCGGGCGACGGAGATCCGGCGCGGCGCCAGCGGGCCCCTCGTC
>JAEWOQ010000615.1 GCA_023460875.1 Pseudomonadota bacterium
AGCCGGGTCCAATCGGCCAGGTCCGCCTCGACCCGGCGCCGCTCTACATCGAGCCCCTTGGTGCGCTCCGCGCCCTCCCGCGCCGTCGTCAGGCGCTGCTCGAGCACGGCGACCGCGCTCCGAGCCCGCTGGGTCTCCTCCGCAGCCTCCGCCGCGCGCCGCTGGGCCGCTGGCAGGTCGTGGGTGGGCGTGACCTCCTCCGCGGTGGGCACGGCGGCGAGCTCCGTCTCGAGCCGGGTCACCTCCTTGCGAGCGGACTGCTCCTGGTGAGAGGCACCGTCGAGCAGTGCCTGGGCTCGGGCCAGAGCCTCGAACTGACCCGCTTCCGCCTCGACCGACGCCAGTTGCTCACGGATACCCGCGTCGCTGGGGATCTCGGGCAGCGGGAGGGGGGCAGGAAGTTCGTCGAGATCGGTCCGGGCCAGGGCAAGCTCCGCCGCGGCCCCCTCGGACTGGGGCAGGAGTTCGGCAAGGCGGGCCTCGGCCCGGGACAGGGGGTCGGCCTTTGCTGCCAGCAGGCGGACGTCTTCGAGTTCCGTCGCGAGCGCTTCGGACGCGCTTGCCGCGTCAGAGGCAGCGCGCCGAGCGCGATCGGCTTCCGCTTCCGTGGCGAGGATTTCCGTTTGGATCCGCTCCGCTTCCGCCTTTGCGTCCGCCAGCTCGACCGCAGCCTCGTCGAGAGCCTTCGCCCGGGCAGCGATCGGCTCGAGCCGCGTCAGCTCCGTGCGGAGCTCCTGGAGCGTCGCCTGGGCTTCGCTCAGGTCCGATTCTGCGATCCGGAGGTGCTCGGGGAAGCTTTCCGTCTCCCGCACCGCCTCGTCGTCGCGGTCGAGGGTTGCGCCGGCGAGAGTTGCCACGGAGTGCAGTCGCCCAGCAGGGTCGTCGACCCCGTCCTCGCAGTCCCGAATGTCGGTGAGAGCGCCACGGAGCGCCCCGACACGCTCCTCAGCGCCCTGCAGCCTGGTGCTGCGCAGCGATTCCAGAGCCTCCGCCGCCGCGTCCACGTTCGCCTTGGCGACCATGACCTCGTTGTTCAGGCGGTGGACTGCGGTGACGGCCGCGTCGACCTCGGCCTTCGCCGCCAACGTCGCCTCCAGCCGGGCGAGTCTCGCGTCGACCCGCGCCCGCTCCGCTTGGAGCGCAGCCACGGATCGGCTCGCGCTGGAGGCCTCTGCCAGGGCGGCCGACTTCGCGGACTCCAGCCGCGTTCGCTCTGCCTCGAGACCTGGCAGGCTATCGACTGCGTCCCGGATGGCGTCCGCCTCCGCGAGGACGTCGCGGTTGTTCGCGATTCGCCTGTCGATCTCCCGAAGCTTCCCCTCCAGGGACGAAACGGATTCCGTGATGCGCTGGCGGCGCCGCTCGAGCTCCTCGGCGGCTGCCCTCCGCTCCTTTGCCGTTTGGATCTGGGCATCGAGAGTCGCCAGCTGCGCACGGAGCTCCTCCGCTTGCCGCACCGCCGCCCGGATGGCATCGGCGCGCCCAACGAGTTCCCTCGCGTCGGCCGTCTGCGCGAGCAAACCCGCCAACCTGGTCCGGGCCGCGCCCACGTCTGCCTCCAGCTCCCTGCGACGATCAGCCAGGCGCTCAGCGTCTTTGCGCCTGGTAGCCAGTTCCCGCGCCTCGTCCTCTGCCGCAGCGACCTGAGCCCGGGCGTCAGCCTCCGCGCGTTCCGCCTCCACGACGTTGGCCATGGCCTGCCGGAGGTCGGCGGCGAGCGTCTCCACGTCTCCCGAGCGTCCCTGCTCGTCCTCGATGCGGGCTGCGAGCACCGCGACCTGTTGTTTCGCAGCACGAGCGCGCTCACGCGCCTCGCTCGCGAGGGACTCCAGCCGCTCGAGCCCAATCGCTCGCAGGAGCACGGACTTCCGCTCTCCGGGCTTCAGCCCGAGGAACCCCTCGGAGCCCTGGGCGCCGAAGACGCTGGCGTAGAGGACCTCCGGCGCCGGGAGGTGCTTTGCTGCCCACCTATCGAAGGACCTTACTTTGGCGTCATCGAGCACCGCGCGCCCTTCGGCGTCGAGCACGATGGCCTCGCTCTTGCCGCTGACCGGGTCGACGAGATGCCGCAACGTCCAGGTCTGCCCGTTGACGACCCGGGCCTCGATCATGGCGTCCCGAGCCGTGGCGAGGTCCTGCAAGCTGCCGCGGGTCGGCGTCGACCGAAACATCGCGCCCGGGAGAGCGAGTTCGAGAGCCGTGCTCTTCCCTGCCCCGTTGGGCCCTACGAGCGCGATGAGCGTTGCTCCCGCGTAGTCGTTCAGGTCCACCTCGAAGTAGCCGAACGGCCCCAGGTGCCGAATCTTCCATCCTTCAAGCCGCACGGTGCGCCTCCTCCAACTCCAGTGCCTTCCCCAGCAGGGCATCCCGCCGGTCTCCCGGCGCGAAACCCTTCGAAGCCCAGAACGCCTCGAGCTTCGCCGGCAGCGTGACGGCCCGGGCTACCTCCGGGGTGCGCGAACGCGTCTCGGCGATGACCACCTCTTCCAGCTTCACCAAGGCGGCCCCTTCGGCGAGCCACCGGTCCCGCCACACGAGAGCCGCCGCGCGGGCCGCTTCCCGCTGGTCACTCGGTACCCGGTAGCGGAACCGGATCTCGGCCTCGGCCACACTCGCCGGCTCGCCATGAGCTCCAGCGAGCCACCCGACCGCGCCTTCGCCATCGACGCCCCACTCGTCGGTGATGTGGAACATCGGCGTGGCCGGCGCCTCGACGAACTCCCAGCTGACGATACCGGAGTCCGTCACATCGACGATCACGTAGCCCTTCGGCTCGAGCTCCCCGAAGTCCGTGCGCCGCGGGCTCCCCGGGTAGATCACCGGCGCCCCGCCGATGTCCCACGCCTGCGACTTGTGGATGTGCCCCAGGACGTAGGCATCCGCTCCGACAAGGGCGAGGTCCTCCAAACCGACCTCGAGGTCGTGTCCGACCAGCGGTTGTCCGGTGGACGTCTCCGACCCCCTCACCATCGCGTGCGCGGCGAAGAACTTCGGGCCCTTCCGCTCGCTCAGTTCCTGACCAAGCCCGCGGAGCACCGCGCGAAGGGCTTCGCCCGCCGCCTGCTCTCCCAGTTCCTTGCTGGCGGCCCCCGTGGCCGCGAGCAGGGCTGCCTTGCGGGGCCACGCCATGGCCGCCACCGCAACGCTGCCGACGATGTGCACGGCAGCCGCCTGCTCGACTACAACCGGGTGTCGAGTCTGCAGGCGAGCCAAGAGGGGGAGGTCGTCGACCGCGTCGTGATTGCCGCGGAGGATGAGCAAGGGGGCGGGCTCGGTCACGTGGCGGACCCAGTTCGCCACGGCCTGGCGCTCGAGCGGGGTGCTCTTGCGATCGTACACGTCCCCCGTATGGACAACCGCGTCCACCCATCGCCCCGCGAGGTCCGCAGCGATCCAGTGATGGAGACGGATGCACTCCTCGAAGCGATTGTGCTCGTCAAAGTGGCTGTCTGCGATGATTGCGAGTCGCGCCATTGCTCTGCTCCCGAAACTGGCAATTGCCAGTTATACACACAAACCTCACCCCTTGGAGGGGAAGAACTGGACCTTGACGCTCGGAGTTCCGAGTTCGTGACAGCTGTCCCACTGCTCGAAGGTCATGAACTGGCGCGCCCTGTCCTTGTTGAACCGCTTCGCGCCGGCGACGTCCGTGACGGTGACGACACCGATCGGAGCGGTCAGGGTGCGGGCGCGCGTCTCCTTGTGAATGTCCAGGATGCGCTCCTTGGCGATCTTCTCGAGTCGCTCCCCTTCTGCCTTGAGGCGCTTTGCCTCAGCCATCATCTCGACGACCTCGACCTGGGGGTCCACTTGCTCTGCTGCGTCTGCCATTGCCTTGCCTTTCCTGCTCAGTACATGTCGTCGGAAGCGTGTGGATCGCTCCCCTGGTCCTCGCCATGCGTGTCGACGTGGCGCCCGGACAGAGTCGGGGGAGCGTGGCCATGGAACGCTGGGGCCGGAGAATGGTGCTGCGGCGGGGGCGGAGCCCCGTAGAGAGCTGAAGAGCCGCCGAGGAAGCTGTTCGCGATGGCCGCGTTGAACTGCGTCCTGGTGGCAGGATCATTCGACCGACCCGTGAAGAACAGGCGAGCCACCGCGAAGGGCTTCTCGAGTTCCGCCTTCGTGTACGAGCGACGGATTCCCATGTTGGCAATCGCCCGCAGCAAAGCGCGGCTCTCGGTGTGGCCGTCGATGAACTTGCGCAACTCCAGCAGCTGCCGCGATGGGTCGCGGGGCGGCTTTGCTTCCCGGGCCTTCTGGACGATTTCTACGTAGCGAGCACCGTCGGGCTCTCTCACGTCGATCTCAGCCGTTCCGCATCGGCGGACGATGGTGCCGTCGAAAAGACGGTACGAGATGCCGACCTGGTACTTGCGATAGTGCGGGTGGCGCCCGTCATCCAGCCGATGGCTGTAGTCCATGTTGCCGCCAGCTGCCCCCAGGATGGACAGGAGATGGTTCTTTTCGAGACCGAACTTGTCCCCGACCCTATACAGCTGCGGGTCATTCGGGGCGACGCACACCAGACTCACCTGAATCTCGCACCCCTCTGGGAGGTTGCCCACGGACGTAGCGGGCGTCACGAGGTGGTAGTGGCTAGCCGCGGTCTGAAGCGCAGCGGTGGCCTTCTTCGGATCCACGAACGACCCAGCGATGGTGTCTCCGGAAACTTGCTCCAGCTGCGCGTTGCTCGGCGCGCTGGAGGAAGCCGGCCGGGAAGCAGTCGTAGCGCTCGGTGCGGACTGCACCGCCCCACCCTGCTCCCGTCGCAGAAGTTCGGCCTCGGCGGCTTCGATCCACGCCTGGTCCTGCTGGGCGTAGCGCCCGTCGGGCTCGTCATTCAGGCGCTGCGCCTTCTTCTGCAGCCAAAACTTGATGTCGCGGCCTTCGGCCGCTTCGAGGACCACGCCCTTGCTGTTCCCGCCGGGGATAGTGAATTGTGCCATGTCGTCTCTCCTTCTCTCTCGTTACGCCACGCCCTCTGGCGCGTAGTCCGCCAGTTCGTCGAACGTGATGATCGGCGTGTTGTCCGCCAGCCCGTGAAGGCGGCAGTAGACACGCAGGCAAAGCCACCGCGTGTAGCGGAGCGCGAGTTGCTCGCAGGGGAACAAAGCTCAGCCGGCCCTGCGCAACGGGATCACGTTGTCCGGCACGGGATTGCCGTCGTTATCCAGGTCGACCCCATCGGTATCGATCGCCTGCGGAGGGGGGTAGTTGCTCGGCAAACAGCTGCGCACGGTGCGTGTGCAGCACACCACGGTGTGGATTGTCGTGGTCGTAACGACTTCTTCGGTTCTCACAGTAGGCTCCCTTCTGCCGGATTGACCGGCGTTCACTTCGGTTCGGCGCCCAGCAGCGCCTCGGTCAGGTCAATGGCGAGCCGTCCGTTTCCACAGACCGCCCGGGACTGTTCGCCCATGACTCGGAGCTCGTCCCGGCACGCGTCCAGGTTTCCCGCGCGGTAGAACCGCACCGCGGCTTCGGCGGAGCGCCGAATCTCCTGCAACCCCGTCTCCGCCTGAGCCAAGAGCAATCGCGTCTTGCCGAGGGCGACGTCGACGGGATCCACGATGGCGCCGATGGGGGTCATCGCTCCCACGGGCCCCTCTTCACGTCGCTCTTCCGGTCGAGTTGCTCGAGCTCCCGAGCGACCGCCCAGAACTCGTCGAGCCCCGCTGCGTTAACCTGGTCCGACCGCTGCCCGATGGCTTCCTGGAGCGTTCCGATGACCTGCTTCGACAGGACCTCCAGCAGAGCCCGGAGCAGAGCCCGGGAGCGGTCATCGCCCGCCTCGTTCAGCTGCGCCTGGACCTTCGCCCAGCGCTTCACGGTCCGCGCCGTCGAGTCGGGCAAGGTCACCGTCAGCACGACGCCTCCATCCCGAGAGCTCGGCTCTCCTGGGCGATGACGCGACGGTCCTCGAGTTCCCGCTCCAGCTCGTCCAGAGCCCCCAGGGGATTGCGCGGCTCGCGCTCCAGCAGCGCCTCCAGCACCCCGTAGATCGGGTGCGTGCGCGGCAGTTCCTCGCCACCGTCGACAGCCCGCGCCTCGACCACCTCGGGGCCCAGCGCGCTCCCGAGCTCGAAGCGCCAGTCGACGACGACCCCGAGGCACGGGGTGGTGACCGTACGGTATCGATAGCGGCTCACGACTCACCCCCACCCGCGAGGCGCGCTGCCACCGGCAGCACCAGCAGACCCAGGACGACGTATCCGAAAATGAAGGCATCGATGGTCATGACTCGTCTCCAATCCGCCGCTCCAGCCATGCGACCCGCCGGCGCAGGCCATCGAGCTCGCGCTGCTCTCGCTCCGTGAGGCCACCCTCGTCGGCCCCGAATCGCTCCAGCCGCTCGGCTGCCGCTCGGTCCATCCGGGCGCGCGCCTCGTCCGGGGAGAGCCGGCGGCGCGCCCGCAGAAGGGCTCCAGGGACGTAGGTCACGACGCCCCTCCCACCCGCGCGAGCAGCCTGCGCGCCGTCTGGCCCCGCTGCGTGTCCTCAGCGGCGAACTGCCGGAGCCACTCGACCGACTCCGCCGGGACGCTGGAGAGCTCCCCGTCGAGGTAGTAGCGGACCGCCGTCGCGTGGGGCCGGTGGTCCCACCGGAGACCAGCCGCGACGAGGAAGGCCCGGTCGTCGGCCAGCGTGGGGGGCGTCGTGGGGCGCGCGTCGGCGCTCACGCCACCCTCCGATCCGCCTCGGGCACCGCCCTTCGAGGCAGCGGCCTCGCGGGCGCGACGCTCCTCGATCAGCCGGCGGGTCTCACGGAGCGAGTTCCGGGCCTCGACGCGGGCCTGGAGGTAGTCCGCCTCGGCGGAGCCGACGGGGCGGATGGGGGTTCCGGGGAGGGGTCGGGGCGTCGTCGTCATCGACACCCATCCTGATGCCCGTCGGCACTCGTGTCAATTGTCACTAGTGACAATCAGACCGGACCAGTGCAGATAGCTCCCACCCTCACCTACACGGCCAGCGGTCCGGACGTTGCCTGTCCCGGCCCCACAGAACCCACCTTCCGCCCGGCCAGCCGATGGAGCTTCCATGCCACCATGGAACTCGACGACTTGGAGGGACTGGCGGACTGGGCGTACAGGGCGGCGGGGCTGGACCTAGACACGCCGGCAGCGCCCCTCGAACTGGCGAGGCTGCTACTCGGGGACGGCCGGGCCGTGCCGGTGGAACGGTGCCCCGGACTCCGGACCCCGGCGGCTTTGGCCCGCGTCGGGACGTCGTGGCGGCTCTACGTGCGCTCCCGTGTGGGAGGTGCCGAACTCCGGTGGCTCACCGCCCATGAGCTCGCCGAGTGGATCCTCCGACGGGACGGGTGCCGCTCCGAGCGCATCGAGGTCCTCGCCGACGCTCTGGCGGCCCGCCTCATCGCGCCCCGGCGGGCGGCAGCTCGAGCCCTTCGGGCAGGGCTCGACTTCCCGGACCTGGCCGAGGCCTTCGACGTGACGCAGAGCTGCGCGGTCCTCCGACAGGGTGAGGTCAGCGGGGCGCCCACGGCGCTGGTCTGCCCGCACATGGTCTACGTCCGCGGCGAGGCCTACGGCTGGCCCGAGGAGCCTGCTCTCCGCGCCCTCGCCTCACGCGCGCGTGTCCCCGGCATCCGGAAGGCGCGGCTCAGGGACGACCGGCGGCGGGTGGCGATGCGGGCGGGGTGACATCGACAGGAGCCGAGGAGGGGGAATGCTCCGGCCGTGCGGCTTGCAAGCCCCGCAGTTGCTCGCGAGCGGCAGCGGCTTCGCGCTCAGCAGCGTCGGCTATCCCGGACCAATAGACGTATGATGTCGTGCACCCGCCAGCGCACGCTACCGCGATGGTGGCGACCACACCCCAGAAGACGCCACGCCCGTTGTTCTCGCCGCGGAGTTCACTAAGGCAGCTCTGGATGTGGCCGATGGTACCCTGCGGGCAGCGCTCGTTGAGCAGTTCACGGATCCCGTCGATCTGATCGCGAAGATGGTGGATCTCGCTGCCCTGAGAGCGTTGCTGCTGAACCAACTCTTCAAGAGCCTGGCCCCACGCCTTTTCGTCGTCGGGCCCTTTCGGCAAACCCTGAACGCTCCTGCGGAGCCCCTCGATAAACGATGAAGCCATACGAGGGTCAGCCGAGTTGGCCCTTGTAGTAGCTTCGGATGGCCTCGTCTGAGATTCGGTGCGCCCAAGGGATACCCTGCGCCATGCTCACAACGTCAGCCCACGGCGTACCTGGCCGGTGCGTGAGAGCGACGAGCTGCATCGGGGTAGTGTCTCGATAGTGAACAACGATCATCTCGACGACCTGTCGAGCGTCCTCCGCTTCCCCTGGCAACGACCGCCCATGTCCAATCGGCGCACCTAAATCGTAAGCACCAAACTGCTTGGCGGCGTCGTACACGTCCCGCGACACCGGGCCAAATTGCCAGGCCTGGAACCCCCCACGAACCAACCCCGTCCCAAGAGCGGCAAGATAGACCCCGTGTGCGATGTAGATCAGCTTCTGGAGCTTCAGGTGACTGACGGGCGAACCAATGCGCACAGCCACCGCGATCGCCTCGTTGGCAACCTCGACGGGGTCGAACCAGTTCGTGTCGTCCAGGTGCGTCATCGGACAAAGCTCCGCCGTAGAGTGGACGGAGACCCCTCACCGTGAGGGATCACACGGCTACTCTACGCAGAGTAACTCGGGAATGCACGTGCGTTCATGGGTACGTTTGTTGCAAGATGTCGTTCTCTCTGCGTAGAGCAACCGCCGCGCTCTACGCGGACCCACTGCCTGTACCCGGCGTGTCACTTCTTCCGGTCGCCCTTCCGCCCCCTTCCCTTCGGCCCCGGCAACCCCTTCTCATCGGTGTCCCGGGGGCTCCAGGTGCGCCCTGCTCCGGTTTCCTACGCCGCCGGAGCTGGGACCGCCGACGCCAGTTCCCCCAGTCTCTGCCCCCTGACGTGGACCTCCGCCCGGTCGAGCGCCTTCCGATCGTGGGTCGGCATCATCTCCGCCTCGGCGACCATGATCCGATCGAGCGTCTTCCACGCGGCGATGACCTGCTTCTCGTCGGCCACATCGCCCCGGTAATAGAGTTCGCGGAACACGCCTTCGGCTGCCGTGTACTGCGGCAAGAGAGCGGCGGCGCCCTGAATCTGCTCAGAGTACCGCGACACGAGAGCAAAGGCGCCGACCGCCGAGGACAACAGCGCGACGGCCACGGGCCAGGCCGCGGCATCAGAGAGGGTCACAGCGCCCGCCACACCGCCCGACGAGAGGAATACCGAAGTCCAGCGCAGCCACGTGTCCGCGCGCTTCCACTGTCGGATCTTCTCTGTGTAATAGCTCACATTCAGCCGACACGTAAACCAGCCGTTGTGAGCGCGGACATATGCCGATGCGTTCGTCTCCGTCCGTTCCATGTCGCGCTAGCTTAGCACGCCCCCGATCAGCTCCCCTTCTTGGGCTTCGGCGGCGTGGGGGGCGGACCGGAGGGGTGGAGAACGGTCCGCTCCGCGTAGTCCGCGTGATCCACCTGCGTGCGGCGGCCAGGGCGGTTCGTCAACGGAACCACAGTTGTCCGGCGCTCCGGCAGGGTCCGCGGTGTACTCGGCGCCTTGGGGTCCTTCTTATCGCTCATCGCTTCTTCGTTCCTTTTGGGGAGGGCAACCCCTCCTCATCCTCGTCGACCTCCCGGACGCCGAGGACCTTGCCCTTCGCGGCGGCTTTCCGGCGGCGGAGCTCGGCCAGCGCGAACTCGGGCGTCCGAGAACACTGGAACAGTTCCGCCACGTCGGGATCGGCTGGGTCGAGTCCCAGCCCTCGGGCGGCGTCACGCCACGCGTCGTCGTCTCCGCTCATCGCTTCTTCTTCCCCAGGGCGTCCTCGAACCGCCGCGCCGTCTCGTCCTGCTCGGCCTGGGCCTCGCCTGGGGTGACCTGCCGCGGGGCGACCTTGGGGCCACCGCGACGCAGCTGACGGAGCTTCAGGCGTATGTCGTCGACCCACGCCAGCACTGGGAGGTCCTCGTCACTTGAGAGCGCGACGGCCACGGCGTCGGCCGCATCGATCGCCTCGTCCTCGGTCGCCTCGGAGTTGTCGACAAGCATGCGGATCGCCTGCTCCCGGGCAGGATAGCGGGGGTCGTAGCGGGTGCTCCCCGAGGAGTCCCGGACCTGCAGGGCCTCCGCCTTCTCCAGGTCGTACGGCCTCTTTCCTAGCGCGGCCGCGACCCAGTCCTGCACGGAAATCTCGGCCAGGTCCCGGCGCTCTTTGCTGAGCCTTTGCAGATGGCCGAGAGCCTCCTTTGCGTCGTGGCCACGGCCCGCCACTACCCGAAGCGCGACCGCCGCACGATCCGGGAGGAGTTCGGCCCCTGGCGGATCGGCGCCGATCTCCTTCTGTCCGACGCCGCGCTGCAGCCAGTCGAAGTGGACCTTGAGCGCTGCCGCCAGCGGCTCGAGTAGCTCCGGGCTCACCGTCTTGCGGTCCCGGTTCCGGATTCGTGTCACGTACCCCGTGGCGAGCCCCGCCAATGAGGTGGCCTTGTTCGCGGAGATCCCCAGCTCCTTCAGGCGCAGGGCTACTCGGCCGGCAAGATCAGTGGGCTCCACGGCCATACGGTGCCCGATGGAACTGTCCGGGTGAACGGTCCGGTTGTCATAGGTTCCGCTTGACACTAGTGACACCTGGGTTTACGGTCGTGCGGCATGGCTATTGAGATGCGGCGCACCCACCTCGGGTCGCACCCGAACGAAGGCGCCCGACAGGCTTGGCTCGCCATGGAGCGCCTGGGGCTCGACCAAGCTGGCCTCCGCGCGAAGGTGAAGCAGGAGCTCGGAAAAGAGATGGCCTCCGGGCTTCTGGTGAAGGTCCTGTACTGCGACCGTCGCCCGGGGGTTGAGTGGGCGGAGGTCTTCCGAGCCGTGCTCGGGGTTGAGCCGATGGCATGGTACCGGCCGCCAGAGCAGCCCTTCGGGCCACCGGCGGCACGAACTGACGACGACCGCGACACCTGCCCCGACTCCCCCCGAGGTGCGGCGTGACCCGCGCCTTGCTCGATTCACCCACCGGGGCGAGGCTCCAGGAGGACTATGGCGTTTCAGTACCGCATGGAAGAAGTGCGCGCCGGGCAGCACGTGACCTCCGCTTCGCCAGAGGTGAAGTCGAGCGATCTGCTCGAGCGGCGCGGGGAGTTGTTTCTCTGGGCGTTCCTGGTCTCGGAGGCCGTCCAGCAGGTGTCCGAGCAGTGCGCCCGGGTCGAGTCCCGGTTCTCGAAGCTGATCGCCAACGCTGCCGAGTATTGGCGGGACGACGTGGAGAAGCTGGAGGAGACACGGCTGGAGTGGTCTCCGCTCCTCGTCGAGATGGTGCGCACGACGTCGATCACGCTGGTCCCGAAGTCCGCCTACCACGCGGCCCCGGACGTGCCGCGGATCCACATCCGCCTGGGCGACCGGGAGGTCGAGGTGCGCGGCGAGAGGCTGTCCTTCGTGCGTCGCCTCCGGAACGTGCGGCACATCGAGGATGTGAAGGCGCAGGCCAAGGTGATCGTTCGAGAGGCCATCGAGGCGCTGGAGCCGTTCCAGGGCTCCGTTCCGGAGTTGCCGGCGGAGTAGTTCGGAGCGGCCTGTCCTTGCCCCAGGAAGGGGGCGCCCGTGGCTGAGCCCCCCGCCGCCGACGGCCTCACTGTCCCGTTCGACCGCATCCCGACGATCGGGCCTGTCAGGCTTGATCTGCATCGCTCACAGCGTGTGGCTCCAGAAGGGGGCGCGCACCGGACGCCGACGCCCGGGCTTCGGCTTGTGCCGCAGACTCCGCACCAGCTGGCGGCCTCGGCGCTCCGACGAGCGAGGTGTGCTGCAGGCCTGAGCCAGGCAACAATCGCCGACGTCACCGGCGCCCACGAGCGCACCGTGCGTCGCCGCGAGAAGGGGCAGGTCGACCTCGGCTTGCTCGAGGAAGCCCTGAGGTGCCCCGCGTTCGCCCGGGCCCTGGGCCGCGAGCTCGTTGCCGCGGCGGACCGGCTCGATCCCTCCCCTGTGCACGAGGTCGAGGACGACCTGCAGGAGGCCGCGTGAGCACGTGGATCGTCGAAGGTCCCTGGCGGGACGTGCCGGAGACGGACGAGCGGGAGTGCGACCGCGTCGAGCTCACGAACCACCAGGAGATCACGACGGCCTACGAGGCGTGGCGGGCGGCTGCCGTGCCGGGGGCGCCGGGGTTTGCAGAGTGCCGAATCGAAAAGACTGAGGAAGCGTGAGGAATAGGACCATGACGAGATACGCACAATCGTTCAGCAAAACGGCTACCCCGCAGACGGAGCGGGCCGACGCTCGTCAGGTGAAGAACTCCGCAGGCGGCTTCACCTTCGAGATCGGACCGTGGCAGCGCCTCGACCGCTGGCTAATCCTCGGCGCCGAGGGCGGAAGCTACTACGCGACCGAGCGAGCTCTCACGCGGGACAACGCCGGGACCATCGAAGAATGCCTGAAGCTGGACGGAGTCCAGACCGTGGCGCGCATCGTCGAAATCTCGGAGGCGGGTCGCGCGCCGAAGAACGACCCGGCCATCTTCGCGCTTGCCCTGGCTTGCGCTGCGGACAACCAGGCAACGCGCTCCGCAGCCCTGGCGGCCGTTCCGCGCGTGTGCCGGACTGGGACGCACCTGTTCCAGTTCGCCGAGTCGGTGAGCGCGATGCGCGGGTGGGGGCGCGGGCTCCGGTCTGCGATCGGGAGGTGGTACTCCGGGAAGACCCCCGAGGCGCTCTGCTACCAGATTGCCAAGTACGGGCAGCGCGGGGGCTGGTCTCACCGGGACCTGCTGCGTCTCGCACACCCGGAAGCGACGGAGACGCACGCCCCCATCTACCGGTACGCCATCGGCGCCGACTCGGGGGAGCGCAAGGTGTCGCGCAATGGCTGCTTCCGCGACTACCCTGGAACCGCGCCAGTCCCCGCCTATCTCGACGCCTTCGACGAACTGAAGCGTGCCGACGAAAAGCGGACGATCGACCTCGTCCGCCTGCACGGCTTCACGCACGAGATGATCGCCACCGAGCACAAGAACTCGGCCGCGGTGTGGGAGGCGCTGCTGGAGCGCATGCCGATGACGGCCATGGTGCGAAACCTGGCGAAGATGACCGCCGTGGGACTGCTCAAGCCGATGAGTGCCGCTGCCGGCGTGGTCTGCGGGCGAGCTCTGTGTTGCGCCCCTCCCTCGGGCAGGTTCTGTTCACCCCGGCCACGTGCCGGCACGATTCCCCGACGTGGCCGGCGTCGGATCGGAATATAGGGACCCGTCCCCCACTCCTCACGGAGCACAGCGGGGCGCTAGGCACCTACCGGCCATTGTCAACGTAGCTCAATCGGCAGAGCGTCCCCCTTGTAAGGGGCAGGTTGCGCGTTCGACTCGCGCCGTTGGCTCAGGGTTATGCGGTTGTGAGTTCATCGAGCCCTACAATTCGGCTGAACTCTCTGCGAGTGCCGAGCATCACGGTGGCACGCCTATTCGTCCCTGGCGCATCGGGACGGCGCGCAACGAGGAGCGTGCGAAAAGACTCGCGACAGCCGGGAGAGACCGGCGTTCGGGACCGACAGGATTCGACGTGGAGCAACGGACTCACCTGACCGCGCCGGCGGGCGCCCATACCGCCGTGATCACTTTGGGCAACGACCAGTCGCCAACGACAACGTCACCCCTCTTCAGGCTGCGGCCTGAGAGCGTTGATACGCGAGGAGCTCGAGTAGCGTATCGGCGTCATCACACGAGCTGGACCGGCGCGATCCGTCGTCGCCCGGTCGAGACTCAGACGGTGGTGGAGGCGCCGACCCCCAGGCGCCAAGGGCCGCTGCGAGCCCTGAGAGCAGCTACGCGCGTGAGCGAGGGTGTGTTTTGGAGCTTCGCGGACCCCGGTTCGATTCCGGGCGGTTCCACTTCCCAGAAGCAATGGGCAAAGGGCCGCGTCATGCCGGCCCATCGCGAGTTGATCACTCGCGGGAAGCTCGGGGTCTACGAGGGCCCACCCCGAGCAGCATGTCCACGCGGTGGGAGGACACCGGCTCTGGGTCGTAGTGGATCACGACCTCCCCGAACGTCGGGGGTGATGCGAGCGGTTAAATCGAGTGATTTTCTCGTAAGTAGCCGCCGAGACGTGACTGCCGTGAGAGCGCGGCGCTTTTTCCTCTGGAGGCTTTTGTGAGCAATCTAGTAGCCGGCCCGTGGCAGAATGCCGGCTTCGAAGGACACCTAGGCCGCCGGGACGCAGCGGCAGACAAGACCGTCGCCCGGGTCTACCGAGGTCCCGCCGGGACCTTCTCGTCACGGACCATCGCGCGACTCGGCGAGACGTCTTACGGCTTCGCGTCGCAGCACGACGCCCAGCGCTGGGCAGACTTCGAGATCAGCACGGCCGGCTACACGCTCACCCCGGGACCGCTTGACCCGCCGCCCCTCGTCGAGAGGAGGCAGCGCGGGTGCCTCGCGGCGTCGCTCGGGTTGATCACGATTGGCCTCGGTCTCATCGCTGCGGCGATTGGCGTGGGGGTGTGGTGGTGACCGGTTTGGTAGTCCTGCTCGCGCTCGTCGTGATCTTCTGGGGCGCCGTGGCCCTGCTCGCGAGACGTTGGCCAGAGGAAGCCCCGCCAACCAGCTACACCTGCAGGTCGGGGGCTCGCGTCGACGCGGAGCCCTGGGCCGAGCCATCGAGGACTACCGTCTCCCCCGCGACGGTAGAAGGCGACCTCGACGACGGGCGTCCCCCCTGACGGGTCGCTCGCAAGGTTTCGACGCACGCAACGTTTCCAGGGGGGCCTATGGAGTCGCGACGTGAGCACCACCAAGCATCTTATCTCGGAAGAATCCTTGCGGTCCCTGCTGGGCACCTATTCGTCGCGTTTGACCGACGCTCTGCTAGCGGTCGAAGTCGCTGGGTCTCGGCTCACCTGGGAGTCGGGGGCCACAGATCCGGACTACCTGCGCCAGGTCGCCGTGGACCTGCGTATGGTGGGCGAGGCCTTCCAGGCTGGCGCCGTGGATCTTCTGAAGACCGCGGCAGCCGTTGACGGCATTGGGCGTCTGCTCGAGAAGGCGCAGGCGACGGAGGTCGAGGTTTCGGAGGAGGTCGCCGCCGAATGACGCCTCACGCCTTTGGATTCGCCCGCAACTTGCGTTTGGCGGCAGCAAGGTCGAGTGGCCTCCAGGTGGAGTTCGGGGGTTGCCCCGTCAGCATCCATCCAGGGTCTTGCCCGGTCGCGGAGGCGTACTTCGCGACGAGCTTCGCGCTGATCTGTCTGCCACGAGCTCCACTCTCGATGCGGGACGTCGTGCCCATCGATACCCCTGCCCTGATGTCGAGTTCCTCGCGGGTGAGGTTGAGCGCGAGGCGGACGAGGCGAATGCGCTCGGTGATCGCCCGGTCGAAGTCATCGCCGATAGCCATGATGTACAGCATCGTCACTCGGCCTGGCGTTTGCCAGGCCTTGCCCCGGACAGCTACGTCTGGTTGTTGCTCTTCGATAAGGGGGATCGGGTGAGCCTCTTCGACGAAGAAGCCCTGCGGAGCCTGGTCCGCAAGCTGGTCCACGAGGAAGTCGCCTCGCTCCAGCAGCCAGAAGAGATTATGTCGAAGGCGGAAGTGGCGAAGCTGCTCGGGTACACGACTCGGACCGTGGGGAACCTCATGGCCCGGGAAGGCCTGCCCTACGAGCGCCGCGGCCACACGGTTGTCTTCCGCCGAACGAAGGTGCTCGAGTGGCACCGGAACAACGGGCGCAAGCCCCTCGCCCGCTCCGCCTGAGGATCCCTCCTATGCCCTACAAACGCACCCTTCGCGGCTCTGTCGTGTGGCAAGCCAGCTACTACGTAGATAACGAATTGCTTCCTGCTGATGCCCGAAAGGGCGTCAAGAAGACGAGGGTCTACGAGCGCGCCGACGCGGCTGGCTACCCCAACAGCCAGGGCGGGGCCAAGTCGCTCGAGAGCCGGCGTCGTCGGGAGATCCGGGAGGGCACCTACTCCTACCAGGCGCAGGGCCGCTACACCGGGAGCAGCTGGCTTCGCGAGTGGACCGAGAAGCGCACCACGCGCAACAGGCACGCGGATAAGCGGTGCGTCGAGCTACACTTCCTGCCGTTCCGGGACTTCGCGACCAAGCCGCTCGTCGACTTCCGAACCCGGGACATCCGCGACTGGGCCCACGCGGCAAAGCAGCGGGTGGTCGCTGGCGAGATCAGCGGCAAGACCATCCGGAACGCCTACGGCAACGTCCACACCATGTTCCATGATGCCGTCGTGAACGAGATCATCGCAGTCAACCCGTGCGTGCTGAGCCGGGGAGACCTCCCCGCGAAGAAGACCAAGCAGGCCCGGCGCTACCAGGAGGAGGAGAGCTCCGGACTGGCCTGGGAGCCCCGGCTGCCCGTGGATGTGCGGGTGCTCTTCTCGATTCTCACCTTCACCGGCGAGCGGGTCGGCGAGGCGGTGGGCCACCGGTGGCTCGACCTCGACCGGGACACCCACCGCATGTGGGCGCTGACGCTCGAGTTCCAATACGAGCTCGAGCCCCTCAAGACGTCGACGGACAAGGAGCGCCCCCGCGTGATCCCCGTGCACCCCGAGCTCCGGCGCGTGCTCACGTGGTGGCATGACGTTGGCTTCGAGGAGTTCTACGGGCGCCGCCCACGCCCGACCGACCCCATCATCCCGAACTTCTTCAAGCGGGGGCACCACACCCGGAAGAGCATCTACCACCGGAGCCGCGACGGCTTCGATGCTGGGGAAATGTTCTGGAAAGGGCACCATGCCTGCCGTCACGCGCTCATCACGGCGGCCCGCCGCCGAAACGCCAACCCCTTGTGGCTGGACCGCATCACGCACAACGCCGAGGGGACGATTCTCGACCGGTACACCGACACGGTTTGGGAGCCCCTCTGCGACGTGATCGCCACCCTGCCCTGGGCGGCACCGGAGAACCTGTCGGGCGACCCGGCGACACACTCGGCGACGCGCTCCGGCGATGCAGCTGAAACCAGCTTGGTTTGTGGAGCGGGAGAAGGGATTCGAACCCTCGACGTCAACCTTGGCAAGGTTGCACTCTACCACTGAGTTACTCCCGCGTGGAGCTTCCTCTCCGGACGGGGTCCGGCTGAGGGCGCTTGGTGTACTTTCGAGGTCGGTCCCTGTCAAGCGGTTCGGACACGACACCCGGATCGGGCTACTAGAGCCCTCCGAACCAGAGCCCCCGAAAAGGTGAGCTGGACCGTGACACGCGCACGGGCCCACACTAGGTTTCGGCCCCCAGCGCCCGCGGGGGCCAAAACCTCCGGCGGACCTCCGCCGGGATCCCCACCGATCCCCCTGGCTCTCGTGCTTCCGCCCGTCCGGAGGCGCCTCACTCGCCTACCCCCTTCTCAGGCACCAGCCGTCTCCTCGCTCCCGGGACCTCGAACTCGACCCTGGCCAGCGTGCGACGCGCGCCTCCCCCGTCGAGCGCAGAAGCCCCTTCGGCTCCCCTCACCGCGGGGGGGGGGGGGGGGGGGGGGGGGGG
>JAEWOQ010000616.1 GCA_023460875.1 Pseudomonadota bacterium
GTGGAACTCCTCGAGGACGATCCGCTCTTCAACGCTGGTCGTGGCTCGAGCCTCACGAGCGAGGGGCGCGTGGAGCTCGACGCGGCCCTCATGGACGGAGACACCTTGCGGGCGGGGGCGGTGTGCGCGCTGCCGCCGTTCAAGAACCCGGTGGCCATCGCCCGCGCCGTGCTCGAGGACGGCCGGCACGTGCTCTACGCGGGAGAAGGCGCGGCGCGGTTCGCCGAGGGGGCTGGTTTCATCCGGCTCTCCGAGGGCGCCCTCGTCACCGAGGAGGCCCGCGTGCGCCTCGCAGAGGCTCTGGTCAGCGCGCCTCCCGCCTGGGGGGGCACGGTGGGCGCGGTGGCCGTGGACGGCGCGGGCCGTATCGCCGCCGCCACCAGCACGGGGGGCACGACGGCGAAGCGTCCGGGGCGGGTCGGGGACTCACCGCTCCTCGGCGCCGGGACCTACGCCGACAGCAGCGCTGGTGGTGCCTCGGCGACCGGACATGGTGAGGGGATCATGAGAGTCGCGCTCACGAGCAGCCTCGTCAGTCGGCTCCGCTCCGGCGAGGGCGCGGAGGCGGCCGCCCGCATCGTCCTCGACGAGATGCAGGGCCGCGTGGGCTCCGAGGGCGGGGTGATCGCCGTGGATCGGCGCGGGGTCTTGGCGTGGGCCCACACCAGCCCAGCCCTGTCCTGGGCCTGGGTGACCCCCCACGACTACGGCTCTGTCGCTACCTTGGCCGGCGAGCGCGAGTAAGCGCCTCCGTACCGTAGGTTCCCCGCGCGGGACTCACTCGAGCTCGTTGGGCTCACTCGAGCTCGTTGGGATCACTCGAGCTCGTTGGGATCGAGCAGCTTCCCGTCTGGAGTGAGGCCAGCGCGGCGCCAACGCTCCTCCTCGCTGAGCCCCTCCGTCGGCGGCGGGGGCGTGGTGTCGCGGATGACGAGCTGGAGCGCGGGCGCCTTCGGGACGATCTCGAAGCGGTAGATCCGCTGCGCGTCTCCGCCGCGGATCCTGGCGCTCGGGAAGACGGAGCGGTGTGGCGTCACCTCGACGTGCCGCGCCACCACGCGCGCGCGGACATAGTCCTCGAGGTCGGCGAGCTTGACGCGCCCCTCGAAATGAGCCGCGTCGTGGAAGCGAGCCACGAGGCGCATGGCCTGGGGAGCGCGGAAGCCGAAGGCGACGATCTCCCCTTCGAGCAGGGCGCCCGGCGCGACGCGATCGGGGCTGGTGGCCTGGGGTGGAGCATCCTCGGCGCTCGGCGCGGGCGGCGGCTCTTCGCTCCGACAGGAGACGGTCGCCGTCGCACACACCGCTCCCAGCAGGAGCCACGCCCTTCGCTTCAGTCGACGATGGCTGCCCACGAATCGATCCTCGAGACGCTCGCTGGGGGGGCGATGGCGATGCTGCCCGCGTTCAGGCCGCCCGCGCCGTCGTTCGACGCGGTCCGCCCCGTGTGGAAGGTGAGCTGGAACAGACCGGGCGCAGCCCCCTGCGGCCGCGGTCGGCTCGTGTAGCCCGGAAAGTACGCGTTGTTGGCGGCGGTCTCGGGGGACTCGTAGCAGCTGGGCAGCTGCATCAGCGCCAGGCCGCTGACCAGCCCGGGGTGCACCTGGGGGTTGGGGGCATCACCAAAAAAACCGCTCGGACGCGGCTGCAGCGGCTTCTCTGGATCGGCCATGGTGAAATCGACGCCGAAGATGCTGCTCGTCCCGTTCTCTTCGCCGCCGCAGCTGAGGCCATCGGGGGCGAAGGTCGTGAAGTACAGGGCGGAGCTCATGAGCACCATGGGGCCGACCACGCGCTCTCCGTTCTCGAAATGGCGGTACCAGTTGACGGCGACCTTCAGCTGCGCGGAGTTTTCCTCATCGCGGCCCTCGCTGATGGACCAGACGTAGTTCTCCGTGTCCGACGCGGACAAGGCCTCCTGATCGCCGGTGGAGAAGTTGACGGTGATGCGCCCCTCTTCGTCCATCGAGAGGATGGGGGGCGTCTCGATGGGCTGCCCCTTCCGCGCTGCCTCGATCTCCGTGCCGCTCGCCGGAGCGTACGCATCGAAGAGGAGCGTCACGTCCCACAGGGCGGGATCGGCGGCGGACACGTCGATGCGCCACAGGGCGCCGTCCTGATCTCCGAGGTAGAGCCGATCCGCCACGGCGCCCGCGTCCGAGGGGAAGCTCACGGGTCGCCCGGTCATGGGCGAGTCGAAGAGCGCCAGGCTGGTGCGCGCCTCGAAGGAGTTCGCCTCCGTCGACATGCCGTCGGCGCTGAGGGCCGTTGGGATGGCCTCTGGATCCTGGCGGAACGTGCGGAGGACCTCGCCGCTGTCGAGCCGCACGATCGTGACGGACTTGGCGGCCTTCGACGACGTCGGGTAGCAGTTCACCCGAGGACGCGGGCGGAAGTCCGAGGGCAGGTGATCGAAGGAGGTAACCTGTCGCGGGCAGGTAGATCCAGTGGGGGCCCCGCCGCTGCCGCCCGGCAGCACCGCCACGGCGACCTCCTTCGTCGCGTCTCCTGAGCCGACGAACACGGTGGTGATGAGGGGGGTGCCGCTGGTACCGAACAAGGGCTCTCCGTTGGCGGCGGTGGTGAGCTGCCACAGGAGCTGGGGGCCGGCGATCGGATCGGTGATGTCGAGGGCGAAGTACCCGGGCCAGCCCTCACCGAAGGCCTGCACGAGCACGGTGCGCCACTGACTGGATCCTGCGCTGGCGGAGCCGAGGGTGCGCTCGAAGCGGAGCCCGCTCGTGTCCGTCTGCTGGGCGACGACGTCCTTGACGATGGGCTCGCCGTCGAGCAGTCGTTGATAGACGCCCGGATACTGCGCCTGCAGGGACGGGAGCACGGCAGGGGGGAGGTACGCCCACAGCTCGTTGTTGCGCTGCTGGTCGACCAGATCTTCGTCCCCCTCGTCCGCGCCGTCGCCGTCCCCCGCGCCCGTAAGCGCGGAGTTCACGCGCACCTTGAAGGCGTGCAGGAAGCCGTCGTTGGTCGACGTGTACAGCACCATCGGCCGATCCCGGTAGGCGTTGACGAAGACCTCGTACGTCTCGTCCTGGGTGAGGGCGTTGGGGTAGTCGACGACGCGAGGGGTCGAGCGCAGGATCGCGCCGATCAGGGAGCACGTCTCGCTGTTGCTACAGCGGTGGTGCTCCGTGCCGTTGTCGAGGCCCAAGGTCCACTGGAGCACGCGCTCGGCGCACTGGGCGGCGTTGAGGCTCGGGCCTCCGCCCGCCGGCGCGCAATTGGACGCGGTCGGATCGACGGGCAACGCCAGCGGCGTCGACCCCACCACCTGGGTCACGAACTCCCCGGCCGTGCCCGTGACCTGGACGCCTCCTTGGATGCCGAGGCCGTCGGGATCTGCGGCGCCGATGGTGGGCCGCACGCTGCGCGACGGGTGACCGAGGCTCGGCAGGACGGTGTAGAAGCGGCGGGGCTCTCCGGTGCCCGACTCGACGTTGGCGACGAAGTCGTCGCCCTTCTCCACCTCGATGCCCTCCGCGTCCCCGTCGGATCCGTCGCCCCCTTCGGGGGCCTTGGGGTACTCCTCGCCCGCCGCGCAGACGTAGCGTTGCCGCACGAGGCGGCCGCCGCGCATGTCCGAGGCGGTCTCGTACCCCGAGAGGAAGCGGTAGGCGCTCGCCCCCTGGGAATAGGGGGTCCGATCGGCGGGGGCGACCGCCGGTCGGGTGCGGCTGGTCGTGCCGTCCGTCCCGGAGATCTCCGCCAGGACCGAGTCGAGCTGCTCGCGGAGGCCGGCCTGATCATCGGCGAACAGGGCGCGCCCCGTCCCGCCCTCGAAGGCGATGCGATGCAGCGTGCAGCAAGCCTGCACCTGGCGGTCGCCGGGGTTCGTCTCGCAGAGCCCACCCTCCATGAGGATGTCCTCGTCCGTCATCGTCTTGCAGTCGACGCCGCCGAGGGTGGCCGCAGGGGCGAGCCCGACGACGTGTACGTCGACGTTGGCCGCGGCGAGCCGCCCCGCGAGCTCGTAGGTGCGATCGAAGGGGCACAGGCCGCCCGTCGCCTCGCAGAAGGGGCGCAGATCGAGGTTGGGCTCTCCGTCGGTCAGCAGGATCACGGCCTGCTGGCGGCACCCCTGCTCCACCAGGGGGTCCGCCTGAGGCCCAATGTACGAGGACTCGAGGTTCTCGTCGTCGAGGGTCAAGAACTCGTAGGCGTCGTGCAGCAGCCCGGCGAGGGGCGAGCCCCCGTACGGGCGCGTGGTCAGCAGGACCTTCTCCACCTGCTGGTTGCGCTGGTTGTGCTCGACCATGGTGGGGTTCGACTTGCCGAAGGGGATGAGCCGCCCCTCCCAGGGGGGCGCGGCCGCGTTCCGGGCGCCCACCTCGTAGGGCTCGGCGTCCTCGCAGCCCTCGGGCAGCCCCATGCATACGCCGCTGCGCACGTAGCTCCAGGCCCCCTCGATCCCGCTGCCGTACTGGGCGGTGGTGCCCGAGTAGCCGGTGCCCGGGTGGGGCAGGGTGTCGAGGGTCATCAAGCCGAAGCGCACGAAGGTGCCATAGACGTCGATGAGGCCGTCGCCTTGCTGCTGGAACGAGCTCGAGCAGGCGAGCCCCGGGCTGTTGTATTCGTGCAGGAACGGCTCGGTCCAGCGGAACACGTTGGGATCGAGGGCCGAGTTGTTGGGCCCATAAGCGCAGCTGCCGCTCAAGGGGCGGTGGTACGGGTTGCGGTATTGGAAGTCGAGGGGCGCGATGCCGCCGGGCAGGGCGAACTCCGTGCCGAAGCTCGCCCCGCGGCGATCGAGGAGCTGGCAGCGGTAGTTCTGGATCGTCCCCGTGAGGACCTCGACCAGATCGATCCAGCGGCTGCGCTCGTTCGTGCCGGCGCCCGTGGGATCGCACTGCGGGTAGCTCGCCGTGCCCGCCTTGTACTCCATCGAGCCGGAGCTATCGACCAGCAGCAACACGTTCGGAGGCGGCTCCTGGGCGGCGGCGGGCGTGGGCGCCAGCGCGGCCAGCAGGGCGAAGCATGCTGCGAGGGAGAGCGAGCGGTTCATGGGGAGAACGTTCGGGGGAAGGGGAGTGCAGTCACTGGAAGATGGGGCCAATCACCGCGTGCCCGCGCATCATCTGGCGGCCTGCGGTGGAGGAGCCGAGCGCGGTGCAGGCGTTGCCGGAGAGGGCGCCGTCCGGGTGCACAGCGGCGATCGCCGTGAGGATCACGCTCGCTTGCTTGACGGCGGTGTTCACGTCATCGAGCTCGCAGCCGCGGCAGGGGGGCGCGGGCCCGATGTCGGTCATCTCCACGACGAAATCACCGCGGAGGTTCCCCACCTGGCTGCCGAGGTAGTTCTTGCCCAAGTGGCCGAGGCTGTTCTGGCCATGGCCGGCGCCCATGACCAGGAGGCTCTGGGGGAAGGCTCCGCTCAGATCGTGGGAGAAGAAAGGGTAGCAGAAGGGGGTGCGCATGAAGACGGTCGGATCGAGCCCCTGGGTGCAACGCTCCGCGCCGAGGCGTCCCAGGCGCACGAACTCGTTGGCGAGCCCGTTGGCCATGAAGGCCGTGGTCGCCTGGAGCCCCATGTCCGCGACGTACTGCACTTGCAGCGCTTGACGGCTGTGACCCGTCGCCACGTCGACCATCGTCGCTGAGCGCGCGGCCCAGATCCCCAACGCGGACAGGAGGGTGATCACCATCACGATCACGAACACCGCCGCGCCGCGCTGCTGGCGCCGCCGGCGCGCCCGCTCGAGGAGGGCGGCCGCAGAGGGAGGGCTCGGGGGAGCCGCTCGGAGGATCGCTCGGGGAGGGGTCACCATCGGGCGTTCCTCTGGTTGCGCAAGGCGATGTCCGCCTGGAGGGTGCGCACCCGGGCAAAGCGCGGCGCCGGGGCGGGGGAGCCGTCCGTCGGCGCCGCGGGGTTGATGTTCACGCGGTACACGCCCTGGGCGACGGGGCCCTCCGCGTCGGGCAAGAGATCCGCGCCCCGGTCTGGAGCGCTGGAGCGCACGGCGAGCAGCGCGCGCACGGAGCGGATCCGCTGGGGTCCGGCGTTGACTGGCGCGGTCAAGGAGCTCCCAGCAAAATCACTGACGCGATCCGTGGCGACCGGGGTGATGCGGAAGAGCTGGTTGGGATCCGCGGCGGTCAGGGTGAAGTGGAGGCCGACGGCGTACTCCGCGACGAGCTCGCGGGTGGTGCCCGCCAGCTGCGCTCCGGCGTCGCTCCAGTCGAGCTCGGTGCGCACGAGATCCTGGCGCACTCCGCCGTCCGTCGCTCCCCCCAGCAGGGGGGCGAGGTCCACGTCTGCCGGGGTGAGGGTCACGAGGGAGTAGCGGATGCGCTGCACGACGTTTACCAGGCTGCCCGCTTCGGTGCCGCGCAGGCCGCAGGGCTGCGCGCTGCTGTTCTTCGTCTGGAGCGTGGGCGAGTTGGAGAGCTGGATGAAGGGCTGCGCGACGTTGTTGGTGTTCACCGCCGTGATGAGCCCGAACTGCTGCGCGCCCGCCTTGTCCACGATGCGCAGCACCCGATCTGTGCGGAACACGTTGCTCAGCGCCGCGCTGAGCTGCGCTTGGGTGGGGGTGAGGACCTGCCCGACGAGCCGCACCATGGGCCCGGACTGGGGTTGCAAGAACACCTGGGTGCCGCCCCCTCCCGTCATCACCGCGCGGATGGGGAACGTGTCCGCGGAGGCATAGGAGCCCATCAGGTCGATGCTGTGCTGATTGGCCCCTCGGGTGGTGTCGATGCTCAGGGTGGCGAGGCGCTGCAGGCCTGGGTTCCCCGTGTAGCCGGGGTCCCCCATGAGATTGACGCAGCGGCTTGGATCGCGGCTCAGGTTCGGCGTCGAGAGGAACCCCGCTCGGGCGATGTCCGTGCGCAGGCGTTGGAAGCCCGTGACCACGTTCTGGGTGGCCGCCGAGAGGCGCAGCTCGCTCTGGTAGAAGCGCGTCGTGTCCTTGGCCAGCATGAACACGAAGGCCGAGAAGATGAGCCCGCCGGAGAGGGCGACCATCAGCTCGATGAGGGTGAAGCCACGTCGCTCGGTTCGCCGCGTGCCCGCGGGCGAGGGCGCGAAGGCGCGGCGCGGCGAGCCAGGCGGCGGACAGGGAGTTGGACGGGGGCGCGGGACAAGGGGCGTCACGGCTCAAGTCCTCGACTGGCGCACCGCGGTGGCCTGATAGATGAAGTGATAGGTGCTCACGTCCGCGCTGACGTTCGCGACCTCGCTCGCAGCGCAGTAGTCCCCCGGGATCTCGGCGCCTCGCGGCCAAAACACCCGCACCTCGGCGCGGATGAGGCCGTTGTTCTGTGTGGCGGTGCCCACGCCCAAGGGGTTGTTCAACATCGTCAGGCGCAGGTGGGTGCAGAACACAGTCACGCCCGCGGCATCCTCCGGGAGCGGCTGTCCGAGGGCGCCGAAGCGCGCGCCGAAGCCGTTCACGGTCGCAGGGACGAACCAGGTGCCCGGCACGTTGCTCGCCCCCTGGAGCCAGCGGGTGTTCATTCCCAGGGCGTCCGAGGGCAGCTCCGTCCAGCTGCTGGCGTCGGCGGCGAGCATCTCTTGCCAGGACTGGGCGACGTGGGTGGCGATGGCCAGGTTGCGCGCGTGCTGGTTGGAGGCGCTCGTCACTTTCTGCAGCGCGATGACCCCGGTGACGCCCACGCCGAAGATGGCGAGGGCCATGAGCAGCTCCACGATGGTGTAGCCGCGGCGGGCGCTGTGTCCCTGGCGGGCGCTGTGCCCCTGAGATCGGGTGGCCCGGGCCATCAGCTCGGATCCTCCGCGACGACGCGCGCGGTGCCGTTGGGGAGGAACAAGACCCGTCGCGTCAGCCCGACGTCGCTGTCACGTCGCACCCGCACGATCGGGATGTTCCCCATGGGTTGGAGCAGCGCCGCGTTCGCCCCGACGTTCTGGGGAGCCATGTACGCCGCTCCCATCGGCGAGAAGCAGATGTCGAAGGCGCTCATGGTCGTGCCCGCCACGCTGACGGTGGTCGTGTGGTCGCCCAAGGAGTCCGCGGTGAAGGTACCGAGTGACTGGAAGAGCTGCGTCGCAGGGTCTCCGGGCTGCCAGCGGGTGAGCGGGTTGCGGCATCGGGACGCAGGTTGGGTGGCGCAAGTCGCCGCGTCGGCGGCGTTGAACGCGGCTTGTCCTTGGATGGCCTCGAGCACCTGGAAGGTCTCCGTCGCCTGCTGCCAGCGCACGAGCACCGCAGACCCGCGGCCCATGGCACGCATGCGGGCGTTGCGGTAGAGAGTGGCGATCTCGTTCGCGGCCTGCTGGGAGCGGTTCTCCCGAAACCGGTTGGCGGCCCCTGGCACGGCGATCGTCGCGAGGATGCCGACGATCACCACCACCGCCATCAACTCGATCAACGTGAACCCTCGCAGCGTACGTCGCAGCGCCCCTCGCGTGATCCGCCTTCGGCTGCGCCGGGGGACCACCATCGTGGGGCGGTGAGCCCCGCCGGGAGTGTGGTTGGGTGTGGGAGTGGACATGGACGGTCCCGAAGCAAGAGCAGCAAGGAGTATGCCGCAAGGAATGCAGCGCGATAGAGGCGCCTCGTCAGGCTCGGGCGCGAGCCCCCTCGAGATGGGGAAGAACCAGCGCAAAGCGGACCAGGACGCGTCGATCCTTCCACCGCGGGTCACCGATCGGGGCCGGGCCAGCAGCTCCTCAGCCACGAAGAGACGCTTGCAATCACTGCGGCATTTCGCACTTTTTGCGGTGTTGCTGGCCGCCGCGGGCTGCCGGAAAAGTGAGGAGAAGGGGGAGGCCCCGCCCCCTGCGGTCGCAGCGCTACCTGGCGTCTGCGACGGCGGTGGAGCCGCGCCGAGCTACGACGAGGGGGTCTTCGCCCGTGTCATCGGCGACTACTGCCTCGATCCTCACGGCGAGATGCGGGCGTACGGCATGACCCTGCCCGGCGATCTCGACGACGTGTGCGTGGAGCTCTTCAATGGTGAGTGTGAGGGCTACAAGCGCTACGGCCTGGATCGGATCACCACGGCGCGTTACGTCGATGGCGGGACGCTAGGCGGGCGAGCCAGCAGCGCCTCCGTGGCGGTGACCCTGGCGCGTTTCTCCCGCACTTCGGGCGCCTACGGGTTCTTCACGAAGCGCATCCTCTCCGACGAAGATCCCCTGCAGGCCTCCGTGAAACCCCTCGACGCGGGCGGCGCGGGTGCCCTCGGGGGTGGCGTCGCCTACGTGTGGAGGGGACAGCACGTGCTCGAGCTCACTTATGTGAGCGAAGACGAATCCCCCGATCAGCTGCGGGCCTCGAGCGCCCGGGTGTTGCCCGTCATCGCCCACGAGCTCGGCGAGCGCATCGTCGGCAGCAAAGAGCCTCTGGCCGAGGTGCAGCTCCTCCCCCAGGAGCACCTCCTTCCCCTCGGAGTGCGCTATGAGGGGGAGCGGCTGCTCGGGGTGGGGGGCACCGGGGCGGGCGCCGTGGGCCACTACCGCGACGGTGATCGGCGCTGGCGGGTGCTGGTAGCCATCCGTGAGGACGAGCAAGGGGCCAGCGATCTGCTGAACACCCTCAGCCGGGGCGGGCAGGGCTGGCCGACGCCCTTCAAGCAGCGGCGCATGCTGCGGGTCCGCTTCGCCCCGGAAGAAGACCAGAGGCCGCGCGTCTGGTACCTGGCCCGCCGCGGGAACATCCTCGTCGGGCTCGGGGACGACGTCTTCCCGGCGCCGTCCTTGGTGGAGGCCGCGTCCCCAGATCCGGGAGGTGAGCCGCCGGAGCCCGGACACGCGCTGCCCAACCCCGATCTCGAGGAACACGCCAAGCTGCGCGTCCTCAGCCAGCTGACCCTCGCCGCCGAGCGCTACGCCGCCCGCAAGCCGTGAGCGGGGGGAGATATGCTCACGGTCGATCGTGAGGGTTCGCATCGGGCTACGCATCGGTTAAGCTCGAAGAAGCTGACAGCCGTATGTCTCGATGATGCCAAGTCCCAGCGCGCTCTGTGCAGCGGCGCGCCTGGACACGTCCCAACCGCCGTCCTGAGCACTGCCAAGAGCCACTGTGGACTTCGAACTCTCCGAGCAGCATCAGATCCTCCGAGCCACCGTCCGTGAGTTTTGTGAGCGGGAGGTGAGGCCTCACGCCAAGCAGTGGGACCGAGAGGAGCGCTTCCCCCAGGAGCTCGTGCCGCGCCTCGCCGAGCTCGGCCTCCTCGGTATCCGCATCCCCGCCGACTACGAAGGAGCGGAGATGGACATGCTCGCCTACGCCATCGCCGTCGAGGAGTGCGCGCGCGTGGACGGCTCCCTCGCGCTCACCGTCGCGAGCCACAACGGCCTCGGCACGGGGCACATCCTCGCCTTCGGCACGGAAGCCCAGAAGAAGGATTACCTCCCGCCCGCCGCCCGCGGGGAGAAGCTCGCCGCCTGGGCCCTCACGGAGCCGGGCAGCGGCTCCGACAGCGCCTCCCTGCGCACCACCGCGCGTCGGGACGGCGATCACTGGGTCCTGAACGGCACCAAGATGTTCATCACCCAGGGCTCCGTCGGCGGCTTCTGCGTGGTGTTGGCGCGCACCAGCGAAGGGCAGCGGCCCCAAGAGGGCATCACTGCCTTCATCGTCGATACGGATACGCCAGGTTACTCCGCCAGCAAACACCTCGAGAAGCTCGGCTGTCGCTCGAGCGACACGGTGGAGGTGACCCTCGAGAACGTGCGCGTGCCCGACTCCCAGCGCCTAGGCGACGAGGGCAGGGCCTTCATCGACACCATGCGCATCCTCGACGGCGGCCGCATCTCCATCGCCGCCATGGCCCTCGGGCTCGGTCGCGGCGCCCTGGAGATGGCGGTGCGCTACGCTCGGGAGCGGGAGGCCTTCGGCCAGCCCATCGCGCACTTCCAGTCGATCCGCTTCATGTTGGCGGACGCGAAGACCCAGCTCGACGCCGCCGAGCTCCTCATCCACCGCGCCGCCTGGCTCGCCACCCGAGGGGAGCGCTTCACGATGGAAGCCTCCATGGCCAAGCTCTTCGCCAGCGAAGCCGCCACGGCGGTCTGCAATGACTGTCTCCAGATCCACGGCGGCTACGGCTACACCCGCGAGTTCGACATCGAACGACACCTCCGCGACGTCAAGCTCTGCGAGATCGGCGAAGGCACGAGCCAAGTGCAGCGCATGGTGATCGCGAAGAACCTGCTCAGGGATTGAGCGAGGGCTGGACTCAGGGATCTGGTCCTAGCCAAGTCCTAGCCAAGTCCTAGCCCGCAATCTTCTGGCGCCCGCGGACCTCGAAGGGCGCCGCGGCGCCGATCCGCCAACGCATGGCGCTGGCCGGCGGACGCACCCGGAGCCGGCCGCCGTGCACGCCCTCGAGATGGCACCAGGTGCACAAGGTCGTGAGGTTCTCGTCCTCCTCACCGCCGCCGTGAGATCGGAACGTCAGGTGATGGGGCTGCACGTCGTGGCGCGAGCACACGGGCGACGAACACGTGAACGCGTCCCGCCGGTAGATGTGCGCGTACTTCACGTCGGTGAGCATCGCGGGCGCCCACACCGCGAGGAAGTGACGACATAGAAACTCGAAGAAGTCGTCCGCGCGCGTCGTCCGAAAGAGCTTTTCGAGGGCACGATACTCCACCAGCGTGTCTCGCTCGAGCCGCAGGCGCAGGCGTACTTGGCCTTTGCGATACACCCCTGGCTCGCGACGGCCTGCAGGTTCTCCGGGGTCGGGCAGAAATGCCCCTCGAAAGACCTTCCAGAGCTCTCCACGGAGATCGAGCCAGGCCCGGCTCGCGACGGACATCCGGCCTTCGACGGACATCCGGCTCTCGGACGCTGGCGGCACCTCCGCCTCTTCGAGCAGCACGGATCCCGACTTCACGCGGCCTTCGAGCGCCAAGGCGCGGCGCATGGTGTCCTCCGACGGCGGCAGCGCTGGGTGGCCCAATTGCTGGGCTCCGAGTTCAGCGACGCGCACCTCTTCGCGCAAGTGCTTGAAGGTTCGCTGCTTGGCGCGCGCCACCCACTGCTGCTCGCTGCGCTCATCTGTCACGACGCGCAAAAGGAGCGCCGCCGCCTCTACGCCGATCTCTCCGGCGGTGACGGCTGCTTGGACCTCTGGTCGCCGGCTCAGCTGGCGCGCGAGCGCGCGCTTCGTTTTCCATTGGCTGTAGGAGCAGCCCATGCGCTCGATCACGTAGTGAGCCTCGCTAGCGAAGCCGAGTCTGCGCCAAGCTTCGGCTCTTTGTAGCCAGTCGGCGAGGCGACCGAGCTCGAGGTCACGCCGGGCGAGTCTCGCCGCCAAGCGCCGCACTTCGCTGTCGAGCTCTGCTGGATCATCGCTGCGCTCTACGTCGCTGCGCTCTACGTCGCTGCGCATGGCCCCGGCGCTGGACACACATGCATAGCCGCCGACTCCCACAAGTTGCGAACGCTGCTCGTCGCAGCGTCGCTCGGACTCCTCGCGCCACTCCTCGAGCATCTCCACGTAGGCGCCCCACCGCTCCACGGCCTCTTCATCGAGGGGCGCGTCACCCTCGAGCTCCGTGCGAGCCTCCGCAAGCAGAGACAAGACAAAGCTCTCAGCGCTGCGCGCCGCGGCTGGACAGTCGCACACGCTGCGCTCGTAGACGCTGCGGGCGCAGTGAAACCACCAGGCCAGCTCCGCGCCCACCGTGAGCGTCAACACATGGGCGGGCAGGCGCCGCAGGAAAGGATGCACCGAGCGCACCTCGCCGCCAACGTCGTCTGACTCCGCCCCTGCGCTGCATGTAGCCTCGCAGGCCTCACCCGACGCGTCGCGCACCGCTTCACGAAACGCGCGCACCGTCATGCTCTGGGCCCGCTCGACCCAAATCTGTTCGGCGGAGCGCACCGCCTCGGAGCTCAGCGCTGCACGCGCCTCGGCGTAGGGCCGAAGCGCGCGGAGCAATAAGCCAAGAGCGCTCCAGGTGACGCGACCGGCGAGCACGGCACAACGGACATCCGGCCACGGCTCGACCTCGCGCGCATAGCGCATTGCGTCCCGCGCCCAGGTCACTCCGCGGTTGCAGCGCTCCGCGGCGTAGGTTCCGAGCGAGGCAAACCCAAGGGCATGATGAGCGCTCCGTGAGTCGATGCGCGCCAACGCCTCTCCCAAGAGGAGGCGCAGACCTCCCGCGCTGCGCGCCACTTCCGCCGCTTGACGATCGAGCCAGTCGAGTCGGTCCCACGCTCCCCACGTAGCCATTCCAGTCTGAAGTATCGCCGGTAACTGAACGGATGTCAAGCCATCGCAGCGTTCAAGTTGAACGCTGGGGACGCTCGCGGCGCAACCCAGAGGTCCGCGCGCGCCAGCCCGCGACTGCGCCCCCCGGAGACTGACCCCGGGCGGAGCCGATCGCCGCGGGTCCATTGGGGCCGCGGCGATCGGCATCACGTCTTGCTCACATGACGAGGCCCATCGAAGGACGCGAGCCGAAGTCCCTCGTCTGGCGTGAGCAGGAACAAGTGTGGGCGTAGAGGGTGCGCTCGGCGCCGTCGGCGCGGACGCTTTCGCCGATGAGGCGGCCGCCGGCTTGGACGCGGAAGCGCTCCTCGAGCGTGTCGCCAGTGGGGCCGATGACCCTCTGGTAGAGGTCGCCCACGAAGTGGCGGGTGCGATCGCTGTCCCGGCGCACCACCCGAGCCTCGTCCGCCGTGTATTCGAAGTGCGTCGTTAGATCGCCGGAGGTTGGGGTTGCTCCCCCGTCGGAGGGCGTCGCGCCAAGGCCTCGCGTCCTCGCTTCGCTGCGGGCGCGAGGGTCACTCCGGCTGCGTGCTCGCGCGCGCCACCACCACCGTGAGTCGCCGAGGAGAACGCTCTTGCCTAGAGTGGCACGCGCTGCGCGCGCGCGAGTGTCCCGCAGAGCGCTGGGCACGGAGCGCGATGGGTGACGGGTGGGGGTCATAGCTGTTAACAGAATTTCTGTGTGAGTTTGTGTCGGCCGGTTCCGCACTTTGTGCGATCAAAGTCAAGCGCCAGAGTCGAAAGCGCTGTCCATTCGCGTCGCCGCCCGGCACATAGCAGTCATG